>JACDQI010000116.1 GCA_015657675.1 Devosia sp.
CATCATCGAGACCAATTTCCGCGAGGAATGCGAGACCGACCTGTTCGGTGAGCAGGTCGTGCTCTGCGGCGGTCTGGTCGAACTGATCCGCGCCGGTTTCGAGACGTTGGTGGAAGCCGGCTATGCGCCGGAAATGGCGTATTTCGAGTGTCTGCACGAAGTGAAGCTGATCGTCGACCTGATCTACCAGGGCGGCATCGCCAACATGAACTACTCGATCTCGAACACTGCCGAGTGGGGCGAGTATGTCTCGGGTCCGCGCATCATCACCTCGGAAACCAAGGCCGAGATGAAGCGCGTGCTGCACGACATCCAGTCGGGCAAGTTTACGTCGGAATGGATGCAGGAATACAAGGGCGGTTCGAGCCGCTTCAAGGCGACGCGTCGTCTTGCGGACGAGCACCAGATCGAAGCCGTTGGCGAAAAGCTCCGCGGCATGATGCCGTGGATCAAGGCCGGCGCGCTGGTCGACAAGAACAAGAACTAATCCGACTCGTCATAGTCGGACGAAGAACGGGGGCCTCGGCCCCCGTTTGCATTTTCTGGCTCAGGCCTGCGGGCGAAGCATGCGGGTGAGGGTGCCGTCCTTGCGGATGAACTGGTTGTAGAGCGCCGCGCCCGCGTGAATGGCGACGAGCACGATCAGAAGGGGCTTGGAGAGTCCATGGACTTCGCCGACATCCGCGAGGCCGTAGTAGGCGACGAGGCCGCTGATCGGGACCGAAAGCAGCACGACGTAGAAGGCCCAGTGCAGGACCGACGCAGCCAGGTTTTGCAGCGGCGAGCTGCCGGGCGCGTGCGCGGGAACGCCAGTCCGAAGACGGACGGCCAGGCGGAAAGCCATGGCGGCGAGAATGCCCAGGCCGAGCCAGAAATGCACGCTGCCCCAGAAGGCATCTCCGGCCGAGACGGCTTCACCTTCTTCGATGGCTTCAACCATTTCGGTCATGTTTTCGCCGATGACGATCTGGATCACCACCATCACCATCACCAGCCAGTGCAGGCCGATCTGCAGCCCAGAATATCCATTGCGATGCGTTGCCAAAGTGATCCTCCTCGTGACGCCCGGGACGGGCCGGCGCGGAACCGATGGCAGCGTAGGCTGACGCGAGGCTGAAGGGCAGCGGATTATTGCGGAACTTTGCCTTGGAGGTCGGCGTTGCTGACCCGCTCTTGGGTCAGCGTTTCGATCAGGCCGATCAGCCGGCTGATGTCCTGCGCTCGCAGCAGGTCGATCTTTTCGTGCAGCGCGGTGATGTCGAGTTCAGCGCGCAGGTTCACGTCATAGTCGAGCTGCGCCTTGTGCCGGTCGATATCGGATTGCCGGTTCTGCGCCATCATGATGATCGGCGCGGTGAACGCCGCCTGAAACGACAACATCAGGTTGAGCAGGATGAACGGGTAGGGATCCCAGTGGGCGATCCAGGCGATGGAGTTGAGCACCAGCCAGATCGCCAGCAGACCGGACTGGATCAGGATGAAGCGCCAGGAGCCGACAATGTTGGCGATCCGGTCGGAGGCGCGTTCGCCGAGCGTCCGGGCTTCGAGGTGCGGGGTCTTGTCGACAAGGCTGAAAGTGGAGGGGGAAGGAAGGCGCATCTGGGAACTCCTTGATGGCTTTCCAACAGCCTTAGGACCCGACGGGGCGCCCCGGCAAGCACAACGCATTAAAACCGACGACACGGGAAGGCTTGCCGATCACAGAAGTTTCTGAACAAATAGTTGAAATATGAATTATCAGGAGAGTCCGATGGCCGAGTTGCACCCGATCCTGCCGTTCAACGGCGACGTTCCCAAGCACGACACGGCGGTGCTCGTCGTCGACATGCAGCGCGCCTTCATGTCGGACACCGACTCGCTGGGCCGATCCGGGCTAGACATGTCGCCGCTGCGCGCCGCCATCCCGGGCTGCGTCAAACTGGTCAACCTGGCGCGGGCGAGCGGCGTGCCGGTGATCTTTACGCGCTATGTGTACATGCCCGGCATGGTGGACTTTGGCGCGCTGCATGGCGTTGCGCCGGAAGCCCGGCTTGCCTCCAACTCGCTCGGCTTTGGCACCGAGGAAATCGAGCTGATCCCGGAGCTCGGGGCGCGGCCCGATGAGGTGGTAATCGACAAGTCGCGGCCCAGCGCCTTCTACGGCACGCGGCTCGAACCGGTGCTGACCGGCATGGGCGTCCGCAATCTCATCATCTGCGGGGTGACCACCAATATCTGCGTTGAAACCACGGCGCGCGACGCCGGGCAGCGTGACTATGGCACCTATGTGATCAAGGACGCGGTGGCCGAGTTCCTGCCGGAGCGCAACCACTACGCGCTGTTCGGGATCGCCTGGATGTTCGGGCACGTGGCTGAACTGGCGCAGGTTGAACGCAGCTGGGCCGCAGTGCCGGCCAGCAAGGCCGGATGAGGAGGGGCCTTTCGACCCCTCCCAAACCTACCAGGCGTAGTCTTCCGGAGCCGGCTTGTGGCCGGGGAAGATTTCGTCGAGGCGCTTGAGCGCCGCTTCATCGAGCTTGAGTTCGACGGCCCGTTCGGCGGCGTCAAGCTGGCCGGCGGTGCGCGGCCCGATGATCGGGGCGGTGACCGAGGGCTGACGCAGCAACCAGGCGAGGGCGACGTCGCCCGGTTCGTGGCCGAGTTCGGCGCAGAAATTCTCATAGGCTTCGATCTGCGGGCGGTGCGTCTTGACCGCCTCGGCCGAACGACCTTCGAGCCGGCGCTGGCCGTCTTCGGACTTTTTCAGGATGCCACCGAGCAGGCCGCCATTGAGCGGAGACCACGGAATCACGCCGATGCCGAAGTCGATGCAGGCCGGCAGCACTTCGAGTTCTACCGTGCGCTCGAAGAGGTTGTAGATCGACTGCTCGGACACCAGGCCGGTGTAGTTGCGCTTATTGGCTTCGGCCTGCGCCTTGGCGATGTGCCAGCCGGCAAAGTTCGAGCTGCCGGCATAAAGGATCTTGCCCTGCTGCACTGCCACTTCCATGGCCTGCCAGATCTCGTCCCAGGGCGTGTCGCGGTCGATGTGGTGGAACTGGTAGAGGTCGACATAATCGGTCTTCAGCCGCTTTAGGCTGGCGTCGAGGGCACGGCGGATGTTGAGGGCCGAGAGCTTGCTCTCGTTGGGCCACTCGCCCATGGCGCCATAGAGTTTTGTCGCCAGCACGGTCTTTTCGCGCCGGCCGCCGCCCTGGCTGAACCACTCGCCGATCAGCTCTTCGGTGACGCCGGGAACCGGTCGGCCATAGCGGTTGGCGGTGTCGAAGAAGTTGATGCCTTTGGCGTGGGCCGCGTCCATCACCGCGAAGGAGTCCGCCTTGTCGGTGGTCCACGAGAAATTCATCGTGCCCAGGCACAGGCGGCTGACGGAGAGGCCACTACGGCCCAGATGGGTGTATTGCATGAAGTTCCCTCGATTTTCGCTGAACGGCGGCCGGCATCGTCACGGGCCACCAGGAGTTGGACGTGCTGACATGTTAGCGCTGCCGGGCGCGCAGAGGCAAGGGCAGCGCTGCGGTTGACCCTAGTCCGTTAGGATCAGTGTCTGATTGAGGCAGTCGTTGACCCGCGCATCGAGATGGGCGCGGGGAAACGAAAAGGGCCCGGCGGAACGCGCGGGCCCTTCAGATGCGAGCGGGGAGGTAATGGTCTGCCCGAGCTCTATTCATGCGCGAAGCTGCGCGGGGTGGTTGTCCGGCGCTTGATTGCCTGGTGAATGTCGGCACGCGACAGGCCGATATCGTTGAGCAGGCGGTCGTCGAGCTGCAGCAGGTGGTTGTAGCCGCGGTTGCGGGCGGAGCGCTGGAAAAGCGAAGCGAGAAGGTTCATGGTCATATCCAATGTTCAGAAAGCCGGCCTCGTGCCGACAGCTGGGCGGCTTATGGGGGCGCGCTGCTGAATGTTTTCTGAACGGCGCGTTAAGCACTTGTTAGGAGCATGAGATGGGCAAGCTGCCGCGTTTTCCGGTCGAGGGCGGGTGCCAGTGCGGCGCGGTGCGCTATAGCCTGAAGTCCGCGCCGCTCGCGGTCTATGCCTGCCACTGCAAGGACTGCCAGCGCTTTTCGGGCACCACCCATTCGCTCTCGATGGTGGTGCAGGAGGCCACCGTCGCACTCACCAAGGGAACGCCGGTGGCCTTCAACAAGGCCGCCGACAGCGGCCGCGTGGTGCGCATGCTGGGCTGTCCGGAGTGCGGCACCAAGATCTGGAACGAGCCGGCGGGCAACACCGACATGCTGATCATCAAGGCGGGCAATCTCGATGATATCAGCTGGGCCCAGCCGATCGGCAATATCTGGACGGACAGCAAGGCGCCCTGGGTACTGATCGATCCGTCGGTGCCGAACTTTCCCGGCCAGCCGCCGAGCCGCCAGCCGTTGATCGACGCCTATACCGAGTACCTCGCGACCTGATTTCGGCCGCGGCCCCTAGCGAAGGCCGGGCATTCTCGCTACACCGCTGGCGCGAACGGGGGAGGGGCCGGGAGTGAGCAGCGAAGCCGATATAGAAAAGATCGTGGAGCAGGAGCAGGGCCTGGTCTTCGAGCGGTTCGACGAAGACATCGCTTATCGCCTTGTCGGGCATGTGCGCGACGCGGCTAACGCTGCAGGCAAGGGCATCGCCGTTGGCGTCTATCTCTGGGACCGGACGCTCTGCATCGGCATGACAGCGGGTGCCTCCTCGCACAATATCACCTGGGCCGAGCGCAAGGTCGGCACGGTGCGGCTGCTGCACAAGAGCAGCTATCGGCTGGTCCTGGAGCGGGGCGACAAGCCACGTCTGCTTGAGCCATCCTGGGCAGCCGATCCGGCCAGCTATGCCATCGCCGGCGGCGCCTTCCCGATCCATGTGAAGGGCCTTGGCTTCGTTGGCGCCATCTCGACCTCGGGCCTGCCGGAGCGCGACGACCATGGTTTCGGCGTCGCAGCTGTCTGCGCTGCGCTGGGCCGCGATCCGGCCGACTGGATGCTGCGACCGGCTTGAGCCGGCATACCAAAAAAGAGGGACACCATGTCCAGCCAAGACGATATCGAACGCATCATCAAGCAGGAGCGGGAGCTGGTGTTTCCGCGCTTTGATGAAGCAGTGGCCTTTTCGCTCGGCATGCGGGTGCGCGAGCGCGGACTGCGCGATGAGCTTGGTCTCGTCTGCGACGTGCGGACCTGGGAGCGGCCGCTGTTTTACACGGCGTTGCCCAAGACCACTGGTGACAACCAGCACTGGGTGCGGCGCAAGGCCAATCTGGTGCAGCGGGTGGCCAAGAGTTCGTACCGGGTGGTGCTGGAGAACAAGAGCGGGGTCGACCATTTCCTGCCGCGGCGCGGGCTGGACGACGCCGACTTCGTGATGGCCGGTGGCGGCTTCCCAATTCGGGTGGCGAATGCCGGGATGATAGGCTGCATCACCATTTCGGGTCTCCACGAGCGCGACGATCACGCGGTGGCCGTACAGGCCTTGTGTGAGGAACTGGGCCTCGACACTGCGGCTTTTGCGCTACCGCCGGCATAGCTGGTTTGCACGGCGCGCCAGCGGCTTGACTTGATGTGTGTCTGGCCGCCAGTTCTGCCTCAGCTTTGGAGCGTCAGATGAAGCTGAACTACCTCTTGCTCGACGTCTTTACCCGGGAGCGCCTCAAGGGCAATCCGCTCGCCGTCGTGCTCAAGGCCGACGGCCTGCTCGACGACCAGATGCAGGCCATCGCCGCCGAGTTCAATCTCTCAGAGACGGTGTTCGTCCTCAAGCCGCAGGCCGAGCATCACACGGCCCGGGTGCGCATCTTTACGCCCGCGGTGGAGCTGCCCTTTGCCGGCCATCCGACGGTTGGCGCTGCGGTGGCGATGGGCTTGCAGCACCGGACGTCGGCCGTGCGGCTCGAGGAAGAGGTCGGGCTGATCACCTGCGTGATCGAAACCGACGGCAAGCGCGGCGGGTTTGCGCGCTTTGCGCTGCCGGCGCTCCCGCACAAGGTCGATGCGCCGCCGAGTTCTGCTGCCATGGCCGCTGCGCTGGGGCTTACAACGGCTGACATCGGCTGCGGCACCTACGCGCCGGCGGTCTACTCGGCCGGGGTGATTTTCTACCTCGTGCCGGTTCGTGACGCGACCGCGCTGCGGGCGGTCAAGCCCAATACCGCAGGCTGGTCCGAGGTGTTTCCGCTTGGCCATCACTCGGTCTATGTCTTCACCGAGACGCCGGATGAGCCGGACAACCAGCTGGCGGCCCGTATGTTCGCACCCGGCATGGGGCTGGGTGAGGATCCTGCGACGGGCGCTGCTGCTGCGGCGCTGATCGGGCTGCTTGCCGAGCACGCTCCTGACGGGCAGCAAGAACTCGTTCTCCGGCAAGGCACCGAGATGGGCCGGCCCAGCCAGATCGCCATCCAGTTGCGCAAGGATGGCGGCAAGCTCGTGCATGGCGGGATTGGCGGGCACGCCGTTGTCGTCGGCGAAGGCCTGCTCGATCTGAGCGACTGAGCCCGCGGGTGCGGCACCCCGTGTTTTCCGCGCTGGCTGTCGCGCACAGGCTGAGCTAGCGTCAGTCCGAGAGTCTTGGTTTGGGGGAACCGATGGACATTGCTGCAATACTCGCGGTGCTGCTGTTTTTCGTGCACATCGTGGCGTTCGTCGCTGGCGGATCGAACTCGGTGGTGATGCCGATCATCGCCGGCAAGATGGTGCAAGCGTCGCCGGAAGTCCGTGGAGAGCTGCTGGACTTCGCCAAGCGTCTGGCACGGGTGGGCAAGTACTCGATGATCGCGCTCATCGTCACGGGCGTGCTGGTGCTGTGGCTCAAGTGGAACTTCGTCATTCCCAATGCCTGGTTCTGGGTGAAAATGGCCGGCGTCGTTGCCATGCTGGTGTTCATCGGCCTCAACGAGTCGATGGCCAAGCGCGTTGCGGCGGGCGATGCAGAGGCCGTGCAGCGGTCGGACCTGTTCGGCAGGCTGACCGGCGCGGCGTTTCTGGTGGTCATCCTCTCCGCCGTCCTTGCCTTCAACTGATGCCGCGGCTCGACCACATCAACATCAATGTGGTCGATGGGCCTCGCATGGTGGCCTTCTTCACGCAGGTACTGGGCGCCGAGGAGGGGCCACGGCCCGATTTCGGTTTTCCGGGGCACTGGGTCTATGTCGATGGCATCCCGGCCATCCACCTCAATGTCGTGCAGCGGCAGGCCGACTATCCCGAAGGGATGATCAACCACGTCGCCTTCGGGGTCTATGACTTTGACGATGCCAAGGCCCGCATCGAGGCCTCCGGCTACAGCTACAAGCTCGCCGGCATTCCCGGCACGCCGATCGGTCAGTTCTTCGTCACGGGTCCGGAAGGGCTGTTTCTCGAAGTGCAGTTTCGGCGCGCTGTCCCGCCCGCCTGATCAGTCCTCGGGCAGTTCGCGGATTTCGACGGTACCGCCCGCTTCGAGCACCGGATTGCCTTCGACCAGGCGCTTTGCTTCATCCAGATCCTTGGCAGTGATACGGATAAAGCCCGTCAGATGGGCGCTGAGCGGCGCCGGTTCGGCAAAGCGCCGCCTGGTCGTGCCTGCACCGATCGAGCTGCCGCCCTCGAAGGCACCGATCTGGCGCAGCGAGCTCAGATAGAGCTCCCAGAGCTTGCTGTTCTCAGGCGTCTGGGTGTCGTTGTGCATGAGCAGGATGAAGTCGGGCATGGTGTCCTCCGCGTTCGAAGTCAGCCGCCGGGCAGGGGGGCTGCAAGCTGGCCCGGTGGCGCGCGAGATTTTACTGACCCCCGGTTGCCTTTGCCCGGATTCTCGCGCATGATTAAGAGGTAATCGGATTTTCGCCATGCAGCGCTCTCGCGCCATCGCCATCGCAGTTGCCGAACAGAAGGCCCGGGAAACCCGGCTGGTGTTTGCTGCTGGATTGCTGCTGCTTCCTGCGGCGCTCCTTCTCCTTCTTATCAGCCCCTGATCACCGGCAGCTCGGAACGCGAGCGGGTCGTCAGGGGATAGCGCGCTAGAAACCGAACAGTTTTGTCCGGTCGCGATTGGTCATTGGACCCCGGCCGCCCGATAGGAAGACGATTTATGACCACCGAAACCAACAAAGACCGCGTCTATATCTTCGACACGACGCTGCGCGACGGCGAGCAGAGCCCCGGCGCCACCATGACGCTCGAAGAAAAACTGCAGGTCGCAGAAGCCCTGGACGAGATGGGCGTCGACATTATCGAAGCCGGCTTCCCGATTGCCTCGAACGGCGATTTCGAAGCTGTCGTCGCCGTCGCCAAGCACGTCAAAAACGCGGTGGTTGCCGGTCTCGCCCGCGCCATCCCGGCCGATATCGCCCGCGCCGGCGAGGCGGTGCGCCATGCCAAGCGCGGCCGCATCCACACGTTCGTTTCTACCTCGCCGATCCATCTGGCCCATCAGATGAAAAAGACCGAGGAGCAGGTACTCGAGATCATCTCGGCCACCGTGGCGCAGGCCCGCGGCCTCACCGACAATGTCGAGTGGAGCGCCATGGACGCCACCCGCACGCCGCTCGATTTTCTGGCGCGCTGCGTGGAGCTGGCGATCAAGGCCGGCGCCACCACCATCAACTTGCCCGATACGGTCGGCTACGCGGTTCCGGAAGAGCACGAGGCGATGTTCCGCTCGATCATCGAGCGCGTGCCGGGCGCCGAGAAGGTGATCTTTTCGGCCCATTGCCACAATGACCTGGGTCTGGCTGTCGCCAACTCGCTGGCCGCGGTGCGGGGCGGGGCGCGGCAGGTCGAATGTACCATCAACGGCCTGGGCGAACGCGCCGGCAATGCGGCGCTCGAAGAGATCGTCATGGCGCTGCGCACGCGCGCCGACGCCTTGCCCTACCATACCGAGATCGAATCCACGCATCTCAGCCGCGCCAGCAAGATCGTGTCCGCGGCGGCGAACTTTCCGGTGCAGTACAACAAGGCGATCGTGGGCAAGAATGCCTTCGCGCATGAGAGCGGCATCCATCAGGACGGCATGCTGAAGAATGCCCAGACCTACGAGATCATGACGCCGGCCAGCGTCGGCATCAAGGAAACCACCCTGGTGATGGGCAAGCATTCTGGCCGTGCCGCCTTTAAGGACAAGCTCAAGGAGCTGGGGTACGAACTGGGCGACAACGCTTTCCAGGAAGCCTTCCAGCGCTTCAAGGACCTGGCTGATCGCAAAAAGCACGTCTACGACGCCGATATCGTGGCGCTGGTCGATGACGAAGCTGGTTCGGTCGACGACCGGATCAAGCTGGTCGACATGGAAGTGGTCTCCAAGACTGGCGGCGTGCATCGCTGCAACATCAAGGTGACCATCGACGGGCGGGAAATCTCCACCACCTACGACGGCACCGGTTCGGTGGATGCGATCTTCAACGCCATCAAGCAGGCTGTGGGCACCGACCCGAACCTGGTGCTCTATGCGGTGGATGGCGTCACCGGCGGGACCGATGCGCAAGCCAGCGCGCATGTCCGCCTTGAAATGAACGGCCGCATCGCCTCTGGCAATGCGGCTGAGCCCGATACGCTGGTGGCCTCGGCCCGCGCCTATCTCAACGCTGTGAACCGTCTGATGATCGAGCGGGGCGGCTCGGCGCAGGGCGCCATGGAAAGCGCGGCGGGCTAAGCAGATGGACCTCGGGATCGCCGGCCGTAAGGCCATTGTCTGTGCTTCGAGCCGCGGCCTTGGCCGCGGCTGTGCCACCGCCCTTGCCGCCGAGGGCGTCGAGGTGGTGATCAACGGCCGCGATGCCAGCCATCTGGAAAAGGTGGCGGCCGAGATCCGGGCGCTCACTGGCGGCACGGTGATCGCCGTTGCGGCTGATGTCGGCACGGCCGAAGGGCAGGCGGCGCTGTTCGCGGCCTGTCCGGAGCCCGACATTCTCGTCAACAACAATGGCGGCCCGCCCTTCCGGGACTTCCGCGAACTCGACCGCGAGAAGCTGCTTGCCGGCGTTGTCGGCAACATGGTGACGCCGATCGAGCTCATTCAGCGGGCCATCGATCCGATGATTGCCAAGGGTTTTGGCCGGATCATCAACATCACCTCCAGCTCGGTGAAGGCGCCGATCGCCGGGCTCGACCTGTCGTCGGGCGCGCGGGCCGGGCTCACAGCCTTTCTCGCTGGCGTCGCACGTTCGGTGGCCGGCAAGGGCGTCACCATCAACAACCTGTTGCCGGGCTCGTTCGATACCGACCGACTTCGCTCGGGCCAGCAGCGGAGCGCCGAGCAACGCGGCGTCAGCATCGAGACGATAGCTGACGAGAACCGCAAGAAGATCCCGGCGCAGCGCTTCGGCCAGCCCGACGAATTCGGCGCCGCCTGTGCCTATCTCTGTTCGGTGCAGGCCGGCTACATCACCGGGCAGAACCTCCTGATCGACGGCGGCGCCTTCCCGGGCGCCTTCTAGGCATGCGCCCGATCGCGCCCAACGCCTTCAAGCGGCGCCTCGCCGACCGCACGCAGCAGCTCGGCTTCTGGCTCTCGCTCAACAGCCTCGCCGCGACCGAAATGGCTGCCGGGGCAGGGTTTGACTGGCTGCTGCTCGATATGGAGCACAGCCCGATCGACATCGAGAGCGTCGAGCAACACTTGCTCGCCGCACGACATGGTGGCGATGCCGAGTTCGTGGTCCGCATTCCGAGCGTCGATGCAGTTCTGGTCAAGCGCCTGCTCGATACCGGCGTCCGCAGTTTCATGTTCCCGTACGTGCAGACGGTGGACGAGGCCCAACTGGCGGTAGCCGCCACGCGCTACCCGCCAGCCGGCATCCGCGGCTATTCCGGCATCAACCGGGCCAACCGCTTTGCAGGTAATCCTGGTTATGCGGCGCAGGCGCACGAGGACATTGTCGTCATCCTCCAGGTCGAGACGCCGCAGGCCATCGCCAATATCCCGGCCTATGGGGCGATCGAGGGCGTGGATGGCATTCTGATCGGCCCTAACGACCTTGCGGCCAGCATTGGGCTCCTCGGTCAATCCTGCCATCCAGACGTGCTCAAACGCGTCGGCGCGGCACGTGAGGCGATTCTGAGCAGCGGTGTTGCGGCTGGCATGCTCGACTTCAACCCGGGTACGGCAAACGGCCTTCTGGCCGATGGCTTCGGTTTTGTCGCCATCGGCGGCGATGCGACGACCCTCGTGCGTGGCATGAAGCAGCTTTTGGGCAGCTTCACGCGTTAAGTGGCCCAAATCTGAGGAGTTGCAGATGGGCCTTGAACTGCGCGCGGTGCAGACGGACGAAGAATGGGCAGCGATGCACGACATTCGTCGGCGCGTCTTGTTCGCGCCCGGCCGGCACAGTCCCGACATCATCTATGACGAGAATCATCCCGAGGATCGCGCTGACGGGAATGTTCCGCATCTGCTGATGCTCGAGGAAATCCCGATCGGGGTTGTTCGCCTCGATCTGCGCGACACCGTCGCCATCGTCCGGCTGGTAGCCATTGAGCCGGCGTACCAGGGGCAGGGTCATGGCAGCCTGATGGACGAACTGGTGACGCAGAAGGCCTGGGGCCTTGGCGTGCGGCAGCTGCGGGTCAACGCGGCGCGCACCGCCGTCGGGTTCTACCAGAAGACCGGCTGGCAGGAAGCCGAGTGGGACGCCGATGAGCTCGCTGGCCTCGCGGCCGACTGCGTTCAGATGGTCAAGGACATCTGATGCAAATCACTGATTTTTATTGTCTTTTCCACAGTGCCTGCTTTGGGGTGGTTATCCACACGTCAGCATCCGCGCCCGCGTGGCGAAATGCTAACGCTGTCAGTCAGTTGCGGGTTAGGCGGCAATTGAGCCGATCTTGCGATAAATCCCGCCGGTTTGAGCAAGCTCCACGAAAGCATGACTCGGCGAGCCTTACGGGCAACACAAGGCGAATTGTGTTCTTTCCTTAAATGCAAAATTGACGGAGCTTTTCATGCAACGCACTTACCTCCTCGCCCGCGATCATCTCGAACAGGCCGCAGCGATCCTGCGCGGCGCCGACGATCACTCGATCCAGCTGCGCAATATCGTCGAGCGGACGATCGCCATCATGATGGAATACGAGGATGCACAGAAAGAAACCGGGAACGTGGTGCGCTTTGACAGCTACTGCAACCCGCGACGCACCTATTGAGCCGCAGCGCGCAGGGCCCGTGGCAGGTCCTCGGCAAGGATGTCCAGTTCGTAGGGCTTGCCGACGCTGACGCGGATACAGCGGTCGAGGCCGGGCGCCATGGGCTTTCGCACAAAGACATCACGGGCTTCGAGCTCTCGGAGGACGCGCAGCGCGTATACACCGTCCCGGCCGCATTCGATCGTCACAAAGTTGGTTGCCGAGGGCAGGGCCTTGAGCCCGTTCTCGGCAGCGATGCCGGCGATGATCTCGCGTCCGGCGGCGACCTGATCGACCACGTGGCGCAGCCAGTCCTGGTCGGCCAGGGCCGCAAGCGCCGCCACTTGGCTGAGTCGGGTGACGCCAAAATGATTGCGCACCTTGTCGAAGGCGCGGATGAAGCCGGCCTCGCCAATGCCGTAGCCGACGCGCTGCCCGGCGAGGCCATAGGCCTTGGAAAAGGTCCGGGTGCGGATCAGATTTTCGCGCGAAATGTCGATGGCGGGCAGGGCGGTCGCTGGCGCCGTCTCGCAATAGGCTTCGTCGAGAACGATCAGGGTTTCCTCAGGCACCGCGTCGATGAAGTCGGCGACCTCGGAGGCATTCCACCACGAACCCATCGGATTGTCGGGGTTGGAGACATAGACGACGCGAGCATGTTCGCGACGTGCCGCGTCGGCCAGCGCTGCCAGATCTTCCTTGTCGGCCCGGTAGGGCACTGCCACCGTGCGGCCGCCAAAACCAGTGACGTGGTAGGTAAAGGTTGGATAGGCGCCCAGGGACGTCACCGCGACATCGCCGGGCCTGATCACCAGCCGGGCAATGAGACCGTGCAGCCCGTCAATACCCTCGCCGACCACGACGTTGTCCGCTGGCACGCGCAGGTGGGCTGCCAGGGCGTGGCGCAGGTCGTGCACTTCCGGGTCGCCGTATTTCCATACCGTGCCAGCGGCCGCCTGCATCGCTTCGATCACACGTTGCGATGGGCCGAAGCTGCTTTCGTTGGCGCCCAGACGGGCGCGTATCGGCCGGCCGGTGCGCCGTTCGATGGCTTCCGGGCCGACAAAGGGGATGGTGTCTGGCAGCGACAGGGCGAGCGGAGTGAGCAGCGAGGTCATGGCTGCTATATAGTGCGTCGGAAATTTCGCGCACGCGAGTTTGTTTTGCGTGTGAAGCGCGACGGGCTCAACTAGTCTTTCAGAACCTCAGGGAGAAAACTGCGATGCGGAAGAACAAACTGGCGATTGCCGTGGCCGTAGCCGGCGCCATGGTCACCTGCAGCGCGCAGGCGGCGGAAACCGCCGTGGCGATCTTTGCCGGCGGCTGTTTCTGGTCGATCGAAAGCGACTTCGATCATGCCCCGGGCGTGATTTCGACAACCTCAGGCTATATCGGCGGCCATGTCGACAACCCGACCTACGAAGAAGTCGTTACCGAAACCACCGGGCACCGCGAGGCCGTCAAGGTGGTCTACGACCCCAGCGTCACCAGCTATGAAACGCTGCTGGATACCTTTTTTCACCTGATCGACCCGATCGAGACGCGCGGGCAGTTCTGTGACTATGGCGAGAGCTACACCACTGCGGTCTATGCCGGTACGGACGCAGAACTGAAGCTCGCCGAGGCGGAGAAGGCGCAGGTCGCTGCTGAGCTGGGCAAGCCCGTTGCCACGATCATTGCCATCGCGCCGACCTTTTATCCAGCTGAGGACTATCACCAGGACTTCTGGACGGGCACCGACAAGCTCAACAACGGCCTGACGCGTGCCGAGCACTATGCCCGTTACCGTGAGGGCTGCGGCAAGAACCGTCAGGTCGAAGCCATCTGGGGCAAGGACGCCTTCCGCGGTCTGGACGGGCACGCGTAAGGCTGCCGCTAGGGTAAGTCTCCCTTCTCCCGCAAGTGGAGGAGGGAGGCCTGACTGCCTAATGCCCCAGCTCGGGGGTCTTCTCGCCTGGCTTGAGGGTGTGGGGGTCGTCGGCCACCGAGATTTCCGCGTGCTCGCTGCTGCCAGCGAGCATGCGGTTGATGGCGAGCTTGGCCTTTTCGGTCAGGTCGCGCAGCGCGTCGAGATAGTCCGGCGTCGGCACCCAGGCCCGCATCTGCAGGATGATGCGGTCGCCCACGAAGGTGTCCACATGCACGGTGGGGGGCGGGTTGATTTGCACCCGCTCGTCTGAGGTGGCGATCTTCAGCATCGTCTTGCGTGCCTTATCGAGGTCGATCGAGTCCGGCACATTCACATTAACGTCGATGCGCCGCCGCGGTTCGCGGCTGTGGTTGGTGATGGCGCTGTTCCACAGCTTGGTGTTGGGCGTGAAGATGTAGAGCCCGCTGGTTGAGCGCAGGCGCGTGCCGAACAGGCCGATTTCTACCACCACACCGGCGACACCGTCGCCAGTGATGTACTCACCGATCGATATTGGCCGCAGCCAGATCAGCATGATGCCAGCTGCGATATTGGAGAGCGTGCCCTGCAGCGCCAACGCCACAGCGAGCCCCGCCGCGCCCAGCACGGCGTAGATCGAGGCGCTGGAGACGCCGAGAAAGCTCAAGGCCGTGACCAGGCCGAAGATGATGGTGCCGTAGCGCGCCGCCTGGGCCAGCAGCGGGGCGAAGTTCTTGTCGACGCCGGGCGCCTGCGGCAGCAGATTCTTGATGGTCCGGTAGAGGAACTTGCTGAGATAGAAGGCGAAGATCAGCACCGCGATGGCCGAGAGCAGGGCCACGGCAGTGCCGGCGAGCCAGTCGACCGGGATAGAAAAGAGATCGGCTATCTGCATGCGAAAAGTCCTGAATCCTGCCGCTCAGCGCCCGCTTCGGCGCAAAGCCCAGTCTGATTAAAACGCGAAAGTTGGCAAGCGGATGGATTAGTGCTGGACATGGAGTCAAACTCTTTGTATCTCCCCGCCCGGACCGGGTGCGTAGCTCAGATGGTAGAGCAGCTGACTCTTAATCAGCGGGTCCACGGTTCGAGTCCGTGCGCACCCACCAATCCCCCTTGCCATGGGTTTTTCTCTGCAACTGCGCGGTGAATACGGCGTTTGTTGCTTCCCATATGCTGATCGGCTGCATACATAGCCTCGTTCAGCCCAAATGAATTCCGGAGAAGTCCCGCATGCTAGGCCTCGATCCTGTCGCGATTTCGGCCTTCGTGCAGGTTATCCTCATCGATCTGGTGCTGGCGGGCGATAATGCCGTGGTCATCGGCCTTGCGGCCGCCGGGTTGCCGAAGGAACTGCGTCAGAAGGCCATCCTGATCGGCATTGCCGCCGCGACGGTGCTGCGCATCGGCTTTGCGCTGATTACCACCCAATTGCTGTCGCTCGGCGGCGGTCTGCTGGTTGCGGGCGGGCTGCTGTTGCTCTGGGTCTGCTGGAAGATGTATCGCGAGCTTTCAGTCTCGCACGCCGAGGAGAATGAGGCGAACGAGGCGCTCTCGGAAAGTGACCTCAACCAGGACGGGACGATCGCCAAGGGGCCGCGCAAGACGTTGCGCGGCGCGGTCATCAACATCATCATTGCCGACGTCTCGATGTCGCTCGACAACGTGCTGGCCGTGGCCGGCGCGGCGCAGCACCATTTCGAGGCCCTGATTTTCGGGCTTGGTCTCTCGGTGGTGCTGATGGGCATTGCCGCGAGCTTCATCGCGCGCCTCCTCACCAAGCACCGCTGGATCGCCTGGCTGGGCCTCGTGATCATCCTCTATGTGGCGCTCAAGATGTTCTACGAGGGCGCCAACCAGGTGTTCGATCACTCGCTGCCGTTCATTCCCTTTGTCGGTGGTGGGGCTCCCCCGGTTCCCGGCGCGCACTAGCTTTTGGGTAACCAAAGCCGCGCATTTGGGGCATTTGCCCAACTCCAATAGGGATTTGCTCACTTTGTGGGCTTAGCGTCCCGGCACGTACAGGCCGGGGACGCCGCATGTCGAGCTTGACCGAAACGCTGGAATATCCGTTTGCCGACCAGGCCAGTTCTGCGGCCGTCGGCACGTTGCAGCGCGTCTCCGATGCCCAGTGGGAAGCCACCGTTGCCCATTTCGACGGGGTCTCTCAGGAACAGCTGATCACCTTCGCGCGGCCGCTGGCCCAATGTCGGGCTCGAGCCGGTGCTGATTTCAAGTGGTGGAGGTGTCATCGGTGCCTGCCTCGTCATGATTCAGCGCCTGCCGCTTGGCGTCGCTCAGATCGCCATTGCCAAATGGGGTCCGTTCCTCGCTTCCGAGCAGGGCGACGCCATCGGCCGTTATGGCCTGATGGTCGAGGCGCTGGTCAAGGAATATGCCCGAAAGCGGCGGATGATGCTGTCGCTGCTGCCGCTTCCGGCGCTGGACGACACCAATGCCGAATTCGACCACCTGCTGTCGCGCGGTTTCCATCGCGGGGCGCAGATGGAGTGGAACGATCGGTACATTGTCCGCCTCGATCTCAGCGCCGAGGAGCAACGCAAGAGCTTCGGCCAGACCTGGCGCCGCCAGTTGGGCAAGGCCGAAAGGGCCGGCCTCAGTTTCGAGCGGGCAGGGCCCGAACGGCTGGGTGAGTTCGACGCCCTCTACAATCGCATGGTCGATCGCAAGGGCTTTGAGGACCGCTCGGCCTACCGGCAGACCATCCCAGCACTGATGGCGATGAGCGACGAGACGCTGCGGCCAGAGCTGTTTCTCGTTTCCGAGGGCGGCGAGGTGATCGCGGGAGCTATCATCTTCAAGGCCGGCGACCGTGCTGTCTATCTCTATGGCGCCACGCTCGACCGGGCGCTGCCGCTGCGCGCCGGCTATTTCCTCCACTGGCACATTATCGGCTGGCTGCGCGAGAATTCTCGCGCGCGCTGGTATGACCTGGGCGGAACCGACGGCTTCCAGGGTCTGCATCAGTTCAAGAAGGGCATGGTCGGCGAAGCCGGCCGCATCGTGCCGGTGCCACCCGTCGCCAATTACGCAGCCTATCGGTTACCGTTCATGCTCGGCGAAGCGGCCTTCGGCGCACGGGAAATGCTGCAGAAACTCAAGGCGCGGCTCCGTTCGCGCCCACCGGCCGGCGAGGAAAGCGCATCGTGAAGCGGCTTTTTGCTAAACTTTTCTCGCACTCCAACATCATTTTCGGCACCCGGCTGGCCGGCGCCGGTGTGGTGTTTCTCGCCCAGGCGGCCATTGCCCGCTTCTGGGGTGCGGAAGCGTTGGGCGACTTCCTCCTCGTCCTCGCCGCGGCCAACATCGTCGCCGTACTGTTGCCGCTCGGCTTCGAGACCACCGGCACCTTCTTTGCCGCCGAATACCGCGCCGCCGGCGATGGCCGGCACCTGCGCGGCTTCATGCACAGGGCCTATGGACACGTCACGCTGATGTCCGTGGCGCTGCTGATTGTCGGCTATCCGCTCGCTGGCCTCCTCGGCGCGCGGGGCAGGTGGTACAGGCGCATTTCGGCGCCGTGGCGCTGATGAGCTGCGCGACGGCACTGGTCTATTGCAATTCCGCCCTGCTGGTGGGCTTGAAGCGGCCCTTTGCGGGGTTCTTCGCCGATACGGTCTTCCGCCCGATGCTGATGATCCTGGCGCTCGCCATTGCCACGCTGGCCTTTGGGAGTGGCCCGTTCGACGCTTTCGTCTGGGTCCTCGCCGGCGGTTTCTCGCTGATCGCACTGGGGCAGTTTGTCTGGCTGCTGCGGGCTGTGCGCGAGGTGCCGGTAACCGGCGCGTTACGCAAAGGCGAAGTGCGCCGCTGGTGGCGTTTTGCGCTGCCCTGGGTGGTGATCGCGCTCGCCACGGACCTGTTTTTCGATATCGACCTGATCCTCCTCTCCAACCTCATGGATCGCGAGACGCTCGCCGTGTTCGGCGTCTGCACAAAGGTGTTCTCGCTGGTGTCGTTCGGCGTTGCCGCCGTCTATTCGGTAGTGCTACCCGACATGTTCGATCTCGCCAAGGATCGCGAAGGGCTACTGCGCAAGATCGGCGAAGCCAATCTGGCAGCCGCAGGCATTGCGCTGGCGCTGTTCTTCTTTGTGGCGCTGCTCGGGCCCGTCGCGCTGCTGCTCTTCGGGCCGGCCTTCGTGTCCGGCGCGCTGCCGATGACGGTGCTCTGCGCCACGTTGATGGTCCGCGCCTTCTTTGGCCCCAGCTCGGTCGTGCTGTCGATGAACGACCGCCCGCATGAGGTGCTGCCCGCCATCGCGCTGGGGATGAGCGTCCTGGTTGTCGCCAACCTGCTGCTGGTGCCGCCGCTCGGATTGCTTGGCGCCGCGCTGGCGGCCGTGCTGGCGCAGACGGTGTGGTCGGCGGCGCTGTGGTTCACGGCGCTCAAGCGCACCGGGCTCGATGTCTCGCTCTGGCCGCGGATCGCCGAGCTGCTCGCCGCCCGTCGGGCGCAAAAGACCTGAGGTCTTCTCCCGAGAGAAGACCACCTTCGACAATGGTCTTCTTGTATCGCGCGCGGCGTCTGGGTAACCTGAGAATGTCGTACGTGCCGACTTGGTTCTGAAAAGGGCGGAACCTGGTGCGGACGGCAGGCGCATGATCCTGCCCCAGAGCCGGCAGGTGCCCGCTCGGGATCGTGCCCACCGGGAGGATTTCATGACTGAGACTTTGGTGTTCCAGCCGGGCGCGGCTGCGAAGGCACGGACTTTGACCACGGCCGAACAGTATGCCGAACTCTACCAGCGGTCGGTGAGCGACCCCGATGGGTTCTGGGCGGAGCAGGCCAAGCGGATCGATTGGATCAAGCCCTTCACCAAGGTCAAGAACACGACCTTTGAATACCCCAACGTCTCGATCAAGTGGTTCGAGGATGGCGTACTCAACGTTGCCGCGAACTGCATTGACCGGCACCTGGCTGAACATGGCGACGACATCGCCATCATCTGGGAACCCGACAATCCGGCCGACAAGGCCGAGTACATCAGCTACCGCACGCTGCACGAAAAGGTCTGCCGCTGCGCCAACGTGCTGAAATCGCTGGGCGTCCGCAAGGGCGACCGTGTCACCATCTACCTGCCGATGATCCCGCAGGCGGCCTACGCGATGCTGGCCTGTGCCCGCATCGGTGCGGTGCACTCGGTGGTGTTCGGCGGTTTCTCCCCCGATTCCCTCTCGGGCCGCATCAATGACTGCGACTCGGCCGTCGTCATCACCGCCGATGAAGGCCGCCGCGGCGGCAAGACCGTGCCGCTCAAGGTCAATGTCGACGAGGCGCTGAAGAACTGTCCGGGCGTGCAGAAGGTGCTCGTCGTGCACAATACCGGCGCGGATGTTGCCATGAAGGGCGGTCGCGACGTCTGGTGGCACGAGGCTGCGGCGGGCGTCGAACCCTTCAACGATCCCGAGCCGATGAATGCCGAGGATCCGCTCTTCATCCTGTACACCTCTGGGTCGACCGGCAAGCCCAAGGGGGTGCTGCACACCCAGGGTGGCTACCTTACCTATACCTCGCTCACCCACGAACTCAGCTTCGACTACAAGCGCGGCGAGGTGTTCTGGTGCACCGCCGACGTGGGCTGGATCACCGGCCACAGCTATATCGTCTACGGTCCGCTCGCCAACGGCGCCACGACGCTGATGTTCGAGGGCATTCCGACCTGGCCCGATCCCTCGCGCTTCTGGCAGGTGGTCGAGCGGCACAAGGTCAACATCTTCCACACCGCGCCGACCGCCATCCGCTCGCTGATGGGTGCGGGTAACGAGCATGTCGACAAGCACGATATGCCCAGCCTGCGCCTCCTCGGCACTGTGGGTGAGCCGATCAATCCGGAAGCCTGGATGTGGTACCACGACAAGATCGGCAAGGGCCGCTGCGAGATCGTCGACGCCTGGTGGCAGACCGAGACCGGCGGCCACATGATTGCGCCGTTCCCCGGTGCCATCCCGACCAAGCCCGGTTCGGCCACGATGCCCTTCTTCGGTGTTCAGCCGGTGGTGCTGACGCCCGAAGGCAAGCTGCAGGAGCAGACCAAGGCCGAGGGGGTGCTCGCCATAAAGGATTCCTGGCCCAGCCAGGCCCGCACCATCTGGGGCGATCATGGCCGCTTCGTTTCGACCTATTTCGAGACCTACAAGGGCTACTATTTCACCGGCGACGGCTGCCGCCGCGACGAGGACGGCTATTATTGGATCACCGGCCGCGTCGATGACGTGCTCAACGTCTCGGGCCATCGCCTCGGCACCGCCGAGGTCGAGAGCGCGCTGGTAGCCCATCCAAAGGTCTCCGAGGCCGCCGTGGTCGGGTATCCGCATCCGATCAAGGGGCAGGGGATCTATTGCTACGTCACGCTGATGTCGGGTGAGTCCGGCGGCGATGACCTGGGCAAGGAGCTCGAGGCCTGGGTCCGCAAGGAGATCGGGCCGATCGCGACGCCGGACCTCATCCAGTTCGCTCCGGGCCTGCCCAAGACGCGCTCGGGCAAGATCATGCGCCGCATCCTGCGCAAGGTCGCCGAGAACGACTTTGGCGCCTTGGGTGACATCTCGACCCTCGCCGACCCCTCAGTGGTGGACAACATCGTCGCCAACCGCATGAACCGTTAAGTACAGGCTTCCGGCCTCCTTCTCCCCAAGTGCGGGAAGGAGGCCACGCGGCCCTGCAGACGTTCGGTGAAATCACCCAAAATCCCTGCATCTCAAGCCTCTTGGCCAACAGATTGGTAACTTCGTTGCTGCACTGTTGCTGACCAACACGGGGCCGGCAGCCATTTGGACAGCAAGTTAAGGGTCGTTCTTACCCTGCTCATCTGGAGCCTGGTCATGGCGGCCGGGTTTTTCGGCTCGTTCCGTGCCATTGACGATGCGCTGCGCGATCTGCGCTTTGCCTCCAACCTGAGACCGCCTACCGGCAGTATCGTCTTCGTCGACATCGACGCGCGCAGTCTCAGTACCGTGGGCGTTTGGCCATGGCCGCGCAGCGTGCACGCAGAGCTGGTCGACCGGCTGATGGACGCCGGGGCCGACGATGTCGCGTTCGACGTCGATTTCAGCTCAGCTTCGAACGATGTTGAAGACCAGGCGTTCGAGGATGCACTGTCCCGCGCCGGCGGCTTCGTGCAGTTGGCCGCCTTGCGCCAGCTCGGCGATACGCATGGCGAGGAACGCTATAACCTTCCTTTGCAGCGCTTTGCCCAATATGCCGACCCGGTCACCGTCAACGTACCGATCGGCACCGGCGGCCTGGTGCGGACCTATCCGTTCGGCATGCAACTGGGCGATGAGACCTATCCGTCGCTGGGCGCGGCGCTCACCAGCGTGCGTGGTCCACCGGACCGTGCCTTTGTCATCGACTATTCAATCGATGTCGCAAAAATCGACCGCATCCCCGTATCCGACCTCCTGGATGGTTCGGTCGATCCAGCCCGCATTGCCGGCAAGGCCGTGGTGATCGGCGCTTCGGCGCTGGAACTGCGTGACACGTTCGTCGTGCCGCTGCACGGCGTCATTCCCGGCGGCATGGTGCAGATCCTTGCCGCCGAGACCCTGCGGCAGGGGCGCCTGCTCGAATCCACCGGTTGGGGTCCGGTGGCGCTGATGGTCGCGCTGATGGGCTTTTACGGCTTTGCGTTGGGCGGTCGAGTGTCGTTGGGCTGGACGATCGCCGGGGGTCTTGCGCTGTCGGTGTTGGCCGAAGTGGCGGCGCTGCTCATGCAGGTGCATTTCGGCATGCTGCTCGATACTGCCGCCATCCACGTGGCGCAGGCAGCCTTCATCGTCAACGCGCTGCTGATCGAAGTTCGCTTGCGACAGCGCGCACATGCCGAGGCTTCGCACCAGCGCGATGCGACGCAGGGCATTCTCGACCGCGTCATCGCTGACAACTTTGACGGCGTGGTCGTGGTGGATGCGGATGGCTGCATCGTCGCGGCCAGCCGCCTCGCCGAAGAGATCCTCGGAGCAGGGCTGGTCGGCGCCCAAGCCAAGGACGTGCTGCCCCCCAAGATCGATGTGGCACTTCGGACGCTGCTGGCAGCCCCGACGGTGGCCGCGCATCCCTTGCCTGCCGAACTCCGTCTGCCCAATGAGCAGGGCGACGAGCGGGTGCTCGAATACGCCATCACGCGCTCCGAAGTGATTGGCGCCGGGGGCCGACAGCCGGCCAAGCGCGTTGCCTGTCTCACCTTCCGCGACATTTCCGAACGGCGACGGTCCGAGGAGCGGCTGCGCTTCCTTGCCAGCCACGATCCGCTGACCGGGGCGTTGAGCCGGTTGGAAATGGTCGAAGTTGTCCATGCTCATTGTTCCACAGAGCGCGGCCGCGCTGATGGGGTGACGATGATCGTCGTCGATCTCTCCCGCTTCAAGACCGTCAATGAGACGCTGGGCCACAGCTATGGCGACATGGTGCTCAAGCAGGTCGCGAGCCGGTTGCATGCGTGCAGCGCCGATGCGATCGCGCGCGTCGGTGGCGACAGTTTCGCGCTCTTTCTCCGCCGGCGCATGTCCACCGAGGAACTGCTCGCCTATTGCAACGAGATCATCCAGCGGGTCGCCGCCCCTTACTCGCTGAGTGGCGGCCATCAGGCGCTGATCGCGGCAAGCGCCGGGGCGACCCATTCCGGGCTCTCGGGGTATGATCCGGATGTGCTGCTCAGCCATGCCGATATGGCGCTCTCGGTCGGCAAGGATGCGCCCGGCGGCGGCGTCGCGCTGTTTTCCCAGGAGATGGACGACCGTCTCAAGGAAAAGCAGGACATGGACGTCGCCTTGCGCGAGGCGATCGAGAACCGCGAGCTTTCGCTTACCTTCCAGCCGCAGGTCTCGCTGGTTGACGAGCGGTTGGTTGGGGTCGAGGCGCTGGTGCGCTGGACTCATCCGGAACTTGGCATCGTCTCTCCTGCCCGTTTCATTCCGGTGGCCGAGGAGACGGGCCTGATCATCGAGATCGGCCGTTGGGTGCTGATCGAAGCCTGCCGCCAGGTCGTCCACTGGCCCGATGAAGTGCGGTTGGCGGTCAACGTCTCGCCGATCCAGTTCGAGATGAGCGACGTGGTGCGGGAAGTGCGGGAAGCGCTGGAGATCTCCGGCATGCCGCCCAGCCGGCTGGACATCGAGATTACCGAAGGCATGTTCGTGGCCAAGTCGCAGGCCATCATCGACACGCTCAAGCGTCTGCGCGACATGGGCGTCGGCGTGGCGCTCGACGATTTCGGCACCGGCTACTCGTCGCTGAGCTACCTGGGGCGCCTGCCGCTCGACAAGATCAAGATCGACCAGAGCTTTGTCAAAAGCCTGCCGAGCGATGCCGAGGCGGGCGCGATTATCCGCGCCGTGATGACGCTCTCGGAGACGCTCGACAAGGTCGTAGTGGCCGAAGGCATCGAAACAGCCGACCAGGCCTGGATGCTCAAGATGATGGGCTGCCAGATCGGGCAGGGGTATTATTTCGGCCGCCCCCGCACCGGCGCCGAAATGCTGGCATGGTTTGCCGATCACGGCGCTGAAACGCGCCCGATGAGCGCCTGAGACATTGTTTTTGCCGCATTGAGCGGGCAGGGTCGCCGCATCTGATTTGCGGAGCTCTGATTGACCCCCTTCCGTTTGCTGCCTCTCGTGCCGGCGCTTCTCGTCGGCTGGCTGTCCCTGTCGGCGCCCGTTGCGGCGCAGAGCCTCGAAGAAATGGCCGGACAGATGATCATTGTCGGCTTTACCGGCGACAGCGTCGACGCCAAGGGGGTGAAGGCGGCGCGCGCGAGATCGCCGAGGGGCTGCTCGGCGGGGTCATGTATCTCAAGACCAACGTCAAATCGCTGAAGGCCGTGCAGGCGATGAACGCGGCCTTCCAGTCCGCCTCGCCGGGCCTGCCGCCGTTTCTCACGCTCGACCAGGAGGGTGGGCTAGTCGAGCGACTGACCAAGGCTGTTGGTTTTCCCGAAACGCCAAGTGCGGCTGATGTGGCCGCCAAAGGCATCGAGAACGCGCGCGCGACCTACAACAAGATGGCGGCAGGGATCGCCGATGTCGGCTTCACGGTCAATTTCGGGCCGGTAGTCGATCTCAACCGCAACAAGAACAATCAGATCATCGCCAAGTTTGGCCGAGCCTATGGCTCAGGCGCCAATACCGTGACCATCTTTGCCGAGCAGTTCATCGCCGCCCACCATCAGGCCGGCCTCGTCGCCTCGCTCAAGCATTTTCCGGGCCACGGCTCCAGCACGGCTGATAGCCACGAGGGCTTTGTCGACATCTCGAACACCTGGGACCCGGTCGAGCTCGAGCCCTACCGGGCGCTCTTTGCCCAGGGCTACCAGGACTTCGTCATGGTCGGGCACCTCTATCACAAGGATTATGTCGGCTCGGGCAAGGTCAAGCTTCCCGCCAGCCTCTCGCCGGAATGGATCACCGGTGTACTGCGCGAACAGCTCGGCTTTAACGGCGTGGTGATCAGCGACGACCTCGAAATGGGCGCCATCCGCGAGCATTTTGACCTCGAAGAGACAGTCATCCGTGCCGTGGGCGCCGGTATGGATGTGCTGTTGTTCTCCAATACGGCCAAGGCCCGTCCGACGCTGGCAGCGGAAATCCGTGCCATCCTCGTCGCCCAGGCCGAGGCCGATCCCGCCTTCAAGGTGCGGATTGAGCAGAGCTACGCACGCATCGTCGCCATGAAGCAGCGGATCGGCAATTGAGCCGGCCGCTGTCGAAATCCGAAGTGATCGCTGCGCTTGGCCTCAGCGGCCATTTCGAGGGCGGCTACTTTCGTGAGACCTTTCGGCCGACGCATCGGCCCAAGCTGGAGACGGCGCGCGGGCTGCGCGGCACGATGACCAGCATCTACTACATGCTGACCGACGACTCGCCGGTCGACCATTTCCACACCAAGCATTCCGACGGCATCCAGTACCACCACTTTGGTGCGCCTCTGACCTATCACCTGATCCATCCGGACGGGCGCTATGAGGCCGTGGTGCTCGGTCCGGACCTGCGGGCAGGGCAGGTGCCGAGCCTTGCCGTTGCGGGTGGCGTCTGGAAGGCCGCTGAACTGCCGGCGGGCGAATATGGCCTTGTCAGCGAGGTGGTGGCGCCGGGCTGGGAAATGGACGACATGATCGAGATCACCCGAGCCGACCTGCTGGCGCGCTTCCCGCAGCATGCCGAGGTCATCACCCGGCTCACTGCCGGCTGACAGCGAATCAGTTCGACGACCGCTTTGCGATCAACGGCCGCCAGCGATTGCGCGTCCGCTCGTCCATCGGCGACGGAAGCGGCTGACATGTCAGGGTTTTCTGGGCATTTCGGGGCGCCGTCGCATGCCTGTCGCGGCTGAACTGTTTCTTCTGCGGGACAAACAGCCTAAACTGGCGGGATGACGCGAAGGGATAGTGCGATTGACCAATGAGGCGAGGGAAGTGCGGCGCGTCCGTGCGCTGTTCCTTTCCGACGTACATCTGGGCATGCGGGCCTCGCGGGTCGTGGAGCTCATAGATTTTCTGCGCTGGCACGAGGCGGAGGTCATCTATCTGGTGGGTGACATCGTCGACGGCTGGCGGCTGGCCAAGGGCTGGCACTGGCCGGCCGAATACCATCAGCTGATCGACCTGATGCTGGCCAAGGCGCAGGCTGGCGCCCGCATTGTCGTGCTGCCCGGCAATCACGACGAGTTTTTGCGCGAATATCTCGGCACCTATTTTGGCGAGGTCGAGTTTGTCGACCGTACCATCCACACCACCGCCACCGGCAAGACCTACCTCGTCATCCACGGCGACCAGTTCGACGTGGTCGTCGAGCACGCCAAGTGGCTGGCCCATGTGGGCGACTGGGCCTATCGCTCGGCGCTGCGGATCAATGGCGTGGTCAACTGGGTGCGCCGCCGCATGGGGCTGACCTACTGGTCGCTGTCGGCCTGGGCCAAGCACAAGGTGAAGAACGCCGTCTCCATCATCGGCCGCTTCGAGGAAGCATTGTCGCTGGAAGCGCGCGAAAGCGGCGTGCAGGGCGTGATCTGCGGCCATATCCACTATGCCGACATGCACGACCGGATGGGCGTCCACTACGTCAATACCGGCGACTGGGTGGAAAGCTGCACGGCCGTGGTGGAAACCCCCGAGGGCGAGTTGCAGATCGTCAAATGGAGCGAGGCGCCGGAAAAACGCCCCAAGCTCCGGCTCGGGCGCTTGCGCGAACGCGAGGCCGGCGAATAGGCCTCACGAGTTGCTTTTTGCGTGGCGTCCGGCATTAGTGCGCTCGGGCCGAATCCGGCCGGAGCCTCCCATGTCGCCACCGTCCGAAGGCAAGGGTTTTTCGCCCGAGCTGCGCGCCTCGATCTTTCACTTCATGGTGTTTGCCTCGACCGGCGTGTCGTCGGTCTATTTTGCCATTTGGCTCAGCAATCGCGGCATCTCGCCGGACGAGACCGGCATCATCACCGCGGTCCCAGTGCTGGTGATGCTGGCGATCAACGTGCTGGTCGGCCGCCTTGCCGACAAGGCCAGCGACTGGCGCAACGTCATCATTATCCTGTCGCTGATCGGCGGCGCTATCCCGATCGGCATGTACTTCGTCTCCGGCTTCTGGGGCATCCTGCTGGTCTGGACGCTCTGCGTCGTACCGGCGGCGGCGCTGGTGCCGGTGATCGACGCGGCAACCCTGCGGATGACGCAGCGGCGCGGCACCAATTTTGGCGTCGTCCGCGCCTGGGGCACTGTCGGCTACACCGTCACCACGGCGCTGGCCGGACCGGTAATCGGCATTTTCGGCGAGTCCGCATTCCTGCCGCTGTTCCTCGCCTTCTCGCTGCTGCGGGCGCTGATCTCGCTGCAGCTGCCGCGCTTCCGCGCGCCGGTGCAGACCACGCCCGAACCGGCGCGACCGACCGCCCGGCGACTGCGCGACGCGCTCAAACCCTGGTTCGTGTTGCCGATCTTCGGGTTGGGTATCCTCTATTCGACCCACGGCGTGCTGGCCTCGTTCGCCGCGCTCCTCTGGAAGCAGCAGGGCATTCCCGAGGGCATCATCGGCCCGCTGATCGCCGTGGGCGCCGCCGCTGAAGCTCTGATGATGTTCGTCTGGCAGCGCCTCAACCTCAAAGTCTCGGCGCGCCATCTCATCATCTTTGCCGCCCTGGTGGCGGTGGTGCGCTGGTCTCTGATGGCCTTTTCGCCGCCGATCTGGCTGCTGGTCATCCTGCAGCTGCTCCACTCCGTCACTTTCGCAGTCGGCTATCTGGGCGGCATCTACTTCATCGCGAACTGGACCGACGAGGACATCGCTGCTGAAGCGCAGGGCTTCTCCTATGTGGTGCAGCAGGGGATGACTGTCGTGGCCCTCCTCGGCTTCGGCTGGTTTGCCGGCCAGTTCGGTGCCGGTGCCTGGCTGGCACTGGGCGCCTTTACCTTCGTTGGCGCCGTGCTGGTGTGGATCTCGCTCCGGCTGCGGCCGGCGCATAACTGACGGTGGGGGGCGACGGAGGCACATGCTCGACATCGCTGCCGACCTTCCCGCTCACTTCTGGGACGTCGTCTATGACGGTACCAGCACGCCGCTGAACACTCCTGACCTCGCGGGCCGGGCCAATTGCCAGGTCTTCGCCTATGCCGTGTTGAAGCACTTCGGACGTGTTGTCCCGCCTCTGCGGTCGAGCGAGCTCTGGACCGATCCGACCGGCATTTCCGCAGTGGCGCCGCTTGAGTCGTTGGACCTTTTGCTGTTCGCTCCGACTACCGATCCCTTCGGCGCGCATGTCGCGGTGAGCCTAGGCGAAGACCGTGCCCTGCATCTCGCCAAGCAGGTTGGGCGACCGGCGATCTGGACGCTTGCCCAGTTCGCGGCTCTGCCTGAGTACCGCGTCCTGCTCGGCGGTCGGCGGTATCTCTGAGCTTCGGTGGGCGCTCTTGCCCACTCACCGGTTGGGCATGCCCCCGAACTCTCCACATCCACCGCTGTCACCCCAGCGAAAGCTGGGGTCCACGTCTCCGCCAGCGCGGGCGGTGAGGTGGATCCCTGCCTTCGCAGGGATGACATCTGTGGTTGGGAGGTGTCTGCGCTCATCACGACGCCGGCAACGCACGCCCACCGCCCACATCGCATCCCCCTGAAAGAAAACGGCCCCGGGTTCCCACGGGGCGTCGAGTTTGACGCTTTGGAGGTCGCTTAGCTGACGCGGCCGCTGGCGTGGGCCAGCATGGTGTAGACGCGTCCGCGATCGGACAGCAGGAACTCGCGGGCGGCGGCCGCCGGGTTGCTCGACTGGGCAGCCTGCTGCAGCAGCTGCTCGAACTCGCTCATATAGGTCGCCGAGGTGCGGGCGAATTCCGGGTCCTGCTGCAGGCGCTTGCGCACCTGATCGTAGGTGCCCTGGCCGCTGAGGGTATAGATGCGGCGCGAGAAGACGTTCTGCTCGCCATTCTGGTAGCGGGCCCAGGCTTCGGCGAGAGCCGTCTGGTCCATCGCCTTGGCGATTTCCTCGGTCAGGTTGGTCAGGTTGGGCTGGGCCGGCGCAGCGCTGGCCTGGGCCGTGGCATTGCGCAGCACGTCGCGGAGCCAACCGCCACCTTCTTCAGTCTTGGCGGCTGCCGCGGCAGCCGGCGCGGGCGCCGGTGCCGGAGTGGGGGCAGGAGCCGGAGCGGCGGGACGCGATGCCGTGACGGTTGCGGCGGCCGGTGCGGGAGCCGGACGGGGTGCAGGAGCCGCAGCGCGGGCAGGTTCGGGGGCACGCACCGGCTCAGGAGCGCGGGGCGCGGGGGCCTCGCGGACCGGTTCGGCACGCAGTTCTTCACGGCGCGGCGTCGGCGGCGGAGCACGGCGACCATCGTTGAGGTCGTGCGTCGCCGGCTGGGCGCGGACGATGGCGTTGAGCTCGCTCAGCGCTTCGATCTGCTCGGCCACGACGCGGCGCATGGCAGCGGCGCTGGCCTTGGTTTCTTCCGGCAGTTCCATGACGCCGCGGGCCAGTTCCGAGCGGGTCGATTCGAGTTCCGAACCGACTTCGCGGGCCGTGGCACGCATGGCGTCGGCGGTCTCGTTGAAGCGCTTGGTGGCTTCCTCGAGCGCCTGCTGCATCTCGAGGATGAGCGTCGTCTGGGTCTGGCGCAGCGCGTCGGCGGCGCGGTCGCTTTCCGAGCTGGCCGCAGTGGTGAACTGGCTGAGCTGACCGGTGACCTTTTCCGAGGTCGAGGAGAGGGCGGCTTCGAGCAGGTTGGTGGTCTCGTTCAGCACACCCTGCATTTCGCTGGTGCTGGTCTCGAGTGCCGACTGGACGCGCGTCGTGGTGGCGCCAAGCACGCTCTCGAGATGATTGGTGGTCGCCGTCAGCACGGTTTCGAGCTGGCCGGTGGTGTTGGTCAGCACGGTCTCGAGCTGGCCAGTGGTCTCGTTGAGCGCCTGCTGGATCGAGCCGGAGGTGTTTTCCAGCGTCTCGGCCACCGAAGTCGTCGTGGTGGTGAGCAGCTCTTCCATGCTCTTGCGAGCGGTGAGCAGGCGGTGCTCGGTGTCGTTGACCGTGTCGGCGATCGACTGGGCAAAGCCACGCATGCGCTCATCGATGTCGTCGGCGCGGGCGGTAAAGCTCGAGGCGAGGGCGTCCATGGCCGAGCGGCGCTCTTCGAGCATGCCGATGGTCTGGCCGCTGGCAGCGTTGAGGCCCTCAGCGGCGCGGTCGATGCTGCTGGCTTCGGCGTTGAGGTTGCCCAGCACAGAGCTGAATTCCTGCACCATGGCAGCGATGGTCGTCTGCAGCGCACCGACATGTTCGGTGACCAGGCGGCCGGCTTCCTCGGTCGAACCGATGGCTTCGCGGACAGTGGCCGAGTAGGTCGAGGTCTGCTCGGCGACGCTGGTTTCGAGCTGGCTGAGGTTCGCGGTCGAGGCGTCCAGCACCTTCTGAAGCAGAATGTTGCTGTCGTTGAGCTTGCCCAGCGCCGAGGTCACATCGGTAAGGATGCGCGAGGTCGACTGGCTCATCAGATCCTCGGCTTCGCGGGCATTCTGCGAGAGCGCGTGGTTGAGGATGTTGCTGTGGTTCTGCAGCGCCATCTCAAGCTGGGCCGACTTGTCGGTGACCAGGGCCGAGAAAGCGTCGGTCTGTTCGGTAACGGCGCGATTGATCTCGGCCACCTTGCCACCGATGGCATCGGCAGCGGCGACGGCCTTGATCGAGATGAGTTCGTCGATCGAGCGCGAGGCAGTTTGGATCTGCTCGAGCGCGTTGCGCACGGCCACATCCATCCGGTCGGCCGTCTGGGTGACGTCGTCCGAGATCGAGGCGGTTGCAGCGACGATGCGCTTGGAGATGGTCTCCTCGATGCGGTCGGCGCCGGTCTCGAGATCGGTCATCGACTGCACGAGTGCCGTGTTGATCGCTGTATTGAGCGAAGCGAGGCGCTCCGCCGTAATGTCGGCGCGGGCGGTGATGGCCTCGGGCAGGGTGCCCAGGCGCTGGTCGACCATGTCGGTGATCGCCTTGCGCGCCGCGTTGACGCCGGTTTCGATGATGTCGGCAGCAGCGCGGGCGCTATCGCCCACGGTCGCCGCAGCGCCATCGATACGGGCTGTGACGCCACCTTCGGCATCAGCCATGCGCAGGATCGCGTTGTCGATGCCGCGGCCGAGGTTCTCGGTGACTTCGCCGACCTTGCTGGCAATCAGCGTGGTGACGGTCTGAGCGCGCTCGGTCATGGTGTCGTTTACGCTGCGCAGGCTCTGGTCGATCTTGTCGCGGGCAGCATTGCCCTGCGCTTCGATGGTGCGTGCCAGTTCGGCGGTGCGGTCGCCAATGGCGGCTGCAATGCCGACCGTGTGGCTGCCGAGCGTATCGGCGAGCTGCTGCGTGCGCGTGTTCAGCGCTTCGCTGAGTTCACTCGACCGCGTGCCGACGGCCTGGGCCAGCTGCTGGGTGCGGCTGTCGAGATTGTCGCTGAGCTGGCGGGTGTACTGATCGAGCGTCGAGTCGAGTGCCACATTGCGGCTTTCGAGCGTCGAGTCGAGTTCGCGAGTGCGGCCCGACAGCAGCTGGTCGAGTTCCTGAGCCCGCGACGAGACACGGCTCTCGATCTCTTCGGCACGGCCGCTGAGCGACTGCTCGAGGGCCTGCGAGCGGCTTGCGAGGGCGCGGTCGATTTCCTGCGTCCGGCCGGCAAGGCTGCGGTCGATTTCCTGGCCGCGGGTCGAGAGGCTGCGATCGATCTCCTGAGCGCGGCTGGCGAGGTTGCCATCGATCTCGCCGGAGCGGCTGGCAAGTGCCGAGTCGATTTCCTGCGAGCGCACGAGGATCGCCTGGTCGAGTTCGACCGTGCGGCTGGCCAGCGAGGTGTCGATCTCCTGCACGCGTGTCGCGAGGGCGTCGGCCAGTTCGGTGGTGCGGGTCTGCAGCGTCTCGTTGAGCAGCTGGGTGCGGCCGTCGAGGGCGTCGGCGATGATGTGGGTATGGCCTTCGAGCGAGTCAGAGATCTCGCGGCTGCGATTGCCGATGGTCTCGGTGATCTGCTTGACGCGCTGGCCGAGGGTCTCGGTCATCTCGCGGGTGCGCTGGGTGACGATCTCGTTGAAGTGGCCCGACTTCTCGTCGAGGGCCATTTCCAGCACGTTGGCGCGGGCGGCGAAGCTGGCGTTGGTCTTGTCGAGGGCGTTCATCAGCCGCTCGCCCTTGTCGCCGATCACTCCGTCGAGCGTCTGCAGGCGGGTGTCGATCAGGCCGGCGATCTCGTCGAGGCGCGAGTCGAACTGGCTGAGGTTCTGCGAACCGGCGCCCATCAGGGTGACGCGAGCGCGTTCAGTGGTGTCGTCGAGTGCACCGGCAAGTTCGATCATCGCCGTCTGCAGGCGCGATTCCATCGAGTTGACCTGCACCTGCACGCTCTCGTCGAGCTGGCGTGAAAGGCCGGAGAGCAGCTGCTCGGCTTCATGCGCGCGGCTCGAAATGTCCGAGGCGATGCGCGTGCCGATCATGTCGAGAGCGCCCGACACTTCATGGCCGCGGTCACGCAACTGGTCGAGCAGGGTGATGCCGCCCTGGCTGAGGAGCTTGGCGAGCGAGGAGGTACGGTTGTCGATGGCGTCCGAGAGCGTCACGGCGCGGCTGTCGAGCGCTTCGGTGAGCGAGGACATGCGGCCGTCGATGACGTTGGAGAGCTCCATCGTGCGGTTCTCGAACGCCGTCGAAATGGTGCTGGCGCGGTCTTCGAGCGTCAGGTTGAGGCGCGAGGCGCTGTCGTCGAGGGCGACGAGCAGGTGGCTGGTGCGCTGGTCGATCAGCGACACGAAGCTTTCGGTGCGCTCGCCAAAGGCCGAGTTCAGGGAATTGCCGGCGGTTTCGAGTGCCTTGGTCAGGTTGCCGCCCGATTCGACGATGGTGCCGGCGATGCGCTGGCTGATCATGTCGAGGTCGAAGACGAGGCCGGTGTGGCTCTCGGTGATGGCTTCGCGGACGCGCTCGGTATTGGTGATCACGGCCTCGCGCTGGCTGGCGAGTTCCTGGATCAGGGCGCGCATGCGCGATTCATTGTCCGAGTAGGTGCGTTCGAGCGCGGTGACCTCGTTGTGGATCATCACTTCGAGCTCGCCGGCGCGGGAGAGGGCGCGTTCGAGGCCATCGCCCAGCGCGTTGACTTCGCGGCGCACGGCCTGGCCGACGGAGGCGACCTTTTCAGACGCAGTTGTTTCGGGTTCGGCCAGCCGAATGGCGGCCTGGGTCACGGCGGTTGCGGCGTTGCGCAGGTCCTGCGCACGGCGAATCAGCGTGGAGATGGCGAAAAAGCCCACCACCGGAATGATGGCGATGGCGACGAGGCCGATGAAGTCGTTCGAGCCGAAGAAGGCAGGGCTGCTCATCTCGGCGCCGTTGCGGATCATGGCCACCAGAATGATGGCGAGCACCCAGCCGGCGGCGACGAGGCCGGCGATCAGCGTCGGGGTCTGGCTGGTCTTGGACTGCAGCCCATAAAGGATGCGCGAGCCCTGGAAGCGGTCGTCATTGGCGACCGAACCGGCCTGGGCGGCGATCTTGTCGGCGGCGCGGTCCCGGGCAGCACGCTGGCTGGTGTCACGCTGCACCGGGCGAGGGCCCTGCGGTGCTGCGGGTTTTTCCTCAGGCTCATCGAGCCCGGCAAACACCGAGTCCTTGAGCGCGTCCTCGACAGCCGAGAATGCCAGAGTAGCTGGATCGTTTTGGGTGGTGGTCGATTTCTTCGCCATACTCTTTACAACTCTCGCATAGGCTGATGCGCCGCAATGGCATAGTGAGTTGTCATGGACCCACGCCCGTTTCCGGGTCTGTGACCATTTAGGTAAAATGCGACACAAATGCCGCCTTTCACCTTCGATAACCCACGCCGCCGCACGCTAGGTGGACCTCACATATACAAGCAATTTGAGGCAAACCGAACCGTTTATTAATTGAAGGTTAATTTCGTGGCAGCCGTAAGGCTACCTGCGGGTTCTCAGGAACTGGGGATAAGTCTCTGGACCCGCACCACTTAACACGGTGTTCACTCGGGCTCCGTTAGGTTCGGCAGGCGCCAGAAAGGCGCGAACCGTCCTGCAGGGGAAAGTTGTGCGTACTGCGGTCAAGAAAACGGCGGACCTGGTCCAGCCGATCAAACAGCACCGTCCGATCGACATGGTGCATCTGAGCAAGCAGACCCTGGGCGACCACGGGCTGGAATGCGAAGTCCTCCGGCTCTACGAGCAGATGATCCAGGTCTATTATGGGCGACTTGAGGCCAGCACCACGCAGGCTGACGTGCTGGCGCATCTGCACACCATCAAGGGCGCTTCGGCCGGAATCGGCGCCTGGGGCATCGCCGAACTCGCCAAGGCAGCGGAAGACGAATTGCGCAGCGGCGCGCCGGTCAACCCCGAGCGGATCGCGGATCTCGAGATCGCGGTCACCGAGGTCTGCGCCTTCATCACCGACATTCTCGAAAACGAACCCGCCTACTAAGGCGCGTTCCCAGCCCCGTTCAGCCCGTTGCGTCCCGATGTTCCGCCGTCGGGGCGAAAAGTCGTGCGGGGGCCGCTGACGCGCGGCGCTTGTTTCGTCCCCGTTGGGCCTTTATATCGGCGCCAGCAGGCAGCCGAGACACCATGACCAAGATCACCTTCATCGAATCCAATGGCACGCGGTACGAGACCGAGGCCGAAACCGGCTCCACCGTGATGGAAACCGCGATCATGAACGGCGTGCCCGGGGTGGTCGCCGAGTGCGGTGGCGCCTGCACCTGCGCCACCTGCCATGTCTATGTCGACGACGCCTGGACCGAGACCGTCGGCGGCCCCTCGATGATGGAAGAGGATATGCTCGACTTTGCCTGGGAAGTGCGGCCGACCAGCCGGCTCTCCTGCCAGATCAAGGTCAAGGACGCCCTCGACGGGCTCGTCGTGCACGTTCCTGCCCGCCAGGGCTGACGCTCCGGCGCATGTTTTATTCCAATGGCGGCAACGCCCGCGGATTCTTTTGGCGGCGAGAGCATCTGCACCCTGTTCGCGTTCTAACCGCCCGGTCTGGCTTGGAAAATAAAAGCGATTGAATATCAATGGCTTGTGGGTCAGCTCTAGTTTGAGTAGGTTCCGCGCTTCAACACAGGTCTCAAATGGGTGCACTGAATACTTTTCCAGTGAGCGTGAAAGTCGAGGGCCAGCGCATCGTCATTGTCGGCGGCGGCGCAGAAGCCCTCAACAAAGCCCGATTGGCCATAAAGACGACCGCTGAGGTCGTGATTGTTTCCCGGACCATTGAAGAAGACTTTTCCGCTCTGCCGGTAACGGTGCGCGAGCGGCCCTTTGTGCCCTGCGACCTCTTCGGCACGGCCATGGTGTTCGTCGCCGATCACGGCGAGGACGGCGCGGCAGCACAGCGGATGGCGCGTCTCGTCGGCGTGCCGCTCAATGTCGTCGACGTCCCGGACAGTTGCGATTTCTACACGCCTTCGATCATCGACCGGGCACCGATCTCAATCGCCATCGCCTCGGAAGGCGAGGCGCCGGTGCTGGCTCGGCTGGTGCGGGCGCGCATCGAAGCCATGCTGTCGCCCGATCTTGGCGCCGTTGCCCGGCTCGCCGGTTCACTCCGGGATCGCGTGGCGAACCTGCTCTCCAAACCGCAGGCCCGGCGTTTCTACGAGGCGCTGGTCACCACCAATTCGCCCGACGTCGAAGCACTGCTCGAAAGCCACCGCGGCGAAGCCGAGGGCATCGTCTGGCTGATCGGGGCAGGGCCGGGGGCCGAGGACCTGCTCACCCTGCGGGCCCAGCGCCTGCTGCAGGAAGCCGACGTCATCGTGCACGATCATCTGGTCCCCGACGCCGTCGTCGAAATGGGTCGCCGCGATGCCGAGCGCATTTCGGTCGGCAAGAAGAAGGGCCACCATTCTTTCACCCAGGCGCAGATCAATGCGCTGATCGTGCGGCTCGCTGCTGAGGGTAAGCGCGTGGCGCGCCTCAAGTCCGGCGATCCGATGGTGTTTGGCCGCGCCGGCGAGGAAATCGCCGCCTTGCGCAAGGCCGGCATTCCCTATGCCATCGTGCCCGGCGTTTCTGCGGCGCTCGCCGCTGCTGC
>JACDQI010000117.1 GCA_015657675.1 Devosia sp.
CCGCCACCAGCTGCGGCATGTCGGTCATCTTCACGGTGCGCGCCATATAGGCGCCGATGCCGCCGCCCAGCGCGAGGCCACCAATGATCAAGAGCCAGCTCAGCCAATCCGACACCCCTGCCACCAGCAGCGTAGTGACGATGGCAATGGCCATACCGACCATGCCGAAGGTGTTGCCGCTGCGCGCCGAGGCCGGACTCGAAAGCCCGCGCAGCGCCAGGATGAAGAGGACGCCGGAGACCAGATAAAGGATGGCAGCGATATCGGGAGAGATCATTCGGTCACGGGCTCCATGCTGCCGGCGGGGAATTCCACACCGGCCAGGGCGGGATAGACTTCTTTGAGAATGGCCACCTGCGGACCGCTATCGATGGCCATCAGGTACCAGGTGTCGGCATCGAGCAGCCCGACCGTCGTGGTCTTGGACCGGATCTTGCCATTGGCGCCCATATCGATGACGGTCTCGGTCGGGATCAGTACGTAGATCGTGCCGTCGGGCAGCGTGGTGGCCTCGGCGGCCGTCATGTCCATGCCGTGGGACTCGATCTTGATGGTCTTGAGCGCCTCGGCGATCTGCTCCTGCGAGGCCGCAATCAGCTGCTCGGCGGTGATGCCGTTGGTCGAAGCGATCTTTTCGAGCACCTTGGGCGGGATCAGACCCATGACCTGCGACATGTCGCTGGTGCGCATGCCGGTATCGAGGATCTCGATCTTGGCGGCAATCGCTGCGTTCTGTTCGGCAGTGAGTTCCGCGGCCACGGTCGGGCCTGCGAAAGCCAAGACCAGGCCGAGCGCCGGCAGCATGCGGCCGAACCAGCGTGACAGGGAAAGTTCGATCATGATGCCCTCACGAGGTCAGTGCTGCGCGCTGCGATGACCAGGCCGACAGTGACCAGCACTGCGGCGATGAAAAAGCTGATGCCACCAAGGGTGAACATCTCGGCACCTGCCGACAGGGACGACTTGGCCGTCGCCTGGGAGAAAAGGAAACTGCCGAGCGCAACGAAAATCACGGAAAACGCGATGATCTTGCCCCACAGCGGCCTGAGCACCCGGCTGGCGAAGAAGCGCACGACCAGCAGAAGGGCAAAGCAGAGGCCGGTCAGGATCTGGAACGTCGGCGGCAGCATGGCAGCCGCCATCTCCGGTGTGAGCATCAGCTGCCCTTCTTCTTGTACATCGCCAGCATGCGCTGGGTGACGAGGAAACCACCGAAGATGTTGACGCTCGCCAGCACCAGGGCGATGAAGCCGAAAAACTTGCTGATCCAGTTCCCGTCGGCAGCCAGCGCCACGCCCACGGCCAGCAGCGCGCCCACCACGATCACCGACGAGATGGCGTTGGTGACGCTCATCAGCGGCGTATGCAGCGCCGGGGTCACCGACCAGACGACGAAATAGCCCACAAAGATCGCCAGCACGAAGATGGCGAGGCGGAAGGTGAACGGGTCAATCGCCCCGCCGGTGACCACGCTTACTGCGGCCGTCACGGCATCGGCTGTGTGTTCAGCAGTCGCATCCATTTACGTTGTCCCCTTGGCTGTGGGTGTCTTCTTGGCGGCAGGCTTTTTGGCAGCCGGGGCCTTGGCAGCAGGAGCAGCATCGGCCGGCGCCTTGGCGACGGGAGCCTTCGTGGCAGGAGTCTTCGCTGCGGCTTTCGGCGCCTTGCTGGTGGCGCCGGTCTTGGCGGGAGCGGCCGGCTTGGCAGCGGCAGGCTTGGACGCAACTTTGGGCTCAGCCGGTGCTTTGGCAGCAGTCTTGCTGGCCGCCCCGGTCTTGGCCGGTGCAGTTTCCTTGACCGGCTTGGGCAGGTCGAGCGCTGCGGCGCCGTCATACTTGATGTTGGGATGCACGATCGCGCCATCGCGCGTCAGAACCGTCGCCTTGACCAGCTCGTCGTCCCAGTTGACGGCGAAGGCCTTGGTCTTCTTGTCAAAGAATATATCGAGGAAGGCCACGAGGTTGCGCGAGAACAGCTGACTCGCCGAAGTCGCGACGCGGCCCGGCACGTTGGTGTAGCCGATGATGGTCACGCCATTGGCGGTGGTGATCACCTTGCCCGGCTCGGTCAGCTCGACATTGCCGCCGCGCTCGGCCGCCAGATCAACGATCACCGAACCCGGCACCATGCTCTCGACCATCGCCCTGGTGACCAGCTTGGGCGCGGGGCGGCCGGGGATCAGCGCCGTGGTGATGACGATGTCCTGCTTGGAGATATGGCCGGCGACCAGCGTCGCCTGCGCCGCCTGCTCGTCCTTGGTGAGCTCGCGGGCATAGCCGCCAGCGCCCGAGGCGTCCTTGAGCGCATCGGTCATGATGAACTTGCCGCCCAGCGATTCCACCTGCTCGGCCGCTGCGGCGCGCACGTCGGTCGCCGTCACCACGGCGCCGAGGCGCTTGGCGGTCGCAATGGCCTGCAGGCCCGCCACGCCGGCGCCCATCACGAAAGCCTTGGCCGGGCGCACCGTGCCGGCGGCCGTCATCATCATCGGGAAGGCGCGGTCGAACGCCACGGCAGCGTCGATCACCGCCTGGTAGCCGGCGAGGTTGGCCTGGCTGGAAAGAATATCCATCACCTGCGCGCGGGTGATGCGCGGCATGAATTCCATGGCGACGGTGGTGACGCCGGCCTTGGCAAGAGCGGCGATCTCGGCCTCGTTGCCATAGGGGTCCATCGAGCCGATGACCATCGCGCCCTTGGCGACGCCACCGAGCTGACTGGCCTTGGGACGGCGGACGGTCAGGACGATATCGGCGCCCTTGAGCACCGTCTCGGCAGTGCCGACGCTCGCGCCGGCGGCGGCATAGTCGGCGTCCGGGAAGCGGGCCAGCGCCCCTGCCCCGGCCTCGATCGCCACTTCAGCGCCAAGGCCGACGAGCTTGCCCACGGTTTCCGGAGTGGCGGCGACCCGGGTCTCGCCCTCGGTGCGCTCACGCACGACTGCAATCTTCATGACCAACTCCTGATCGAACCCGTCGAACCTGTCTTGGCCCGCAGCCAAGCGCAGGGCGCCAACCCCTGGATAAGAAAAAACCCGCCGTTAGGAACGGCGGGTTGTACCTGTCACAGCCAGACCAACTGCGCCGACCGGGATCAGCAGCAGCAGCAGCCAGCCGATCAGGGGCTGGTGGCCCTCGATGAAGGCATAGAGCGCCAGCACGATCAGCGCCACGGCAACGATGCCCCACTTGATAAGCTGGATGAAGCCTTCATAGGTGGCGTTGTGCTGGGCGTAGTCCATGGCCGGCGGCAGGTCCTCGACGACGGCGGCTTTGGCGGGTTTCTTGGCCATGTAGTCCTCTGGCAGATGAGACGTAGACGTTTCAGTTGTCGGCTAGTTCGGCTGGGTCGCTTCCAGTTCGCCGATCAGCCTCTCGATCATGCCGAGGCCCAGCGACCAGAATTGGGGATCACGCGCATCGAGCCCGAACGGCTTTAGCAGTTCGGAATGATGCTTGCTGCCCCCAGCCTTGAGGAGTTCGAAATAGCGTTCCGCAAACCCCTCGCTGGCCTTCTCATACTGTGCGTAAAGCGAGTTCACAAGACAATCTCCGAACGCGTACGCGTAGACGTAGAACGGCGAGTGGATGAAGTGCGGAATGTAGCTCCAGAAGGCTTCGTAGCCGTCATTGAGGGTGATCGACGGGCCCAGTGATTCCCGGCTCACCTCCATCCAGATCTCGTTGATCTGTTCGCTGGTCAGTTCGCCCTCTTTGCGCGCGGTGTGGACCTTGCGTTCGAAGGTGTAGAAGGCGATCTGCCGCACCACGGTGTTGAGCATATCCTCGACCTTGCTCGAGAGCATGGCAAAGCGCGCCTTGGGGTCGGTGGTCTTGTCCAGCATCGAGCGGAAGGTGAGCATCTCGCCGAACACCGAGGCGGTCTCGGCCAGCGTCAGCGGCGTCGGCGCCATCAGCGCCCCCTGCGGTCCGGCGAGCACCTGGTGCACGCCATGCCCGAGTTCATGCGCC
>JACDQI010000118.1 GCA_015657675.1 Devosia sp.
CGCGGTCACCGGTATTGCCGGACCCGGTGGCGCCACCGAGGGCAAGCCGGTCGGGCTGGTCTATTTCGCCTGTTCGACCGAGGCCGGCACCAAAACGCTGCAGAAGCGCTTTGGTGATGTCGGCCGGCAGAAGGTCCGCGAGATGACCGTGGAGACGGCACTGGACCTCGTGCTGGAGAGCCTGGGGATCGTGGCCTGAAGTAGCCCTCATCCTGAGCTTGTCGAAGGACGAGGGGCGTGGCTTGGCAGGTTTAGTGCTCCCCGGTCTCTTGGTTCGACAAGCTCACCAGCCTCAGCGGCGCAAGAACGCTCATACCCCCGTTGGGCGCTGGTTGATCCAGCCGGTGGCTTTTTCGATGGCGGCGCCGAGGGAGAGCAGTTTGTGGTCGCCGCGCATGGGTCCGACGATCTGCATCCCGAACGGCATCCCGGTCTCGGTGAAGCCGCCGGGGGTGACGAGGATCGGGTGGCAGGTCATGGTCAGACGACAGGCTAGCCGCTGCCACATGAAGTAACGATCAAAGGTCTGGCCGTCGATTTCGGCCACCCATTCGACCTCGGCCGGCGGCGCGGTGACCGGTGTGGCTGGGGTGATGAAGACATCATAGTCCTGCAGCAGCTTTGCCGTGCGGGTGAAGATGGCGGTGCGCTCCTTGATGCCCCAGGCCAGCTCATCGGCCGGGGTGACGGCACCCTGGCGGATGTTGCGCAGGTAGTCGGGCCGCAGCCGGTCCGGGTTGGCACGGGCGGCGGCGGGCGAGTCGCAGTAAAAGCCGAACATCTCGATGACTTCCCAGGCGCGGTCGGCGGTGGAAAGATCGAGTTCGACGTCGTCGATGGTGCAGCCCAGGCTTCCAGCACGGCGCGGGTCTTGCGGAAGGCAGCGCGGATTTCCGGCGAGATCGGCAGGCCGCCGGCGGTTTCGCTCCAGGCAATGCGGACCTTGCTAAGGTCCACGTCGGCGAGGTGGCGGAAGATCGCAGGGTCTTCGTCAATGGAGGTGGCACTGACCGGATCGGCACCGGCCATGGCCGAGAGCAGCAGGCCGGCGTCTTCGGACGACCGCCCCATTGGTCCAAGCACGATATGCGGCGTCCAGGCGTCGCCAAAACCGTCGAGCGGTACACGACCGGGCGTCGTGCGGAGACCCACGATGTTGCAGAAGGAGGGCGGATAGCGGATGGAGCCACCGCTGTCGCTGCCGTCAGCGATGGGCAGCAGGCCCGCAGCCACAGCCGCAGCGCCGCCGCTCGAACCGCCGCCGTGCCGGCCGAGGTCCCATGGATTGCGGGTGACACCGAAGACGTCGTTGAAGGTCAGCGTACCGACGCCATAGGAGGGCGTATTGGTCTTGCCGATGATCAGCGCCCCAGCGGCGCGGAGCTTTGCCACCATGGCGACGTCGCGGCTGGCCGGCGCATCGTCATTGTGGATGGGCGAGCCGAAGCTGGTGCGGAAACCTTCGACCGGATTGAGGTCCTTGACCGCCGTCGGCAGGCCATGCAGCGGGCCGATTGCCTCGCCGGCACGGCGCGCCTTATCGGCTGCTTCAGCCAGTTCGAGCGCCCCGCTCTCGGGGAGCATCGAGACGATGGAATTGAGTTTGGGGTTCAACTCCTCGATGCGGGCAAGGAAGGCGCGCATGACCTCCACCGCGGAGATTTCCCCACGAGAGACAAGGCCGGCCAGTTCGGTGGCGGAGCGGTAGTGAAGCGGGGTGTCGGACACAGCAGAGACCTTGAATTGGCGAGAGCAACCGGTTTACTGAGCCAACTCATGCAAAGGACGTGCCACTGCCAGATACCCGTTTCGCCGGACCTTTCCGGCCCCGCGAAGTGGGAGACTGGGCAATTGGCGGGCCCCC
>JACDQI010000119.1 GCA_015657675.1 Devosia sp.
ATCACCGGATCGAGCTTGCCCTCGCGCGCCCGGGCGGTGAGGTCCATGGCGTACTTCTTGAGCGCGTCATAACCCTGCTCGGCCGACGCCGAATCGGCAGACCGGCCCTTGCGGACCGCAGCAATGGCATCACGCAGCGTCTGCGGCGTTACTCCGGCCGTGACAAGAATCTTGCCGGCATCGACGTCCTTTTCGACCGCGAGCGCCAACAGCAGATACTCAACCGTCACGAACGAGTCGCCGGACTTCTGCGCGGCACTTTCGGCCGTATCGAACACCCGCGCCAGTTCGCGGCTGAGATAGAGCTGCGAGCCGTCGCCGGAGACCGATGGTATTTTCTTGAGCGCTGCTTCGGTTTCGCTGAGCGCCAGCTTCGCATTGCCGCCGGCACGCTGGATCAGCGAAGCGGCCATGCCTTCTTCGTCGTCGAGCAGCACCTTGAGCAGGTGCAGCGGCGTGAACTGCTGGTGGTTCTTGCCCAGCGCCAGGCCCTGCGCGCTCTGGATAAAGCCGCGCGAGCGTTCGGTGTATTTTTCGATGTTCATTCTGGTCTCCCTTTGCACGCCGTTCCGCCCCCGAGAGGCACGGGAAACAACGCCTGGACAATGATCCCGGTGCGGCCGCACGCCATGACAGAGATCAACGACCCGGTGCCCGCTCAGCGGCGCTCCCAGCTCGCCCTCAAGATATAGGGAGCCTTTGCGCGGCGAAAAGGGGAGCGGTTCGGACCGCACAAACAGAAAGGCCGGGCACTGGGCCCGGCCTTTGAATTATTCGGCAGGAGTTCCGCCGGCTGTGAGGAAGGCCGGCAGCCCGATATCGGGCTGCGGCGAGGCGCCGGGATCACCGTTGCCCTCGCTATTGCCAACACCCTCGCCATTGCCGCGGGAGCGGCGGCGCGGACGGCGCTCGCGATGCCGGCGACCTTCGCCCTCGGCCGGAGCGGCCGCAGCCTCGCCAGCTTCGGTCGGGATCGCCTGGATCACCACCGTCTCGCCATTGTCGGCGTCGGGCATGGCAGGCTGCTGCACAGCCGGTTGGTCGTTTTGCTGCTGCTGCACGAACGGCTGACGCGGCTCGGGGCTGGCGAAACGATCGTTCATCGGCGGGAAATCGTCGTCGAAGTCCTCGGCCTCAGCCTGCTGGCCGTTGTCGCGCTGCCCGTTGGCCTGCGGCTGTGCCGCTGCCACGATGCGGAAATAGTGCTCGGCATGCTGGAGGTAATTCTCAGCCATCACCGAGTCACCGGACGACTGCGCGTCGCGCGCCAGTTGCAGGTATTTTTCGGCAATATGGGCGGCATTGCCGCGCACCTTCACATCCGGACCATTGCTCTCGAAGTTTCTGGAGAGCGGATTGACGTGCTTGCGCCCGCCATTGTTGTTCCGGCCGCGCGAGCGGTTCTTGTTGTTATTCTGGTTTGGTCTCATCGTTTCGTATCAAAGCCTTGGACAGAAACACGCGATGGCAGTGCCATCAGCACACCCGACCATACGTTTCGCGGCAATCGGGCGGCGGAACGGGTCGTTTCGAGGTTCGCCTTGCAGGGTCCTGGGACTGTCTCTTTTCGAGGCGCCCGGGCGCGGCAGCAGAGCGGAATATTGCGCTGTCGGTTGAACCACTTGTGGCTCATCAAGGCAGACCGGGTCCTTGTCCGGATGCACCTGCTGCCAAACGCAGCTCGCCGATGAGCGGGTGGCCGTCTCCCCAAGCGCAATCCCTGCGCTGTTGACAGCATCAGGAAGCTAACCCGTTCGGCCCGGATTTCCAAGCAGAAAATACAATAGCCACAGGGCCAAGGTTAAGGCGGCCCTAGATGTGGTGCCCTTCCACGACGCGGTCGAGCTCGGCAAGGTCCGGATGCACCACGACGTCACGCAGCCCAGCCTGGAAGAACAGCGTCTTGACCGCGAGGCCCTGACTCGAGCCGATTTCGCAGAGAACCGCCCCATCCGGCGTCAACCAGCCGGCGGCGTCAGCGAGGATTGTTCGATAGGGCGCCAGACCGTCCGGCCCACCGTCAAGCGCTAGCAAGGGATCATGCTCCCGCACTTCGCGCGACAGCGTCGCGATCTCGGGTGTCGCGATATAGGGGGGATTGGAGACAATCAGGTCGAACCGCTCATGCGGCTTGAGCGGCTCGAACCAGGAGCCGCGCCGCAGCGACAGCCGCTTGTCGACGCCATGCCGATCGGCATTGGCCTGCGCCGTAGCCAGCGCCTCCGGCGCCAGATCGACGGCGACAGCCGTCGCAGCAGCGTTCTCGACCAGCAACGAGATGGCGATGCAGCCCGTGCCGGTGCCCAGATCGAGGATCTTTGGTGCACTGCGGCCTTCGAGAATTTCGAGGCCGCGCCGCACCAGCATCTCGGTTTCCGGCCGCGGAATCAGCGTTTCCGGCCCGAGCAGGAAGGCGAGGCCGTAAAATTCCTTCTCGCCCAAGATACGCATCACCGGCTCGCCCTCCAGGCGGCGCGCGGCCATGGCATTGAGCCGCGCCAAGCCCTCTGGCGGCGCCGGCTCGCGTTCGCGCGTCACCAGCGCCAGCCGGCTGAGGCCAAAGGCGTGCTCGGCAAGGATGCGGGCATCGAGTTCCGGTGTGTCGATAGTAGAGGCGCGGAAGAGGTCGCGGACCCCCCGCCAGGCTTCTCCGATCAGCGGCCCGCTCAGGGCGCACTCCCCATTTCGGCAAGCTGGGCGGCCTGATGCTCGGTGATGAGCGCCGACACCAGTTCGTCCAGCGCTTCGCCGGCAATCACCTTGTCGAGCTTGTAGAGCGTCAGGTTGATGCGGTGGTCGGTCACCCGGCCCTGCGGGAAGTTATAGGTGCGGATGCGCTCGGAGCGATCGCCGACCCCACCTGCTCCTTGCGAGCCTCGGACCGCGCCGAATCCCGGGCGTTGCGCTGTTCTTCGAAGAGCCGCGCCTGCAGCACCTTCATGGCGGTGGCGCGGTTCTGGTGCTGGCTCTTCTGGCTTGCCGTCACCACGATGCCGCTCGGCAAATGGGTGATGCGGACCGCCGAGTCGGTGGTGTTGACGTGCTGGCCGCCGGCGCCGGACGAGCGCATCGTATCGATACGGATGTCCTCGGGCCGAATGTCGATGTCGATATCCTCGACTTCCGGCAGCACCGCCACGGTCGCCGCCGAGGTGTGGATACGGCCCTGCGACTCGGTCGCCGGCACGCGCTGCACCCGGTGCACACCGGATTCGAATTTCATCTTGGCGTAGACGCCCTTGCCCGAGATATTGGCGACCACTTCCTTGTAGCCGCCCATTTCGCCGGGGCTTTCTTCCATCAGCGCAAACTTCCAGCCGTTGAGGTCGGCATAGCGCTGGTACATGCGGAGGAGATCACCGGCAAAGAGCGCCGCTTCGTCCCCGCCGGTGCCACCACGGACTTCGAGGATGACGCTCTTGTCGTCCGCCGCGTCCTTGGGGAGCAGCAGGATCTGGATTTCCGATTCCATCTGCTCGAGCCGGGGCTTCAGCTCCCCGATCTCGGCTTCGGCCATTTCGGCCATTTCCTTGTCGCCGGATTTGACCAGCTTTTCGGCATCCTCGAAATCGGCGCGCAGCTTGCGATAGGCCATGATCGGCCGCACCACCGGCTCGAGCTCGGCATATTCCTTGGACAGCCGCACGAATTCGTCCGCCGACGGCCCGGCCGACAGCGCCGCCTCGACCGATTCGAAGCGCTTCTCGAGCGCGGCAAGCTTGTCCTGGGGAAGTGCGGGCATATGTGAACCTAGATAATGAGGCTTTGCCGGTCGGCCCAGTCGAGCAGCAGCTCGCGGATGCCAACGCCGTTCGAGCCTTCGAGCAGGGCAGCCGAGACCGACTTGCGGATCGGCTCGAGTTCGAGCCCGAGGATCATTTCCTTGATCGGGCCGATCGACGGCGGGCTCATCGAGAGCCGGGTCATGCCGATCGACATCAGCGCCAGCGCCTCGACCGTCTTGCCGGCCAGTTCGCCGCACATTGTAAGCGGCACGCCATAGCGGCGGGCAGAATCGACAATGTGGCGCAGCGCCCTGAGGCGCGGCAGCGCGATCGGGTCATAGGCCTTGGCGACGCGCGGGTTGGCGCGGTCGGCGGCCGTCAGGAACATCACCAGGTCGTTCGAGCCGATGGAGACGAAATCCGCCTCCGGCAGCACCTGGTCGAGTTCCCACAGCAGCGAGGGCACCTCGATCATCGCGCCCAGCTCCAGCCGCGACGGCAGCGGCCGGCCCTCGTGGCTCAGGCGTTCGAGCTCGCGATTGACCACCAGCCGCGTCTGCCGGAACTCCCAGGCATCGGTGACCATCGGCACCAGGATTTTCATCGGCCCGCCATTGGCGGCCTGCAGCAGGGCGCGAATCTGGATGCGGAGCAGACCCGGCCGGTCGAGCGCCAGGCGCAGCGAGCGGAAGCCCATGGCCGGGTTTTCCTCGGCCTCGGCCCGCAGATAGGGGATTACCTTGTCACCACCAACGTCGAGCAGCCGGAAGACGATCGGCCGGCCCGCGGCCAGACGGATCGCCTCCGAATAGAGTTCCACCTGCTCGTTGAGCCGGGGCAGCTTGGAGGCGATCATGAACTGCAGTTCAGTCCGGAACAGCCCGACCCCCGCCGCGCCCGTATCGTTGAGCATCGGCAGGTCGGCGACGAGGCCGGAATTGTGATAGAGCGTGATGTTGACGCCGTCGCGGGTGATCGCTGGCCTGTCGCGCAGTTCGAGATAATGCGCTCGCCGCTTCGCCGTGACCCGCACCTTGTCGACATAGGTCTGTTCGACCTCGGACGTCGGGCGCAGATAGACCGTCCCAGCCGGCCCATCGACGATGATGTCGTCGCCGGCTTCCGCCAGCGCCACGATGTTCTCGGCCTGGCCGACCGCCACCATGCCCAGCGACTTGGCGACGATGGCGACATGCGCGGTCGAACCGCCCTCTTCGAGCACGATGGCCCGCAGGCGCGAGCGGTCGTATTCAAGGAGCTCCGCCGGCCCCATGTTGCGCGCTACCAGCACGGCATTCTCGGGCAATTCCTTCATGCCGATGCCCTTGCCGTCGCCGGTGAGCACCCGCAGCAGCCGATTGGCGAGGTCATCGAGATCGTGCAGTCGGTCCTTGATATAGGGGTCGGTCGACCGCATCATCCGGGCGCGGGTATCGTTCTGCACCCGCTCGACCGCCGCTTCGGCAGTGAGGCCGTTCTCGATCGCCTCGCGCAGCCGGTCGGCCCAGCCGCGGTCATGCGCGAACATCCGGTAGCTCTCGAGGATTTCCCGGTGATCGGTGAGCGACTGCATGTCGCCATGGCTGAGCATGTCGTCGATCGAAAGCCGCATGGTGTCGAGCGCGGTTGCAAGCCGGTGCTGCTCGACCTCGGTATCTTCGGCGATGAAATTGGTGACCACCACACGCGGGTCGTGCAGCACCACCTGGCCGAGCGCGATTCCGTCGGTAAAGCCATTGCCCACGAAGGTGCGCGGGCGGCGCAGGTCGATATCCTGGCCCGGCTTGATCAGCGTATCGAAATCGGAGGTGGCGATCATTTCGGCGAGGATAGTCGCCGTGGTCAGCATCGCCTCGGTTTCGTCCTCGCCATAGACGCGCCGCTCGGCATTCTGCACCACCAGCACGCCCAGCGTCTGGCCGGCGCGCAGCACTGGCACACCCAGAAAGGCGTTGTAGGGGTCTTCGCCCGTTTCCGGACGATAGGCGAACGAGGGGTGGGACGGGGCGTTTTCGAGGCTGAGCGGCTCGGCTTCGGCGGCAATGAGGCCGACAAGGCCCTCGCCCAGCCGCAGCGTCGTCATATGCACCGATTCGGCCTTGAGGCCGCGGGTAGCGAAGAGTTCGAGGGCGCCGTCGTCACGCAGCACGTAGAACGAGCAGACGTCCGCGTGCATGTTCTCGGCGATCAGACCGACGATTTTGTTGAGGCGATCCTGCGCAGCCAGTGGCTCCGCCATGGTTTCGCGCAATTGCCGCAAGAGCACGCGCGGACCGCTGATCGCTGTCGCCATATCCTCCGCCTGGCAGCTGAGCCGCCCCCTGGGGGCCCGGCGCCGGCGAACTTATCGCGAAGCGTCAGGCGTCTTCCTTGTCCAACCCGTAATACGTATGCAGCGCCCGAACCGCAAGCTCGGCATACTCATCATCGATCAGGACCGAGGTCTTGATCTCAGAGGTCGTGATCAGCTGGATATTGATCGACTTGTCGGCCAGCGCCTTGAACATCGAGGCGGCGACGCCCGCATGGTTGCGCATCCCGACGCCGACGACCGACACCTTGGCCCCGCCTTTGGCGCTGGTCAGCAGCCGATACTCGAACTTTCCGGCGTCTGCAGCGGCCTTGAGCGCCTTGACGGCCTTGTCGTGCTCGGCATCGGGCACCGTAAAGGTGATGTCGGTGGTCGAGCCGTCTTCGGAGACGTTCTGCACGATCATATCGACCACGATCGATTCATCGCTCAGCGCCCCGAACACGGCGGCGGCAACGCCCGGCCGGTCCTTGACGTCGCGCAGCGTGATCTTGGATTCGGCCCGCGCCAGCGTGACGCCCGAAACGATCTGCTGTTCCATGATCTCATCCTCATCGCAAACTAGCGTACCGGGAACCCCGGGAGTCCCGTCCGGCGCCACCTGCGGCGCCTCCGGGTCGTCGAAAGTGGAACGGACGGTGAGGCGCACCTTGTGCGCCATCGCCATCTCGACCGAGCGGATCATCAGTACCTTGGCGCCGAGCGAAGCCATTTCCAGCATTTCTTCGAACGAAATGCGGGTCAGGCGCCGGGCCTTGGGCGTAATGCGCGGGTCGGTGGTATAGACACCGTCCACGTCGGTATAGATATCGCAGCGATCCGCCTTGATGGCGGCTGCTACGGCCACAGCAGAGGTATCCGAACCGCCGCGGCCCAACGTCGTCAGCCGGCCCGAGGGCGCAATGCCCTGGAAACCAGTGACCACCGGAACCACGCCTTCGGCCAGCTGCGTGTCGAGTGCGGTGGGGTCGATCGACATGATCCGCGCCGCGCCATGCGCGTCGTCGGTCTGGATCGGCACCTGCCACCCCTGGAAGGAGCGCGACGGAATGCCCATTTCGCTCAGCACGATAGCCATCAGCCCGGCCGTCACCTGCTCGCCCGAGGCGACCACGGCGTCATATTCGCGCGCATCGTGCAGCTTGGAGGCTTCGTTGACCCAGCCGACCAGCTCGTTGGTCTTGCCCGACATGGCCGAAACCACCACGACGACCTGATTGCCGGCGTCGACTTCGCGCTTGACGTGGCGCGCCGCCTGGCGGATGCGCTCCACGGTGGCGACGGACGTGCCGCCGAACTTGACTACAATACGCGCCATCTGCTCCCCGCGCCGAACCCGGCGGTACGCTGAGAATTCGGCGGGGGATGTGCCACAAGTGACCGCCTGAGGCAAGGACGCGCATTGACTTGGGGGCCCGGCAGGCTCACCTCAGCGAGAAAAGGAGCCTGCGATGACCGAAACCACCATCAATCCCGAGGAAGTCGCCAAGTTCACCGCCATGGCCGAACAGTGGTGGGACCCCAAGGGCAAGTTCAAGCCGCTCCACAAGTTCAACCCGGTCCGGCTGAGCTACATCCGCGACAAGGTGATCGCCCATTTAGGCCGCGACGGCACAAAGCGCCGGCCGCTCGAGGGTCTGCGCCTGCTTGATATCGGTTGCGGTGGCGGGCTGCTCTGCGAACCGATGACCCGTCTGGGCGCTACCGTGGTGGGCGCCGACGCGGCAGAGCGCAATATCCATATCGCGCGCCTGCATGCCGAGCAGTCCGGTCTTGAGATCGACTACCGTGCCACCAGCGCCGAGACGCTGGCCGCGGCGGGCGAAAAGTTCGACATCGTGCTCAACATGGAAGTGGTTGAGCATGTCGACAACGTGCCGCTCTACATGAAGAGTGTTGCCGATCTCGTGGCACCCGGTGGCCTGCTGTTCACCGCCACCATCAACCGCACGCTGCGCGCCTACGCCTTCGCCATTGTCGGCGCCGAGCAGGTATTGCGCTGGCTGCCCAAGGGAACCCACGACTACGCCAAGTTCCTCACCCCCGAGGAAATCTCGGCTTTGGTCAGCCGCAATGGCCTGAGCGTCACCGAAAAGACCGGCGTGGTCTTCCACCCGCTGGCCGACGAGTGGCGCCTGAGCCGCGACACCGGCATCAACTACATGGTGCTGGCCGAAAAGGCCGCCGCCTAACCATTGCAGACCATCGGCGCCTGCCGCACGAAACTGCCGCTCACCGCAGTTTCGAGGATGAAGGCGGCAAGGTCAGCGCGCGAGATGCTGGCATCGACCGGCATCTCGTCGGTCAGGTGCACCTTGATGTTGCCGGTCGGTGGCACGTCGCTAAAGTTGGCCGCGCGCACCAAAGTCCAGTCGAGAGCGAACGATGCCAGCCGGTCTGCGTGGCCCTCGGCATCGCGCAGCAGCCCGCCCGGCACCAGCCGCATCGCCGCGCTCATCAGCGAGAGACCAATCGTCTTGGGGTCACCGGACATCCGAACGGCGGCTCCGACCATGCTGACGATGCGTCGCGGCCCATGGATATTGAGGATCGGCAGGGCGCTCTTGTCGAAGTTCGCGAGCACCTCGTGCCCGGCGGCAAGCGTCACGATCACCGCTTCCGCCCCTTCGAGCGCGTAGCGCACGGCCGTCTGGTTCTCTATCGAGCCGACCAAAATATGAGCGGTCGTCGCCGTGTGCGCGTCGATCTTGGCGCGACTGCGCACCAGCGCCGTCACCTTATGGCCCTGCGCCAGCGCCTGTTGCAGCACGAGGCTGCCGATATGACCGGTACCACCGAATAGCGCGATCTTCATGTCTCACCCCACGTGAGCCTGTCATGCGGGGTGAGACGAAGGCGTGCTTTGCGCTAGGTCAAGTCAGCGACCGCTGAGCGCCGCAAAATCCTCGTCGGAGAGCTTGATCGCTGCCGCCGCGGTGTTTTCCTCGAGATGCTTGACCTTGCCGGTGCCCGGAATTGGCAGCATGACCGGCGAGCGCTTCAACATCCAGGCCAGCGATAGCTGGCTGGGCGAAGCATTGTATTTCTTGCCGAGCGTCTCCAACACCCCGCCGCCGGCCGTGCCGCCGGCGATCGGGCGCCATGGAATAAAGCCGATCGCGTGCTTCTCGCAGTACTCGAGCACCGCCTCGCTGGCCCGGTCGGCAATGTTGTAGCGGTTTTGCACCGTCACCACCGGGAAGTACTTCTGGGCCGACTCGATCTCCTCGACCGTGACCTCGGAGAGCCCGGCATGCCGGATCAGCCCTTCCTTGAGAAAGCCCGCAATGGTCTCGAACTGCTCGTTGCGCGGCACTTTGGGATCGATCCGGTGCAACTGCCAGAGGTCGAGCCGCTCCTGCTTCAGGCGGTAAAGGCTGGTCAGCACGCCCTGGCGCAGGAATTCTGGCCGGCCGATCGGCGTCCAGACATTGGGGCCCTGACGGGAATGGCCGCCCTTGGTGGCGATCTTGATCTTGCCGTAGGGCGCCAGCACTTCAGCCAGCAGTTCCTCGGACGTCGCCGGGCCATAGGCCTCGGCCGTATCGATGAAGTCGATGCCCAGATCGAGCAGGCGTTTCAGCGTGGCGCGCGCCTCTGCAGGATCCTTGGGAGCGCCCCAGATGCCGTCGCCAGTGATGCGCATGGCACCAAAGCCGAGGCGGTTGACGGTCATGTCGCCGCCAATGGAAAAAGTGCCCGAAAGGGCTGCGTCAGGTGTGCTCATGGGGGAAGGCTCCTCGAATTGGGAGCCGGACTGTATCGGCGCTTGCCGATGAAGAGCAACCCGCCAAAAGGCTAGGGGCAGCCTTCGCCGGGATGCCTAATTGTGCTCTTCGGGAACGTTTGGAAGCGGCATGAAGTCGATGCCGTCTTCTATGAGACTCGCAACTTCCTCGCGGGTGGCCTCGCCGTAGATGCCGCGCGGATCGATTTCCTTGTAGTGAATCTTCCGCGCCTCGTCGGCAAACCGGTCGCCGACATAATCAGCCTCGGCGGTGACCTTGTTCCGCAGCGCCAGCAGCGCCTCGCGCAATTGCGCCTGCTGCGGATGACCGATGGAGAGGGCGACCTTGTCGGAGTTGGCGCGGCTGACAGACGGCGCCATCAGGCCCTTGCTGACCTTGACCGAATTGCAGATCGGACAAGTGACAATGCCGCGCGCGCTCTGTTGGTCGTACGCGTCCGCATTGCGGAACCAGGCATCGAACTTGTGGTCGCTCTCGCAGACCAGGGAATAATGGATCACGGACTACAACCCTTTCAGACGCTAGGATGCGCCCGCATGGTTAACGCTTAACGAAAACGGCCGCGCATTGGCAAGCGCCGGCACCTTGCCGCGTGCTTCCGCCACGGCACCCAGATCAATGTCAGCGACGGCAATGCCGGGGCCTTCGGCCTCGATCTCGGCAAGAACCTTGCCCCAGGGGTCGATGATGATCGAATGCCCGTAAGTCTGCCGGCCGTTCTCGTGCGAGCCCGACTGCGCCGCGGCGAGCACGAAACACCCTGTCTCGATGGCGCGGGCCCGCAGCAGTACGTGCCAGTGCGCCTCGCCGGTTGGTTTGGTGAACGCCGCCGGCACTGCCAGCACCTCGGCGCCGGCCTCGGCCAAAGCCCGATGCAGCGCCGGAAAGCGCACATCGTAGCAGATGGTAAAACCCAGCCGGAACCCTGGCGCATCCGACACGACAGCGCGATCGCGCCCGCATAGGTGGCGCTTTCGCGATAGTCGCGCAGCCCCGGCAGGGTCGCATCGAACAGGTGGATCTTGTCGTAGGTTTCGATGATCGCCCCATCCGGCCCGAACAGCACCGACCGGTTGGCAAAACGCCCATCGGGCAGCGCCACCGCCAGCGATCCCAGATGCAGGAAAAGGCCATGCTTGCGCGCGATTGCAGCGACTTCGGCGATGGCCGGGTTGGCTTCCCACGGCCCCGCAACCGCGTTCAGGCCCTCGCGATTCTCGGCAAAGACGACAGTGACTTCGGGGCTGAGCGCATAGACCGCACCGGCTGCCGCCGCCTCGCCGGCCAGCCGGTCAAGCTCAGCTAGATTTGGCCCGGGCTGCGTGCCCGAGCGCATTTGAAGGACGGCGACGCGCACCCTCAGGACGCCAGCAGCGGATCAAGTTGGCCGCGCCGGTCGAGCGCCGCCATATCGTCATAGCCGCCTACATGCGTCGTGCCGATGAAAATCTGCGGCACGGTGCGGCGGCCCTGCGCCCGCTCGACCATGGCGGAGCGGACTTCCGGATCCTCGGCATCGACTTCCTCGTAGACGACGCCCTTTTCCTCGAGCAACGCCTTGGCGGCGTTGCAGTAGGGGCACCACTGGGTGGTGTAGATTTCAACCTTGGCCATCTGGCTCACCTGTTGCGTTCTTGTGAACTTTATATGGGGCGGCGGCGGTTTACGACAAGTCGGTGCCGGCGCTGACGCGGGCAAAGCTCAGCACGTCGATGCGATCGACCCCGGCCTTCTGCAGGGCTTTCGTCACGGCCTTGACAGTGGCGCCCGTGGTAATCACGTCGTCGACGATCACCACCGGGCGACCACCCAGCCGCGCCAGTGTATCGGGCGACGCCTCAAAGGCGCCCGACACATTGCGCGCCCGGGCATCGGCCGTGAGCCCCACCTGCTGCCGTGTCTGCCGCTTGCGGCGCACCAGCAGCGGATCATGGGCAAGACCCGTCATCCGGCCGATCAGCCGGGTGAGCTCCGTCGACTGGTTGTAGCGCCGCCGGAACTGCCGCATCGGATATAGCGGCACCGGCACCAGCACCGGTCGCTCACTCCAGAACTCGTGCCCGGCGGCCACCATCAGCCGGGCGCAGAACCGCGCCAGTTCCGGTCGGTCGCCATACTTGAGCCGGCTGACCAGCGTGCGCGCGATCTCGGTATAGAGCACTGCCGAACGCGCCCGGTCGAAAGGCGGCGGGTCGGCGATTGCCTCGGCAGAGACGGCATCCTCCCCGATCGCCACTTCAAATGGCAGCCCGAGCCTGGGACAGAGCGGCGCGGTGATCGGCCGCAGGTCGGCAAAGCAGCTGGCGCAGAGCGCATCGTGGGTCGCCACCGGCGCATCGCAATTGAGGCACATCGGCGGATAGAGCAGGTCAAGCACACCGCTGCGCCATCGCCCCAGCGTGGCCGCCACCCCGCGCGACACTACTTGCACCCCGGCCGAGCCTTGCAGTACGACCCCCTGACGCTGCTCCGCCCGGGCAGTCTGCCACAGGAGCCGGAGCATGGCCACGCCGCTTGCACTCGTCGAACACCAGCTGGCGGCCTACAATGCCCGCGATCTGGGGCGATTCCTCGCGGCGTTCAGCGACGACGTCGAGGTCACCCGCCTGCCCGCCACGGCCCCGGCCATCGTCGGCAAGGCCGCCTTGGGCGCCTTCTACGCTCAGAACCGCTTCAACCGCCCTGACCTCTATGCCGAGATCGTCAACCGGGTGGTGATGGGCAACAAGGTCGTCGACCATGAACGCATCACCGGCCTGGGGTCCGATCCGATCGAGATGATTGTCGTCTTCGAGCTCGAGAGTGAGCTGATCCGACGCATGTGGTCGCTGAGCCCGGAGACCTGACATGTTGCCCCCAAAGACCTTCGACCGGGCGCTGATCGCCCGCCGTCTGCAGCGCCGGAAACCGGAGGCCGAGGACTTCGTCACCCGCCTGGTGCTCGATGATCTGGCAGAACGCCTGCTGGTGGTGACGCGTCGCTTCGAGCGCGCCGCCATCCTCTCGCCCGACGCCAGCCAGTTGCCATTGCGCGGCAACACGCGCGAGGGCAGCTTTGAGTTCGAGCGTATTTCCACCGTGCTCGACACCGGAATCGATCCCGAACGCCTCACCCTGCCCCGCACCGGCTATGACCTCATCGTCTCGCTGTTCGACGTGCAGGTGGTCAACGATGTCGTCGGGTTCCTCAGCCGCATCCGCCATCACCTGGCGCCTGATGGGCTTTTCATCGCGGCGGCGATCGGCGGCGATAGTCTCTTCGAATTGCGCCACGCCTTCCTCAGCGCGGAGTCACAGTCCGGCGGTGCCTTTGCCCGCGTCGCGCCCTTCATTCCGCTGGCCGATGCCGGTGGACTGCTGCAACGCGCCGGCCTCGCCCTACCGGTCACGGACATCGAATCCCACACCGTGCGCTACGCGTCGCCCTTTGCGCTCATGCAGGAAATCCGGGCACTTGGCGCGAGCAATCCCCTCGCCGACCGACCGGGCCGGCTGATGACGCCGCGCCTGCTGGCGGCGGCAGCACAGACCTATGCCGAAGAGTTTTCCGATCCCGACGGCCGCATCCGCGCGACGCTCGAAATCATCTGGATGAGCGGTGGGCGCCGACGAAAGCCAGCAAAAGCCGCTCAAGCCCGGTAGTGCACAGGTGAGTCTAAAGGACGTGCTGGGGCGCAGCTAACCGCCGTTGGCGGCCGCCATGGCGTCGGTTGTCGAACTCTCGACATAGGCGAACATATTGATCATGCCGGTGCCGAAGGCGGCGAAAGCACCGATCAGCGCCACGGCGATCAGCCCGGCGATCAAGCCATACTCGATCGCTGTCGCACCTGACTCGTCAATGAGGAACTGCTTGATCTTGCTCTGCATTTTGACCCCTCGGCGCTAAAGCAGATCGCATAGCGGCGCGATCAGCGGCTCGTCGGCGGGTGGCATCGGGTAGTCGCGCAGCGCCGTTGGCCGGACCCACTTGAGGGCCGCATGCTCGCGCGGCTGCGGCGTCCCCTGCCACTTCCGACAGACGTAAAGTGGCATCAGAAGGTGAAAGCTTTCGTAAGAGTGGGAGGCGAATGTGAGCGGTGCGAGGCAGGCGGTCTGCGTCGAAACGCCGAGTTCTTCGTTGAGCTCCCGGATCAGAGCCGCCTCCGGCGACTCGCCCGGCTCGATCTTGCCGCCCGGAAACTCCCAGAGCCCGGCCAGCGACTTGCCCTCCGGTCGCTGCGCGATTAGCACCCGCCGGTCGGCATCGACGAGAGCACAGGCGACGACCAGAAGGATGCTCATGCCGCCGGCTTCCGATAGTGATAGTCATAGGCTGGCGCAAAGCCGAGCGAGCCATAAAGGCTGAGCGCCGGCGCGTTGTTGCCCAGCACCTGGATCACCGATGATCGGGCCCCGGCGCTCTTGGTCCAGTTGAGCGCTGCCGCCATCACGGCGCGGCCATAACCCTGCCCCCGATAGGCCGGGTCGGCCACCACGTTGAGATAAACGCCGATGCCATTGCTGACCGTCGCCAGCGCTGCTGCAACCGGCTCGCCCTCCTCGCTATAGGCGAGAACACCGCAATTCTCGCAGGCGACGGCGTCGAGGATGGATTTGAGGATACCCAGCGTGTGCGCGTTGTAGCCGCTCATCCGCCCCTGCGTCTCGAACCAGTCCGGATCGCGCGGGTCGAACCGCCGGGTGTGATGCTGCACATCCCACTGCGCCTCGGGCGTCTCCATGGCGAGCACCTTGCTCGGTTCGAAAACCTCCCAGCCTGCCCGGTCAAGCGCCGCCAGCGCTCCCGCCGAGGTCAGCGGTGTCACCCGGAACACCGGCTCGAGCTCATTGTACTGGTAAAGTGCGGCCAGGCGCGCCAGCCTCGCGTCGGCATCGGCGCTGTCGGCCGGATCGAGGCAATGGATGGAGTTGGCCCGCTTCGAATAGCCCTTGGCCGCCCGCCAGACCCACAGCCGGTCGTGCGCCACTTGCAGCGCCGGCCAGGCATTGAGGGTGGCGCTTTCGAGATCGACCGCCGACGGCACCATGCTCAGCTCCGGTAGTTGCCGTTGATGTCGATATAGCCGTGCGTCAGGTCGCAGGTGTAGACCGTGGCCGTGCCCGACCCCAGGCCAAGATCGACGCCGATCTCCAGCTCCTGGTTCTTCATGTAGGCGCTGGTCGCCGCCTCGTCATAGCTCGGCGCGCGCTCACCCTGCTGGGCCAGAACAAACTCACCGAAACGGATCGCCAGCTTGTCGCGATCGGCCGGTTCACCGGCCTTGCCCACCGCCATAACGATGCGGCCCCAGTTGGCGTCCTCGCCCGCAATGGCGGTCTTGACCAGCGGCGAATTGGCGATCGATTGCGCGATGCGCGTCGCACTCTTGTCGCTGGTGGCGCCCGTGACGGTGACGGTGACCAGCTTGGTCGCCCCCTCGCCGTCCTTGATCGTCCACATGGCGAGTTCGTGCAACACGTCGCCGAGCGCCTCGGCAAACACCGCCACGCGCGGATCGGCCGCGTCGCTGATCGGTGTCATCGTCGCCTTGCCGGTGGCAAAGACGAGGCAGGTGTCAGAGGTCGAGGTGTCGCTGTCGACCGTGATCGCATTGAAACTCTTGTCGATCTGCGGCTGCAGCAGGCCCTGCAGCACAGCCGCAGAGATCGGCGCATCGGTAAAGACGAAGGAGAGCATCGTCGCCATGTCGGGCGCGATCATCCCCGAACCCTTGGCGATGCCCGAGATCGTCACCGGCACCCCATCGAACTCGACGGTCGCCGTCGCCACCTTGGGGAAGGTGTCGGTGGTCATGATAGCCTTGGCCGCATCCATCCAGGGCGCAGGGGCCAGTCGGCCGGCCATTTCACGGGTGACGCCAGCAAACTTCTGCGCGTCGAGCGGTTCACCGATCACGCCGGTGGAGGCGAGAAAGATCTCGCTGGCCGAAACCCCGAGCGCCTCGGCCACGAAGGCCGCCGACGCGGCGGTCGACGCCTTGCCCTTCTGGCCGGTAAAGGCATTGGCGTTACCCGAATTGACCAGCAGCGCCCGGGCCTTGCCGCCCGCCAGCCGCTCCCGGCACCAGTCGACAGCGGCCGACGGGCACTTTGAGCGCGTCAAGACGCCCGCCACGACAGTACCGGGGTCCATGGCAACAAGCAGCACGTCGGTGCGATTCTTGTACTTGATCCCGGCTTCGGCGGTCGCGAAGCGGACGCCGGCGACCTCGGGCAGCTCGGGATACTCGGTCGGCGCGAGAGGGGAAACGGGGTGGGCCATGCGTCGCGGTTCCTTGCTCGGAAAATGCCCGACCCGTTTGCCTCATCGCGCTTGAGCGCGCAACTACTTGCGCGCCAGTTCCGGCCATTCAGGCCGCCGTAAAGCCGTTGTCGACGAATAGATGCGTGCCGTTGACGAAGCTGGCGTCGTCGCTCGCCAGAAACAGTGCCGCCTTGGCCACTTCTTCCGGCTCGCCGATGCGCCCCTGTTGCGCTGCCAGAGCCGCCTCTGACGCATCGACGCCCAGCTTGGTCAGTTCATCGACTTCCCGCAGGCCATGCGGAGTGCGGATAAAGCCCGGGCACACGGCATTACAGCGGATATTGCGGTCCCGGAATTCCACCGCGATGGCGCGGGCAAACATGTGTACGGCGCCCTTGGTGGTATCGTAGAGCACTTCCATCGGCGTTCCGGCGACAGCCGAAATCGACGATGTGCAGACGATCGATCCACCGCCGGCCGCGATCATGGCGGGCAGCACCGCGCGCGTCATCAGGAACATCGACCGGACGTTGACGGCGTGCAGCCAATCCCATTCGGTCAAGGTCGTCTCGAGGAAGGGTTTGATGACGATGGTACCCGCGTGATTGAAGAGCACCGTGGTCGGACCGAACCTCGCCTCCGCGCCCTTTACCGCGGCGACTACCGCCGCTTCATCCGAGACGTCAGCGGCGAAGGCCGCGGCCTCGCCTCCCGCAGCCACAATCTCGGCGACGGTCGCCTCCGCCGCGGCCAGATTGCGGTCGATGATCGAGACCTTGGCGCCCTCGGCTGCAAATAGCTTTGACGCCGCCCCGCCCATGCCCGTGGCGCCGCCGGAAACGATCGCCACCTTGTTCGCCAAACGGCCCATTTCGCCTGCTCCCTTTACCGACGAGACGCCTGACACTCGCGATCAGTCGATAGTTTCCGGGATGCCAGAGTGGGTCAAGGGGCAGCAGCGGCGGCAAGCCGCAGTCGCTACCGGAGCCGCAGCTGTCGGCCGCCGATGAGCGACCAATTATGGGGACAATACCAGGCCCGGGGATAAACTATTGAACCGCTGACGTTTTCCGCCAGATTGAACGTGAATTGCACGGGAATTGCAGCGATTTGTGCGTGCCTGCGCGTGGGCATTGATCGTGAAATCTCGCCGCCGGATCGTTGCTTGTACGTCAGGAACGGAACGGCGCGGCGCAGGCAGTCCTCACGCCAGCCTCTCACCCCAATCGCCCTCAGGGGAGATCGCTGCGTCGCGCGAAACACAGTACGCAAGACGGACATGTGGCTTCGTCAAACCGAACGCCCTCTGGGGTGCGTCGGTGGGCGGCCCATCCTTCGAAGAAGATCGAAAGCGGGCCGCCCACCGTTTGCACTGGACGTTGCCGCAGGGGCGGCCACTGTGATCGACAGCTTGGCTACTGGAGCATCACTACAGCTTCGACCTCGAACAGCATCGGGTCTATTGCCAGCTTTGGTACGGGGACCAAAGTTTGTGCTGGCAGTCGGTCACCGAACATTTCCATGACGTTCTGGGTCAGTATGCCAAGCTTTGATGTCTCGTGGTCAACCACGAAGATCGTGAGCTTGGCGACTTGATCCGGCCGCGCCCCAATGCCTTCGAGGGCTGCCCCGAGGTTCGCATAGGCCTGTGAACCTGAGCTGCAAAGTCGGGCGAAAGAGCACCTGTGCTGTCAAACCCGCCCTGGCCTGAAATGTAGGCTACTCTCGTATTGGCAGGCACAATCACTGCGGTACTGTAGCCATTCGGCGTGGGGTCGCCGAGCTTTGGTGGATTGACAATCGTCAACTCTTGTCCAGTCGCGGCGTTGGATATTCCCATGATGAATAGTCCTCCGATGAGTAGGTTCTTTGTGGCGCGTAACATGATCTCGCTTGTCCCCAAGGGTCTGAGATTAGCTGCATTCGGCATTGGCAACCTGTCCGCCAATGGCAACGACGGCATATTGCGCCCACGTACCTGTCACCTGCTGTCAGGTTGGTTTGGGCTTTTTCGATGAGAGCAAGCCGCCTGCTCGCCATCCTGACGACGCTGCAAGCCAGAGGACACGTCACCGCCCAGGCACTCGCAGCCGAGTGCGAGGTTTCGGTACGTACGATCTACAGAGATGTGGATGCTCTCAGCGCCGCAGGTATTCCCATATACAGCGTCCAGGGCAGCAGCGGGGGGTACCGGCTGCTTGACGGCTATCGAGTTCGCCTAAACGGGTTCTCCTCGACAGAGGCTGAGGCGCTTTTTCTGGCCGGCCTCACTCGGCAGGCAGCCGACTTGGGGCTGGCATCGGTCGCTGCGAGCGCTCGGACGAAATTCGTGGCGGCACTTCCCGAGGCCTTGCGCTCGGGTTCACTCAGGACACGCTTTCATTTTGATGCTCCAGCATGGTTCGCCGAGCCCGAGGTCCTAGAGCACTTGCCGTCGATCGCCGACGCAGTTTGGAACCAACATCCGATCAACATGCAATATGAGAGCCGACAGCGGGCGCAGCAGCGGCTGGTCGAGCCTCTCGGAATCGTCCTGAAGGGCGGCGTCTGGTACCTCGTTGCCCAAGTTGCCAGCGACGTTCGCACATTTCGTGTTTCCCGGATTGAAAAGTTGACGGTCCTCGAAACGCGCTTCGATTATCCGAAGACCTTCGACCTCGAAAGCCATTGGGCCGAAAGCACTCGGCGCTATGAGAAAGACCTGCATCCCAACCGTGCAAAGATTCGCCTCTCGCCGCTCGGCATTGAACTGATGGCAGAACTGCTACCTCCCTACGTCCGCAAGGGAGCGATGATATCAGAGGAGACCGACGCCCGCGGTTGGAGAGAGGTAACTATCTCGGTAGCAGCCATGCCCAAAGCTGCCCTGGAGATGCTTCGCTTCGGAAAAGAGGCCGAAGTGATCGGGCCACCTGAACTGCGCGAAGAGATGTCGAAAGTGCTGCAGCTATTGGCGCAGACCTACCTTGGCCGCTGAAGGTAGAGGCCGTCGACGTTCTGACGGGCCCTTTTCATTCAGGATAGTAGCTTGCGACCGAAGGGGCCGCTTATGGCGCAGACCAGCCATTGGGCCATCGATTGCGTCCTTCCCATGCTGACGACGCAGTGAGTGGGCCACCACTCGGTGCTCGGCCACGCGCCGCGGTCCGGCGATAACTTCCGGGGTGTCGGGGTGGGGCTGGTGGCGGGCGCGGCATGGCGTCGAGCAGGCGCTCGGTGGCTCAAAATGGCAGAGGCGTGCGCGTGCAGCTGGTCCGGGACGGACCATTCTGCTGCTATTGCACCAAGGCCATGTCCACCAGCAGGCGCGGCAGCCTCGCACGTCAGAAAGGCAGCTCGCTCCGTGCGCGGTCGAAGCGAGTCCTGGGCTTCAGGGTGGCAAGCAAGCCATTGAGCGCGGACTCGTCAATTCCGTCGGCGATGAGGACAAGGCGGGTGCGCCGGTCGTCGCTCGGCCAGGCCTCGAGTCGCTCGGGCGGGTGCATGATGCCTTGCACAATGTGGAGCAGATAGGGGCGCTCTGGATCGTCGACCAGAGCGACAAGGCCCTTGAAGCGAAGCAGTCGATCGCCTGCCGCGTCATGAAGCAGGTTGAGAAAGTCCAGCATCTGCTCGCTGGTCAGCGGCGCATCGAGGATGAGGCTTGTGGTGTATACGTCGGTGTGACGGTTGCCGGGCAGCCATTGCGAAGCCTGGGTGCTGGAAAATGCCTTCTTGATCGGGCTTTCGGCTTCCAGCCACGCCATGATGTCGTGGCGTGATGCATCGGGGGCATATCGACCCTCGGACAGCAGTCCTTCCGGCTGTACCAGCCGATCACAGACGTCGAAGACACGCGCTGCGGGGTTGATGCGCGCGATGAGAGCATCGATCGCAGAACGACGTGTACTGGAAACTGCGTCGAGCATATCGGCCTTGGTGATGGCGATGCGATCGGCAAAGGCCAGTTGCTTGTGCGCCAGGAGGCGCTCCTCGACGGTCACCTCGCCCTTGAGCGCGTCGAGCGTGGTAATGACGGAAGCGAGAACGAAGTAGCGGCCGCCCAGCGAATAGCGCGAGGCGATCAGCATCTGATTGATGATCGGCGACGGGTCGGCCAGACCGGTGGTTTCGACGACCACGCGCTCGACCGCGGCGACCTCCCCATCATCTATGGCGTTCGAAAGCCGAACCAGCGTGCTTTCAATATCGTTGCCGGGCTCGCAGCAGATGCAGCCGGTCGAGGTCTCGACCAGGCTGGAAGATGTCCCGTCGACTTTGAACAGGTCGTTGTCGATCGGCACGTCGCCAAACTCATTGACGATGACGGCCGTGCGCGGCCCGTCATGGCGCAGCATCCGATTGAGCAGAGTGGTCTTGCCGGACCCAAGGAAGCCCGTCAGCAGATAGACGGGGATTGGGTGGTCTGGGGTGGAGCCTAGAGTCATTGATCCTCGTTCCTGCAATTCTTGCACAATCCTCGAACCTCCACAGTCACGGCACGCGGCTCGAAGGACTGCTGGCGCGACCACTGCGAGAGCCCCCGGCCGATGGCCGGTTGCGAGAACTCCTCGACCTGGCCGCAGTCGTCGCAGATGGCAAAGCCCACCGATTGATCGGCAGTCGGGTGCTTGTGCGCACACGCCACGAAAGCGTTGAGGCTCTCAAGGCGATGCACGAGCCCGAAGGCCATGAGTTTTTCGAGGGCGCGATAGATCTGCAGCGGCGCCCGCAACTGCCCGCCCTCGACGCGCTTGAGCAGCGCATAGGCGCTTAATGGTCGATCACTCACCCGCAGGGCGTCCCAGACCACCTGCTGGTTCCTTGTGAGCACGGGAACATCTCTGTGTGCCGCGAGAGGGATTGGCGCATCCATTTGCGTCATGTAATAACATTACTATCACTGACGCAAGTCCCTTTAGGACCGCTGATGGATCTTCCCTCAAGCAGGCGGGGCCAACCCTCAACCCCTGGGTCGTTCAGACTTCCATTGAAAAACCTCGCCGATCGGCACACCGAACACTTCGGCAATGCGGAACGCCGCTTCCAGCGATGGCGAGTACTTGTTCTGCTCGATGGCGGCGATGGTCTGCCGGGTCATGCCGATCCGATCGGCCAGGTCTTGCTGCGTCATCTCGTCATGGTCGAAACGCAGCCGTCGGATGGTGTTGGAAATCGGTGGGGCGGCCATCAGCGCAGCACCCGGAAGCGGATGATGATGATGATCTCGGCCAGCACGTTGGTCGCGACGGCGACCAGCAGCAGCGCGTTGGCCATCACGATGGCAAGGCTCCCCACCGGATCGGCCGGAAAGCCCGCCGCAAAGTCCCTGCCCCAGAGCAAGGCCGCTGCTGAAATGCCGAGGACTGCCAACTCGAACAGCGGTTTGGTGATCCGGGCCGCGCCGCCTTCCATCTGCCTTTCCAGCTCGTCCGGGCTGGCGCCGAAGTCCCTCAGCCGCCGCCGGGTGGCGAGCAGGTTGAGGCCGAACAGCAGCAAGATCGTGATCCCCATGCAGACGAGGAACAGCGTCCAAAGCGCCTGCCCATCGAGGGCGCGCGCGAATACGCCGCGCCAGACTTCAGAAAAATAGTATCCCCACACTACCAGCGTGGTGACGACGGCGATCCAGGCCGTTTTCTCGCGGAAGGACATTTGATGCGCTCCATGCACAGTTTCATGAGCGCTATATCGAACATCTCTAACGTTATGTCTAGTATTTTTAACATAGTGGCGGAAATTTTTGGCACAATTTGGCAGGGAGCCGTCTTGCACCCGGATGCTGCACCGGCATTTCAGGGCGGCTCAGCGCCGCAGCGCTGATGCGACCGCATCCGCCAGTTCGCGCTGCGAGAACGGCTTGGAGAGAAGCGGCAGGTCCAGCGTGCTGCCGCCGGGCAGCTCGGCATAGCCGGTCGCGAGCAGCACGGGCAGGCCCGGCCAGCGTTCGTGAATGCTGGCGGCGAGCTGGCTGCCGGTCATGCCGGGCATGGCGTGATCGGAGATCACCATGTCGAACGGCCCCGCCGTCTCCAGCGCCGAGAGCGCCTGCCGGCCATTGGAGGCTTCCACCACGAAATGCCCAAGATCTTCGAGCATCATGCTCGTATTCATAAGCACCAGCGCATCGTCGTCGACAGCGAGGATAGTGAGCGGCCGGCTGGTCGCCTCGGGCGTCGCCGGCGTGATCGAGGAGACACCGGTCAAAGCGTCATCGGCGCTCGGCAGCCAGAGCTCGGCCGTCGTCCCCCGCCCCCTGACGCTTTTCAGCACGAGCTTGCCGCCCGATTGTGCGGCAAGGCCGTGCACCATCGGTAACCCGAGGCCCGACCCCTTGCCGACGCCCTTGGTGGTAAAGAACGGCTCGGCCGCCTTCGCCAAAGTCTCGTCGTCCATGCCCTCGCCCTCGTCGGTTACGGCGAGGCAGACATAGTCGCCGCGCTCGAGCCCCTGCACATTGGCATCGCTGAGGCTGTGGCGCGCCGCCCGGATGGTGATCAGCCCGCCTTCGGGCATGGCATCACGGGCGTTGAGGCAGAGATTGAGGATGGCGGTATCGAGCTGATTGGGGTCAGTGACCACGGCCAGCGCGCCGGGATCGAACTGCGCATCGAGCCGCACGGCCGGGCGCAACGACGGCTCAATCAGCGTGACGAGGTCCTGCACCAGCACCGGCACGTCGACCGCCTGCATCTTGAGCGGCTGCCGCCGCGCATAGGCCAGCAGCCTCTGCGTCAGCGTGGCACCGCGTTGCGCCCCGTGCTCGGCATTGTCGATGAGCCGGATGATGCGCGGATCGTCCGGCAGGTGCTTGCGCACCAGTTCGAGGCTGGAAAGGATCGCGGTCAGCAGGTTGTTGAAATCGTGCGCAATGCCGCCAGTGAGCTGGCCGATGGCTTCGAGCTTTTGCGCCTGCAGCAACTGGTCATGCGCCTGTTCGAGCGACATCTGCGTCGCCCGTCGCTCGGTGATATCGCGGGTGACTTTGGCAAACCCGACGACGTCGCCGAAATCGTCGCGAATGGCATCGACGACAACGCTGGCCCAGAACCGGCTGCCATCCTTGCGGACGCGCCAGCCGTCGGTCTCGAAACGTCCCTCGCGGGCGGCCGTCTGCAGCGCCATCTGTGGCACCCCGGCCTGCTGGTCTTCCTCGGTGTAAAAGATGCTGAAGTGCTGCCCGACCGCCTCGTCCGGCCGGTAGAGCTTGATCCGCTCCGCGCCGGCATTCCAGCTCGACACCCGACCCTCCGCATCGAGCATGTAGATGGCATAGTCAGTGACGCTCTGTACCAGCAGCCGGAACTGCTCCTCGCTGCGCCGCAGCGCCTCGCGCTGTGCCCGTCGCTCGGTGAGGTCGCGGGTGATCTTGGCAAAGCCCAGCAGCTCACCGGCGGGCGAGCGGATGGCGTCGATCACCACATGTGCCCAGAACTGCGAGCCGTCCTTGCGGACCCGCCAGCCCTCCTGCTCGAAGCGGCCTTCGTCGAGCGCTATCTGCAGCGCCCGTTCGGGCAGTCCGGCGACACGGTCGACTTCCGGATAAAAGCGGCTGAAGTGGGTACCCAGCACCTCGTGGGCTTCGTAGCCTTTGAAACGTCGCGCGCCAGGGTTCCAGCTCGCGACGTGACCGGTGGGGTCGAGCATGTAGATCGCGTAATCGGCAATCCCCTCGACCAGCAGCCTATAGCGGGCATCATCCGTCACCCCGGCCGCAATCCCATCACTTCCCATGCTTTTCTGGATCCTTCACGCATCACCCCGGCAGCCTGAACGCTGCACCCCGGGCTCGGGTTCCATCCATTCCCGTGCGGCCCGTGTGCCAGCTTTCCGCCGCATACCGGCCTGCTTTTGCTATGCAGCGGGAAGCACCAAGGGATGGCAAAGTCCGAGGATGGAAACACTCGACGACCCGCAAAAAGCGCGCCTCGATCGGCGCCCGCCGCAATCCGGCGACTCGCCTGGCAGCGCCGCCGCACCGGGCGGCCGGATATCAGCCGAGACGAGCTTCAAACAATCGTCCGGCAGTTGCTGCGCGGCGTACTGGTTTAGCCGCTGCCTTTAGGCCAGCACCTTGGTCTTTTCCGCCGCCACCGCGGCCCCCGGCAGCTCGACTCGCAGGCTTGCGCCAGTACGCCGGGCCGACGACGCGCCCAGCATCCAGCCGTTGGCCTGGGCAATCTCATTGGCCACCGAAAGTCCGAGACCGCTGCCTTCGGCGGCGTCGAGGTCGCGCTCCAGGCGCTGGCTGCGGCCGAGCGCCTGCGCGAAGGCGGCGCCCGCAAGTCCAGGGCCACTGTCATGCACCTCGATGCGATGCCCGGAGCCCGATCGCCGCAGCCCGACCATCACCCGCCCCGAGGGCGTATACTTGATGGCATTGGAAACCAGGTTTGCCACCACCCGCATCAGCGGATAGGCCTCAACCGGCGCGTCCGGCGCGGCGAGTACCAGCTTGAGTGAGAGCCCCTTGGCCTGCGCCTCCGGCGCGAACATGTCGACGGCGGCCCGCAGCACGGCATGGAGGCCCGTGGCGTCGGCAGCCGGTGCTGCCGGCTCGGCCTCCGGCGCATCGAGACGCTCGGCGACCAGTTTTTCCATGTAGGCAAGCGCCGATTCCACCTGCCGCACATCGTTGCCGCCCTCGTTCTGCGCACTGAACAGCTGCCGTAACGACAGCCGCAACGCATGCATGGGCTGCCGCAGGTCGTGCACCGTATTCTGCACACCCTCCTCGCGCTGTTGCGCCAGGAGCTGTACCTGCGCATAGCGGTCCTCAAGGAGAGAGAGCCGGGTGCCGAGGGCAAGACTTGCCTGCGCCTGGGCCAGGTTTTCGGCCGCCGCCGCCTGCCGCGCCTGATTGTAGCGGTCGAACATGGCAACGCCCATCAGCAAGGCATCCATCGCCAGTGCCAGTCGCACCGCGTCGAAGGGCGTAATCAGCTCGGTTGCCCAGCCAAAGGCAAACCGACCCGTAAACAGCGCAGCCGGGATCACGGCTGCACCCCAGGCGAGCAGGTAGAACCGCACCTCCTTGAATCGCGTCCGCGCCGCCACGATGGCGGAGGCAAACCAGGTGAGCGCGCAGATCAGGATCATCACCACCAGGAATTGCTTGAGCAACTGTGGGTTGATCGCCCAGAGCACCGCGTCGACCACCAGAACCATGGCCATGGCCGAAAGGACGATCCGGTGCATGACGGGGTGGTAGCGCCGTGTCTGCAGGAAGCAGACGGCAAACAGTCCGCCCGTCACCATCACGGCAGTGCCGGCCACCACTGAGGCCATCGAGTTGAAGGCGGGGAAGTTCGGCCAGAGAAACTGGAATGCAAAGCCATCGGAATGCAGCACATAGAGCAGCATGGCGCTCAGATACCCCGCATAGGCAGCAAAGATGATCTGCCGCAACGCAGCAAGGGCAAGCAGCGCCAGCGAAATCATCACCAGCATCATGCCGTAAAAGGCAAAAGCCTTGGCTTCAAACAGGCGCGCCTCGGCAACAAAGCTCGGCAAAGTCTCGATCGACATCGTCACGCGCGACGAGCCTTGGGAATAATAGGCCAGTACGAGCGTTGCCTCTGCCCCGGTGGCCAGCTGGAAATCAGCCACCATCTGCGGGAAATCCACCGGCCGGTCGCTGAATGGGCTGTCAGGGCCCAGATCCATCAGCGTGGTCACCTCTCCACTCGGATCGATCCGGTAGAGGGCGATCTGCTGGGTAAAGTTCGCCTGCACGAAGAAGCGCCACGTATCGGTCTGGCTGGCGTTCTGAAGGTCAACCCGCAGCCAGATCAGAGCCGGCGTATAGCCAAAATCGGGCACCAGACCGGGCAGCGGCTGGAGCTGCAGCTTGGAGCGATCGACGAAGTCGCTTACCTGCAGTTTCCAGTCGTGATCCAGGATGTATTCAAAATGCGGCCCAAGCGTGCTCATCTCTGCTGGCCCGTTCAGCGCCAGACGACCAGCTGAGGCGGAGAGGGATGGCGAGATGGAGAGCATCGTGAGCAAGGCGACGACGAGCCAGACGCCCCAGAAACGGGACGAACCTACCCCGCCGCAACTCGACCAGCGAGCCCGGTGATGACCAAGCGGGTTGTGATCGCCGACGACCATGCGTTCGTCTCGTGGGGGCTGAGCAAGGCCCTTACGGTCCTTGACGATATCGAAGTTTCAATTTGTGTCACGAACGGCATCGAAGCGATAGCCGAGATCAGGAAGTCAAAGCCTCATCTGGCCATAATTGACTACAATATGCCCGGCGCCAACGGGCTGGAAGTTTTCCTGGAGGCCAAACGGTGGTCACCCGAAACCCGGTTTATTCTTCTCACCGGAGCAGCACCTACCGCAACACTGCATCAGTTTGTTGACGCTGGCATTCACGGTCTCTGCCTCAAGGACGCCTCCGAGACCGAGATTGTCGAGATCGTACGCCAAGTACTGAAGGGACAACTGGTCGTCGGCAAGAGTATCGCCGCCCTGCTGCGCGCGCCGGCTGACCACGCACCGGTGACCGAGCGCGAACTGGCGGTGCTGCAGGCGATTGCCCGCGGCCACACCAATGCCACAGCCGCCGCCAGCCTGGGCATCAGCCCCAAGACCGTGGACAGCCACCGCACCAGCCTGATGCGGGCCTTCGCCGTCAATTCCACCGCCAGCCTGATCGTCGCCGCCATGAAAGCGGGGCTGCTCGACCACGAAAGCCTGCGCTAGCACCCCCGAATAGGGTGATCGCCTGATTGGCCAACCCCGCCGATTGGGGTGAATTGTTCCCGTCAAAACCAGCGAACAGCACGACACCACGCGCCATCAGGGCAAAGCCCCAAGGCGCGACCGATGGTTGCTGCGCGCTCAATCGAGGGAACCGAAAATGACCAAGACCACACTTTCCATCCTGACCCTGGCGGCCGTCATCGGCCTTGCAGCCGTTGCCAGCGCTGCCGCCTTCACCACCCAGAGTACGCGTCCGAGCCTACTGGCGCGCGGCGCCGTCAGTCAGCCAGGCGCCGACCTGTTGATCGAAAGCCGTCTGCAAACGCCGCGTGGCGCCGACGCCAGCGACACCGGTGCCTTGCCCGAGCGCACCGGCGCCGCCCGCGGTTCACAGACTGGCACGCGCTGAAGCAGTCGCGGGTCTCGGGGGGAGGACCACGATGGACTACACTTCACTTGCCGCCTATGTCGCGGCGCTCGCGGCACTGACCGCCGCACCTGGGCCGCTGATGGCGGTGCTGGTGGCCCGCACTCTGGCGCAGGACGCCCGCGGCGCCATCGCCTTTGCCACCGGGCTTTGCCTGGGCGACGTGCTGGCCGCCGCAACAATCCTTTTCGGCGCCCAGGGCCTCACCCACGTCACGCCGGAATGGCTGGGCCTGCTGAAATACGCAGGCGTCGCCTATCTGATCTGGATCTCGGCAGCGATCTGGAACAGCTCGGGTTTCGGCAAGGTCGAAGGACGACGTGCCAGTGGCGCTGGCGCTGTTGGTGCCGGCATGGCGCTCTGCCTCGGCAATCCGGCGACTGTGATGATCTACCTGGTACTGCTGCCGGGCCTTACCCACGAGAACATGGCGCTGGGTGACCAGGCTCTGGTGCTTGGCGCCACGCTTGCGGCCGTCGGGCTGGTGTTCTTTGGCACCATCCTGCTTGCCCGCCAGATCAACCGCCGCGTGCTCAATGCGGCCTCCACGACGCTGCTACGGCGCATCACGGCAGCATTCATCGTCGTCTCGTCGCTCTGGATCGTCGTCAGCTGACGGCGCAAAAGAAAGGGCCCGTTCCCGGGCCCTTTGAACTACTGCGCTTGGTTCGACTGCTGCTCGGTTTGCTGCTTGACGCCCTCGGCCAGTGCCGCGTCCGGGATCTCGATGGCCACACCGGCCTTGAGCGCCGCCACCTGGTCCTCGAAATTCTTGAACATTACCTGCTGCTGCAACTGCGGAGCGATCTGCTCCATGCTGGGCGGCTGGCTCGTGCGCTTTTCCTCGAGCTTGATGATATGCCAGCCGAAGTCGGACTGCACCGGGTTGGAAATGGCGCCCACTTCCATGGTGAAAGCAGCGTCCTCGAACGGCTTGACCATCATGCCCTTGGCGAAAAAGCCCAGATCCCCGCCATTCTGCTTGGCTGAAGGGTCGGTCGACTTTTCCTGCGCCAGCTGGGCAAAGTCCTTGCCACCGTCGAGTTCGGCCTTGATCGCCTTGGCTTCGTCTTCGCTGGCGACAAGGATATGGCGCGCATGCACCTCTTCCTGCCCCTGGAACGAAGCCTTGAACGTGTCATAGGCGGCCTGCAGCGCTTCCGGCGTGACGCCGGTCGCGATCTTTTCGCCGAAATAGGCACGGCGCAGAGCGCGATCCTCGAGATACTGGAGGCGCTGCTTGAAAAGGTCCGTGCCGTCCATTTTCTCGACGCGGGCGGCGTTTGCCATCACCTTCATGTCAATGAGCACGGTGACGAGGAACGCCTTGCGCTGCTCGGCCGGCATCTGCTGCAGTTCCTGCGCCAGATCTTCAGCCGCAAAGGAAATGTCGGCTTCGGTGATCGGCTCGCCACCGACGGTGGCCACCACGGTCAACGGGTTGATTTCGGCGGCCGGAGCCGCCGCATCCTGGGCGCGAACTGACCCCAGACCAAGGCCGGCGGCCAGGATCAGGGTCGAAACACCGAGCGTTGCCAGGCGCAATGCGGGCTGACGATGAAACTTCATGGGTCGTCTCTCCTTGACTTGCGCACGGCCCCCGCTGGCGCGACGCGGTGGTTTGGCCGATTTTGCTTCCGTTGACAAGCCAAGGTGCCGCTCTTACATGTCGCAAGCTTTTCAAACGGGATCGACGGGCTAAAACCCGCCGCATTGCTGGGATTTGACGGCTCGTCAGCCGCCCCGGTCAATCAGAGGAAATAGTCGATGGTACTCGCTGCGCTCGCCAAGGCGATCTTCGGTTCGGCCAATGACCGCCAAGTGAAGAAGTACCAGCCCAAGGTCGACGCCATCAACGCGCTCGAGCCTGAATACGTCAAGCTGACCGACGCGGAACTGAAGGCCAAGACCGACCAGTTCCGGGCTGAACTGGCCGCCGGCAAGAAACTCGAAGACCTGATCGTTCCCGCCTTCGCCACGGTGCGCGAGGCAAGTAAGCGCGTGCTCGGCATGCGCCACTTCGACGTGCAGCTGATCGGCGGCATGGTGCTGAACGAGCGCTCCATCGCCGAAATGCGCACCGGTGAAGGCAAGACCCTCGTGGCGACGCTGCCGATGTACCTCAATGCCTCGAGGCAAGGGCGCGCATCTGGTCACCGTCAACGACTATCTGGTCCGCCGCGACGCCGCCTGGATGGGCCAGATCTACAATTTCCTCGGCCTCACCACCGGCATCATCGTGCACGGTCTCGACGACGCCGAGCGCAAGCGCGCCTATGCGGCCGACATCACCTACGGCACCAATAACGAACTGGGCTTCGACTACCTGCGCGACAACATGAAATATGCGCGCGAGCAGATGGCCCAGCGCGGCCATCACTATTGTATCGTCGACGAAGTGGACTCGATCCTTGTCGACGAAGCCCGCACGCCGCTGATCATTTCCGGCCCGTCCGACGACCGCTCGGTGCTCTACGAGACCGCCGACAAGCTGATCCCGCTGCTCGGCGAAGGCGATTTCGAGATCGACGAGAAGCAGCGCTCGGCCACCTTTACCGATCAGGGCATCGAAAAGCTCGAAGCCAACATGCAGGATTCGGGCCTGCTCAAGAGCCACTCGCTCTACGACATCGAAAACGTCGCGCTGGTGCATCACCTCAATTCCGCGCTGCGCGCCCACAAGATGTTCCAGAAGGACAAGGACTACATCGTCCGCAATGACGAAGTGGTGATCATCGACGAGTTCACCGGCCGCATGATGCCTGGCCGCCGCTACTCCGAAGGCCTGCATCAGGCGCTGGAAGCCAAGGAACACGTCAAGATCCAGGCCGAGAACCAGACGCTGGCCTCGATCACCTTCCAGAACTACTTCCGTCTCTACAAGAAGCTCGCCGGCATGACCGGTACGGCGGCGACGGAAGCCGAGGAATTCGGCGACATCTACGGCCTCAACGTCGTCACCGTGCCCACCAACGTGCCGATCAAGCGCGTCGACGAAGATGACGCCATCTTCCGCACGGCGGCCGAAAAGTTCGACGAGATCGCCGACGTTATCGCCGACTGCCGCAAGCGCGGCCAGCCGATCCTGGTGGGCACCACCTCGATCGAAAAGTCCGAAATGCTCGCCGACCTGCTGCGCAAGAAGGGCGTCGAGAACATCGCGGTGCTCAACGCGCGCCACCACGAGCAGGAAGCACAGATCGTCGCCGATGCCGGCGTTTCCAACGCCGTGACCATCGCCACCAACATGGCCGGCCGCGGTACCGACATCCAGCTGGGCGGCAACCTCGAGATGCGCATCGAGCGCGAGGCGCAGGGCCTCGAAGGCGCCGAGCGCGAAGCCAAGATCGCCGACATCAAGCGCACCATTGCCGAAGACAAGGCCAAGGTGCTGGCTGCCGGCGGCCTCTACATCGTGGGCACCGAGCGCCACGAAAGCCGCCGCATCGACAATCAGCTGCGCGGCCGCGCCGGTCGCCAGGGCGACCCGGGCCGCTCCAAGTTCTTCCTGTCGCTGCAGGACGACCTGATGCGCATCTTCCCGGTGGAATCGATGGATTCCATGCTCGGCAAGCTCGGCCTCGAGCAGGGCGAGAGCATCACCCACCCGTGGGTCACCAAGGCCATCGAACGCGCCCAGGGCCGGGTCGAAGCCCGCAACTTCGACATCCGCAAGAACATCCTCAAGTACGACGACGTGATGAACGATCAGCGCAAGGTGATCTTCGAACAGCGTCTCGAACTGATGGACGACGACAACGTGCAGGAGACCATCGACGGCATGCGCCACGACGTGGTCGACAGCGTCATCGCCAAGTCGATCCCAGACCGCGCCTACCCCGAGCAGTGGCAGCACGAGCAGCTCGAAGCTGCTGCCAAGACCTATCTCAACGTCGAAGCCCCGATCAAAGCCTGGTCGGAAGAAGAAGGCATCGACATCGAGCAGATCCGCGAACGCCTGATCAAGGCCGCCGACGAAAAGGCCGCTGCCAAGATCGCCCAGTACACCGCGGCCGTCATGCGCCAGGTGGAAAAGCAGATCCTGCTGCAGTCCATCGATGGCCTCTGGCGCGAGCACCTCGTCACCCTCGACCACCTTTCCAAGGTGGTCGGCTGGCGCGGTCTGGCGCAGCGCGATCCGCTCAACGAATACAAGCAGGAAGCCTATGAGCTGTTCCAGGCGCTGCTGACCAACCTGCGCGAGCTGGTGACCACCCAGCTCAGCCACGTCGAGATCCAGATGCGCCAGCCCGAGCCGCCGCGCGGCCCCGACCTGTCGCGCCTCTCGGAAATCCACATCGACCCGACTACTGGCGAAAACGACGCCGAAACCAACGTTTCAGGGACGCTGGGCACTGCCACGGCCGCCGCCGGCCTCCTGGCCGATGGCAACAACGACCAGGCCGACGCCGACCCGCGCCTGCGCCCCATCGACCCGAAACTCCTCGTCGGCGTCTCCCGCAACGCCCCCTGCCCCTGCGGCTCCGGCCGCAAGTTCAAGCACTGCCACGGCAGCTTCTAGGGGACGCCAGGAGACGCATGATTTGGAGGCCGCCCACTGGGCGGCCTCTTTTTTTGGGCAACTGTGCAGAGGCAAGCAGCTAGTGCTGCATCGCACGGTCCTAGGGCACCTATCAATCACCTCCAATGCGCCGCTACCAACTAACAGGAACGCGGAAATGGGCTGTCGACGAAAGATTAACTGACAAATTGTAAAACTGGATCGGCACGCGTTCCCATACGATGCACGACCAGTCAGCTGCGCATCTGGGTGATGGTTAGGGCCGATCTCAGAAGTGTCGGCGGACAGTTCAGGAAAGTTGGATTCCATGTTCGCCAACGCATTGAACCGAAACAACGTAGCCATCCGGGGGGACGGTGAGCACACTCTTGTGCTTGCGCATGGCTTCGGTTGTGACCAAAAGATGTGGCGGCGGCTCGAGCCGCATCTCGAAGGCTTCCGCCTCGTTCTCTTCGACTACACCGGCTGTGGAGGTTCTGACCTCTCCGCCTTTGATCCTGACCGGCATAGCCGACTGGAAGGCTTCGCCGAGGATTTGGGCGAGATTTGCGATGCGCTAGACCTGCGCGGTGCAACGCTCGTGGGCCATTCCGTAAGCGGTCTGATTGGCCTGATTGCCGCCAACGCTTCGCCGAAGATCTTCACGGATCTTGTATTGATTTGCCCCTCGCCCTGCTTTCTCAACCTACCCGGCTATGCTGGCGGGTTTGAGCGGAGCGACTTGGAGGAACTCATTTCCCTGATGGACAGGAACTACATCGGTTGGACGCAACACCTTGCTCCACTGGTGAGCGGGCAGCCTGCGGATGGCGAGCTAACAGAAGAACTCACGCGGAGTTTCTGTTCCACAGACCCGTTGACTGCCAAGACCTTCGCCGAAGCGACATTTCTGTCGGACCATCGCGACCTGCTTGGCCAAGCCGCTCACCCGGTTCTGGTTATTCAGAGCGAGCGCGACTCGCTCGCTGCGACTTCGGTGGGGCGGTACATGCACAACGCGTTCCCCGACAGCCGTTACGAGGTGGTCGACGCGGACGGGCACTGCCTCCACATGACCCATCCCGCCCAGGTCGCAGGCCTTATCAGAGAATTCGTCGGTGCTTGATCCGCCAGCGGGCGACCCGTTCGGTATTGACCGCTTTCCAGTTGGCTGCATCGTCACGGATCGCTTGCGTACTATCCGCTTCGCCAACGCTTATGCTGAGGCACAGTTGGGCCGTCCACGAGACGAGCTACTGGGGCTTAGCATCGAGGCGCTGTTGACCCCCGCATCTCGGATCTTCTGCGACAGCTACATCTATCCGATCCTACTCACCGAAGGACACTGCGACGAGGTCGTGCTGACCGTCGCGACCGGGACCGGGACCCGCGCCCCGGCGGTCGTCAGCGCCCGCGTTTATGGCGACAATCCGGACTTCGTATTCTGGAGTTTGATGCGTGCGGACAAACGCGACAAGCTCCAGAGCGAGTTGGTAACTTCCCGCAACCTGCTACAGAAGCAGGCGCGTTCGCTGAAGGAACTGGCATCGCGGGACGACCTGACGGGGCTGATGAACCGGCGCGAGTTCACACGCATGGTCGCACCGCTGGGTTCGGCGGCAAATCGCTCGGGCGCATCAATGGCAATCTTGCTGCTCGACATCGACCGGTTCAAAGCAGTGAACGACACCTACGGGCACCAAGCCGGAGACGACCTGTTGCGGCAGCTTGGTGCGGTCTTCGCCCCACTGAAACGGTCGCATGAACTGGCCGCACGCTACGGAGGTGAAGAGTTCATCTTCGCCCTCGTTGTGGCGGAAGCTGAGGAGGTGCGTCCCTTCGCTCGCCGCCTTCACGAAGCGGCGCGAAGCGTGACCGGGCGCGGGGCGCCCGTGACCGTAAGCGTCGGCATTTACTGTTGTCCGCCGCATTCCGGACAAAACCTAGAGTATGCCGTGAAGGCTGCGGACCGCGCCCTCTACGAGGCCAAAGCCCTTGGCCGCGACCGCACGATGATGGAAAGCGAAGGGAAGCTTGTGCCATTCGATTAGTGCGACTGCGTCGAACACGGAGCGGCCATTCTGTCGCTACGATTTGCGGCGCACAGCGCGCAGCACGACGTCGCGCCCACTTTCCAACCGCATTTGCTGCAACAATTAGCAAATTCTTGACGTGGCGCGGGGATGCTACGGCCGCATCATTTGCAGTGGGCGCCGGAAATGTTGCTGAGATTACTTGTCATCCTCGCGACTCTGCTCGGCTTTGCCGCTCCGGCATGGGCCGAGGACTGGATCGCTGCCAAACTGCGCGGCATGGCCGAAGTGCAGATCGAGGGCGTCTGGACGCCACTGGCACGCGGCGACGCCGTCGCGGATCAACAGCTGGTCCGTACCCTGGGCGACAGCCGGCTTGAACTCTCCCGCGGCGCCGATGTCATTGCGCTCGGACCCCATACACAGGTGCGCATCGAAGACGACGCCGCCACCCGCTACACGCTGGTGCGCCAGGATTTCGGCACGGTCGAGGTCGAGGCCGAGGTGCGCGACACCAAGCACCTGGAAGTGCGGACAAAGTTCCTCGCCGCCGTGGTCAAGGGCACACACTTCATCGTCACTGCCGACGACACCGGCGCTGCCGTGGTGGTGACCCACGGGCTCGTGGCCGTGCAGTCGCTGAGCAACAACTACTCGGCTGACATTCCGGCCGGCAATTCCGCTCGCGTTGCCGCGCTCTCGGGGCAGTTGGAACTCGCAGGGGCAACGCCGCTGCCGGTCGTGCGCGATCCCGTCGGCAATCCGGTGCTGCCAACCCTTCCAGCGGCAGCGTCTGCCCCCTCGGCGACTGCGCCGGCGCCCACTGCAGCCACCGGAGGCGTAACGCTGCCAGCCGCCGGTTCCAACCAGCCGGGCCAGACGACCAAGACCGCCGGTCTTGGCCTTGCCGTCAGCATGCAACTGCCCAACGCCGAGGTGGAAACGACCGCCGGCTCAGGCGAGATCGATCTGGCGACCACTGCCCTGGGCGTGGCGATCGGCATTGCCATCGGGGCGCTTGCCCTGCTGATGCGCCGCGTTTTTTTCGTAAGGGCCGCGCCCTAGCTCCGGCAGTCCACCCGCAGCTCGGCAAAGCCGGCTGCATCGGAGGAAAGCAGGCTGGCCGTACAGCCACCGCCAGGCAGCGGCGCCGGCGTTCCCATAACCAGTGTCACGCCATTATCGAGCGCTGTCATGTCAGCCGAAATGGCGCTGGCGGTCACCACGATGGTGGACTGGCAGATCGGGAAGCTGTCGCCCACCGTGACCATGAACCGCGTCCCCTGCGGGATGCAGTCACTGACCGGCAGGCTGGGATCGATCGGCGCCGTGCTGGTCGCCGGAGCGACGGTCGTCGCGGCAGCAACGCCGCCGGCAGCCTGCTCGAGTTTGACCAACCTGTCCTGCAGCGCCAGCAGCGCCTCGGCAGTGCCGTCGCTGCCGCCCGCCTCGCCAACCGCATCGAGCCGGG
>JACDQI010000120.1 GCA_015657675.1 Devosia sp.
AGATGCCCGGCGTCAGCACCACGAGGTTGGGCGAACTGCCCGCCCCGGCCGGTGCCACGCTCTCCATGGTCCGCCGCAGGTTCTCCGGATAGTTCTCGACCGGCGCAACCTTCAGCCTTTGGAAAAGCTCGGGGGCCAGTTGCAACATCGCCTCGCGGTCTTCCAGCATGTAGCTGACGCCCGACGGGGTGCGCAGATTGTCTTCCAGCACGTAGAAATCGTCCGGTCCCACCCGCACGATGTCGACGCCGATAATGTGCGAGTAGATGCCGCGCGCCGGGTCGAGGCCCATCATTTCCGGGCAGAACGCCGAGTTCTGCAGGATCAATGCCTCAGGTACGCGCCCGGCCTTCAGGATCTCCTGGCGGTGATAGATGTCGTAGAGGAAGGCGTTGAGCGCGCGCACGCGCTGCTCGATGCCCTTGCTCAGCCGTCGCCATTCCATCGCCGAAATGATCCGGGGGATCACATCGAACGGGATCAGCTTTTCGGTGCCCTCATTGCTGCCATAGACCGCAAAGGTGATACCCAGCCGGCGAAAGATCGCTTCCGCATCGGCCGCCATCAGTGACAGCGCCTGTGCCGGCTGTTCCTTCAACCACTGGTCGAGGACGTGGTAAGGCTCACGGACAGAACCGTCCGCATTGTGCATTTCGTCAAATGGCGACCCGGCGATCATACACTCCTGCTGGGCTTACGGCCTTCCCACTGCGTTGCCATTGCTACACATTTGCGGGGCGCCGTCCAGCGCCATCGATTGGCAGTACGTCTGGGTTGCATCCCGGGGGTTGCCCGTCCTAAATCGCGCCCGGCCATGGAACTGGTCGAAGGAGGAGCCACAATGTCCATCGAAATCCTGCAGACCCACAAGCTCCTCGATACCTGCGAGAAGGCCTTGGCCGAGCGCTTTACCGTGCACAAGCTGCACGAGGCGGCCGACAAGGCCGAATTGATCGCCCGCGTTGCCCCCGCCGTGCGTGCCATTGCCGGCGGCGCCGTGGACGATGCGCTGATGGCCAAGCTGCCCAAACTCGAGATCATCGCCAATTTCGGCGTCGGCTATGACAGCATCGACACCAATGCCGCCCGCGCCCGCAACATCCGGGTCACCAACACGCCCAACGTGCTCAACGACGCCATGGCCGAAATCACCATCGGCCTGATGATCGCCTTGGCCCGCCGCCTGCCGCAGACCGACCAGTTCGTGCGCCAGGGCAAGTGGCTCAAGGGCAATTTCCCGCTGCTCAGCGAACTCAACGGCAAGACCGTCGGCATTCTCGGCCTCGGTCGCATCGGCAAGGAAGTCGCCGCCCGCGCCCAGGCGATGAAGATGCGGGTGGTCTATCACGGCCGCAAGCGCCAACCCGACGAGCCGCATATCTACTACGACAACCTCGTCGACATGGCCCGCGATGCAGACTGGCTCGTGCTGATCGCGCCCGGTGGCAAGGCCACCGAAAAGATCGTCAACCGCGAGGTGCTCACTGCGCTGGGTCCGCAGGGCTTCCTCGTCAATGTCGGTCGCGGCACGCTGGTGGATGAGCCGGTTCTGGTCGAGATGCTGCAGTCCGGCGGCATTGCCGGTGCCGCCCTCGATGTCTTCGAAAAGGAGCCGCAGGTCCCCGAGGCGCTGTTCGCCCTCGACAACGTCGTCCTCTCGCCCCACCAGGGCAGCGCCACCCACCAGACCCGCAACAAGATGGGCGCCCTCGTCGTCGCCAATCTCGACGCCCACTTCGCCGGCGAACCGCTGCTCAGCGCCGTGGTGTGACCGACCACTGATAGCGCCC
>JACDQI010000121.1 GCA_015657675.1 Devosia sp.
CGTGCACCTTGGCGTGCGCTCGGCCGAGAGGCGCGTATCCGGCGCCGGTGAGGATCATCGACGCCGCCGTCGACGACAACCCGGCCAGTCGCGCCACGTCCGCCAGTGTCACCCGCTTCTTTGCCACCAATCGGCAGTTCCCCCTGAACGACACGGCCCGCTACGTGGATAGCCGGGCACTCTGTTCTTGACAACATAGCACGGCCATTGCATCTGCTAAAACCATTTAGCAGAAGGGTGTACCGTGAGTTTCAGGCTGGACTTCGATTGGGTGTGGGATTTCTGGCTGGCCGATGATGGCGAGCGTCACGACATGTTCTACCTGCACGCCCCCAAGGCGCTGGGCAACCCCGATCTGCGCCATCGCAATGCCCGCATCGGCCATGCGACATCCACCGACTTGCGGACCTGGGAGAACCATGGCCGCATTTTCGAGGCCGGTGCACCGGGCGCCTTCGACTGCACCGCCAACTGGACCGGCAGTGTCACCCGCGGCCCGGACAGCCTGTGGCGCCTGTTCTACACCGGCTCGCGCTTTCTCTCGCCTGACAGCAACGCCAATATCGAAACGGTCGGCCTAGCCACCTCGCCGGACCTCTTCACCTGGACCAAGCAGCCCGGCCCGATCTGCGTCGCCGACCCGGCCCACTATGAAGTGCTCGGCTCCAGCAGCTGGCCCGAAGAGGCCTGGCGCGACCCCTGGGTGTTCCGCCCGCAAGGCAGCGACCTCTGGCACATGCTGATCACAGCGCGCTCGAGGACCGGCGCCGAACCCGACCGCGGTGTCGTCGGTCACGCCACCTCCAGCGATCTTGCCACCTGGCAGGTGCAGCCGGCGTTGAGTCAGCCCGGCACCGGCTTCATGCATCTCGAAGTTTTTCAGTATCTCGAGGTCGAGGGCACCGGCCATCTGGTGTTCTGCTGTGATGCCGGCCGGCTCACTGGCCGCCTCGCCGGCCAGCGCGGCGGCATCTGGACCTTCCCGGTCAAGAACTTCCCTGGGCCGGTCGATCCGACCAAGGCCCGGCTGCTGGTCACCGACGAACTCTATGCCGGCCGCGTCGCCTTCGATCGTGCCGGCCGGCCTATGCTGATGGCCTTCCACAATGTCAGCGCCGACGGCATTTTCCACGGCGGCGTCAGCGATCCCATGCCGCTGCGGCTCGGTGCCGACGGCTATCTCACTCTGGAGCAGGCGCCATGAGCGTGGCTATCGAAGGTACGATCGCCCCGGGCTTCGAGGCCGTGGGTGCGGCCTTCGCCGCGGCCTTCGAGGGCAATCCCACCATGGGGGCAGGGCTCCATATCCGCCTCGAAGGCGAACCCGTCGTCGATCTCTGGGGCGGCGTTGCCGACGAGCGCAACGGCCGTCGCTGGACCGTCGACACCCCCTCCGTAGTGTTTTCCTGCACCAAGGGGCTAATGTCGATCCTTGCCGCGCGACTGGTGCAGGAAGGGCGGCTCGCCTATCAGTTGCCGGCCTCGCGCTACTGGCCGGAATTTGCCGCCGAGGGCAAGAGCGAGGCTACGGTCACCGACCTCCTCTCGCACCGCGCCGGCCTCTCTGGTCCGCGCCAGGATCTGAGCTTCGAGGACCTGCTCGATTGGGACCGCATGGTCGGTATCCTTGCCAACCAGTACCCCCTCTGGTGCCCAGGCACGGCCTATGCCTACCACGCCATCACCCATGGCTGGCTGGTCGGCGAACTCGTCCGCCGCGTCACCGGCCAGTCGCCCGGCCAGTATTTCCGTTCGCTGATCACCGAGCCGCTTGGTGTCGAAGCCTGGGTCGGCCTGCCCGCTTCCGAAGTCGGGCGGCCGGCACACCTGCAGGTAGCGCCCAGCATCACCGCCCTCTGGGCCGACGAGGCCAAAAAACCCGGGCCGAACTGGCCCTACCGTGCCATGACCATGGGCGGCGCCCTGCCGGCAGACCTCGTCACCACCGATGGCGGCTTCAACGATCCGCGTCTGCAGGCCGCCGAAGTCCCCGGGGCCGGCGGCATCGCCACGGCGCGGGCGCTTGGCACCATCTGGTCGGCGACTGTCACCCCGACCGAAGGGGTGCGCCTGCTGGAGTCAGAAGTGGTCGGGATCGCCACCCAGACCCAGAGCGCCGGCGCGCCGTGCTTCACCGCCGAACCGCCCTTCTCGCGCTGGGGCATGGGCTTCCAGCTCGATTCCGAGGCGCGGCGCTACCTTGGCGAAGGCAGCTTTGGCCATGATGGCGCCGGTGGCCAGGTGGGCTTTGCCGATCCAGGTTCTCGCGTCGGATTTGGCTTTGTCACCAACTGGATGATGGGTCCGGAGGACAAGCGCGCCACCTCCATCATCGACGCGTTGCGCCAGGCGCTGCGCTGAGACTCAAAGCCGCGGCGGATCACTTGACACGCTGCGGCCTCCATGTGCTAAATCCATTTAGCAGACGGAAACATCCACTGCAGTCCTGACCCTTGGAGGAGGTAGTCGTGAGAACATTCTCTCGCCATGCACTTCGTATCGCCCTCGTGATTGCCGCCGCCAGTTCGGCCGGTACCTCGCTTGCGGCTCCCAGTTGCGGCGCCGATCCGGTGGTGCTCAACGCCTATTTCGAGACCGGCTTCCCGCTGCCGAGCAAGCTCTCGGAAGAATTCACCAAGCAGTTCCCCAATGTCACCTTCGACATCAAGGAAGACCAGTTCGCCAACCTGATGGAGAACAGCCCGCGTGTCCTCTCCGAGGACAATGCGCCCGATCTCATCCGCCTGCCCTCGATGAGCGATCTCGTCGCCAACGGCCTGCTCAAGAATCTCGACGGCTACTTCACCGAATTTGGCTGGGACAAGTTCCCGTCGGCTCAGCTGGTGCAACTGCGTGTCGAAGAGGGCGGTCGTCCGCGCGCACCGGCTCGCTCTACGCCATGGGCCTCAACTACTCGATGACCGGCGTCTTCTATAACAAGGAACTGGCTGCCAAGGTCGGCATGACCGAGCCGCCCAAGACGCTGGCCGATCTCGACGCGCTCCTGGCCAAGGCCAAGGAAGCCGGCATCCAGCCGATCATGCAGTGGAACAAGTCCACTGGTGGCCTCGCCTTCCCGCTGCAGAACCTGATGGGTGCCTATGGCCCGCCCGAGCCGATCAACGACTGGATCTTCCAGAAGGACGGCGCCACCATCAACACGCCCGAAAATCTCAAGGCCGCCGAGCATCTCGAAGGCTGGGTCAAGTCCGGCTATTTCCCCAGCGACGCCAACGCCATCGAGTACTTCCAGATGATGAGCCGCTTCATCGGCGGCGAAGGTCTGTTCATGTTCGACGGTGACTGGGAATCGGGCAATCTCGATACCAATGCCGCCGGCAAGTTCGGCTTCTTCCTGATGCCGTCCGTCACCGCTGATGGCCGTCACGCCGCCATGTCGGCGCCGCTGACCTTCGGCATCGGCGAAAAGTCCAAGAATCCGGACTGCGCCGCTTTCTTCCTCAACTGGGTCGCGACCAATGAGGAAGCCCGCAAGATCAACGTCGCCGTCGGCGGCTCCAACCCCGGTGGCCCGCCGGACCTCCCCATCCCGGCTGTGACCCCCGGCTCGGTGACCGAAGCCACGCTCGCCGCTGGCCAGGTTCTGGCCAAGGAAAACGGCGCCATGGACTTTATCGCCAACGCTACCGGTGCCATCTTTGCCGCCGGCTGGACTCCCGAGCTGCAGAAGCTCGTCGGTGGCCAGCAGACCGCCAAGGGCCTGCTCGAAGCCGTGCAGGACGAGTACGAGAAGCAGCTGTCACGTTGAGCGCAATGACCTCCCAGACGCACACGAACGGGGCGGCTGCGGCCGCCCCGGGCACATTGCGCAAGCCGTCATGGGGTTCGCGCAAGGCGGCCATCGTCGCGCTGCTCTTTGCCGCGCCCGCCTTCCTGATGTACGCGGCCTTCGTCCTCGTCCCCCTCTGCCTCTCAGTATACTACTCGCTGCTGCGCTGGGACGGAATCGGCAAGGCCCGCTTTGTCGGGCTGAACAATTACCTGATCGTGCTGACCGATTCCGATCTGCTCCAGATCATCGGCAACGCCTTCCAGCTGGTCCTCTATTTCACCCTCATTCCCGTGCTGATCGGCCTTGCCGTCGCCGCCGTCATTCGCGAGCACCTCTCGGGCCCGTTCGGCACCGTGACGCGCGTCGTGCTGTTCCTGCCCCAGGTCATTCCGCTGGTCGCCGCCGGCATCGCCTGGAGCTGGATGTTCGCGTCCTCGGGTCTGGTCAATCAGGCGCTGCGCGGCATCGGCCTCGGCGATCTGGCGCGCGGCTGGCTCGGCGATTTCACCTTCGCGCTGCCGGCTGTCGGCCTGATCGGCGCCTGGGTGCTGCTCGGCCTTTGCACTATGCTGCTGGTCACCGGCATCACCAAGATCGATCCCTCGCTCTATGAAGCCGCGCGGCTCGATGGCGCCGGCCCCTGGCAGGAATTCATACACATCACGCTCCCCGGCCTGCGGCAGGAGCTGGGCGTCTGCGTCACCGTCACCGTGATTGCCGCGCTCGCCAGTTTCGACATTGTCTACATCGCCACGGGAGGGGGACCGGGTATTCAGACGACCGTCCCAGGGCTCGAAATCTACCGGCTGGCCTTCGCCCACCGGCAGGTGGGGCTCGCATCTGCACTCGCCATCTTCCTGATGGTGCTGGTGCTGGTCTGCGTGCTGCCCATCCAGTGGCTGACGCGGGTGAAGCGATGAACCGCCTCACCGCCGACGCGTTGGTGGCGCGCACCCTCATCGTCATCCTGATGGCGCTGACACTGATGCCGTTCCTCTCGATGTTCACCGCTGCGCTGGCGCCCACTGGCACCTACCCGCAGGGCCTGCAATGGCCGGCCGATCCGCAATGGATGAACTTCGCCAAGGCGTTCGAAGTCGCCAAGATGGATCAGCTGCTGCTCTCGAGCGTACTGATCGTCATCGGCGTGGTGCCCGCCAGCGTGCTCTTCGCCACCATGGCAGGCTATGGCCTCGCCAAGTTCGACAAGGGCCGCGGCCGCTGGCTCTACCTGGTCTTCGTGCTCGGCCTTACCCTGCCTTTCGAGGCGGTGATCACGCCGCTCTACTACGAGATCAAGGCGCTCGGCCTGCTCAACACCCGCTTCGCAGTCATCCTGCCGCTGATCGGCCTCTTCATGCCCTTCGGCGTCTACTGGATGCGCACCCATTTCGTGAACGTCCCCAAGGAACTCTCCGAGGCGGCGCAGATCGATGGCGCCAGCGAGTGGAAGCAGTTCTGGCTGGTGGCAGTCCCCATCGCCAAGCCGGCCATCATGTCGCTGACCATCCTCTTCTTCCTCTGGACCTGGAACCAGTTCCTGCTGCCGGTGGTGCTGATCCAGGATCCGCTGCAGCGCACCATGGCGGGTGCACTCGGCGCCTTCCAGGGTCAGTGGGGCACCGATATTCCGCTGCTCTGCGCCGGCGCGCTGCTGATCCTCGCGCCCACCATCGCGGTGTTCCTCATCTTCCAGCGCCAGTTCGTGGCGGCGCTGCTGCAGGGCGCGGTCAAAGGCTAGCCGACGGGCCAAACGCGTACCTCTGGCCGGAGTGGTATCGGCCGGAGGTAGCGTTGAAACCGCATTTGGTCGTGCTACACCCGCAGGGCTTCATCTCTGCGCAGGACCGCCCCATGACCACCTCCGTCTCGCCTGATCTCTTTCTCCCGAACGAGAAGAAGGCATGGTTCACCCATGACCGGTTCGGCATGTTCGTCCACTGGGGTATCTATGCCTTGGCGGCGCGGCACGAGTGGGTGAAGAGCCGCGAAGAGATCGACGACGCGAACTACCAGAAGTATTTCGACAACTTCGATCCCGATCTCTACGACCCGCGCGAATGGGCGCGCCGGGCCCGCGAAGCGGGGATGAAATATGTGGTGCTGACGGCAAAGCACCATGACGGCTTCTGCCTCTGGGACAGCGCAGCCACCGACTACAAGGCCACCAACACACCCTATGGCAAGGACCTGCTGCGCCCCTTCGTCGATGCCTTCCGCGCCGAGGGTCTGCGGATCGGTTTCTACTATTCGCTGCCCGACTGGCATCACCCTGATTTCGGCATCGACATGTACCACCCGCTGCGCAACCGCCCCGATGCGGCGGAGCTCAACAAGAGCCGGGACATCAAGCGCTACGCCGCCTATATGCGCCAGCAGGTGACCGAGCTGCTCACCGGCTACGGCAAGATCGACATCATCTGGTTCGACTTCAGCTATCCGGAGCGCACCTACAACGGGCTGCCGGGCAAGGGCAGCAACGATTGGGAGAGCCTCGAGCTGCTCAAGCTGGTGCGCAAGCTGGCGCCCGACATCATCGTCAACAATCGGCTCGACCTCGAAACCGATACCCCCGACATGGTGACGCCCGAGCAATACACGCCGCGCACGCCGCCGCTGGTCAACGGCAAGCCGGTGACCTGGGAGATGTGCCAGACCTTCTCCGGCTCATGGGGCTACTACCGCGACGAGGAGAGCTGGAAGAGTCCGGCGCAACTGCTGCAGATCCTCATCGACGGTGTGGCGCTCGGCGGCAACCTCCTGATGAATGTCGGTCCCACCGCCCGCGGCACCTTCGATCAGCGCGCCATGACGCGCTCGATGCCTATGCCAAGTGGATGCATCTCCACAGTCGCGCCATCTACGGCGCCGGCCAGTCGACCTACCCGGCGCCCGATGGCTGCCGCTTCACCCAGAAGGGCAACCGGCTCTACGTCCACATCTACAACTGGCCCAATCAGTACCTGCTGCTGGATGGTCTCGCCGACAAGGTGAAGTACGCCCAGTTCCTCAACGACGCGAGCGAAGTGCAATGGCCCAAGGAAGGCGCCGACACCCACTTCATGCCGCCGGGCGGTGAGACCACCTTGACCCTGCTGTTGCCGGTGAAAAAGCCCGACGTGGTGATCCCGGTGATCGAACTCATCCTTAAGGACTGACGCCCATGACCACGATCCGCCGCGAGCGCATGAGCCTCCCGATGTCGCGCCTCGGTGCGCCCAGCAACCTGCCGCGTTTCCGCTGGCAGCAGCCGATGCCCAACAAGGAAACGCCGCCCAATTTCGGGCTCACCGACGAAGAGAGCCGCCACGGCTTTCAGTGGGGCGAGGACTCGATTCTCCCCTACCAGGTGTCGGACGATTACGATCGCAACAGCGTCCCCTCCGAACTCGACTGCGTCGTCATCGACAACGGCCGCCTCCGCGCCGTCGTCGCGCCGTCGCTCGGCGGCCGGTTGCTCGAACTCAAGGACCTCGCCACCGGTCGCGACCTGGTGTTTCGCAATCCGGTGTTCCAGCCCGCCAACCTCGCAGCCCTAAATGCGTGGTTCTCCGGCGGCATCGAATGGAACGGCCTGATCCCTGGCCACACACCCTTCACCTGTGCGCCGATCTTTGCCGGTGTGCGCGAGACACCCGAAGGCCCGATCCTGCGGCTCTATGAATTCGACCGCATCGTCGAGGCCACCTGGCAGATCGACCTCTTCATGCCGGCCGGCAAGGCGCAGCTCTTTGCCCACGGCCGCATCGTCAATCCCGCCGAAGGCGAGCGCCTTGCCTATTGGTGGACGAACGTCGCCGCGCCGATGGATGATGGCGTCCGCGTACTGGCCCCCGCCGAGTACTCCATCGAGCATATCTGGCCGGGCAATAACCTCGGCCGTTGCGATTTCCCCCGCGCTCCCAACGACCCGTCCTACCCGGACAATTGGGAGAACGCGACCTCAGTCTTTTTCCGCTCGCCCTCCGCCAAACGCCTCTTCATCGCCTCGGTCGATCGCGCTGGCTATGGCCTCGTCCAGACCAGTACGGCGCAGATGCAGGGCCGCAAGTTCTTTTATTTTGGCACCAACCAGGGTGGCCAGAACTGGATGGATTTTCTCGCCCGTCCGGGCGAGGGCAAGTATCTCGAAATCCAGAGCGGCATTGCCCCAACGCAGAACCAGCGCTTCCCACTGGCGCCGCATCAGGAACTCGACTGGACCGAAGTCTTTTCACCCATTCAGCTCGATGCCAGCCACGCCCATGCCGACGATTATCGCGCCGCCGTCGCCCATGCCGCCACCGAGCTTGATGGCGTCGTCCCTGCCGAAGAGCTGGCCCGCATCGATGCTTTCCTCACGCACGAAGCCCGCCAACCTTTGACGCAGCGTTTCTCCGCGGGTGAACCCTGGGGCGCCCGGCAGGAGCATCTGCTCGGTCGCCCGCTGGCGCAGGGACTCGAGTTTTCTGTCTCCGGCGAAACCGAGTTCTGGGACGATCTCGCCGCCAACAAATCGATCGCCGCCGAACGGCTCGCGGCCTTGCCCAATGGCTTTGCCGTCTCCGACCTCTGGGTCGAGCGTCTAAAGACCAGTGCCGGGTCGCACAACACCTGGGTCCACGCGTTGATGCTCGCCATCGCCGCCCTCGATCGCGATGATCGCGACAGTGCGCAGCAGCTCACGCAACAGTCCCTGGCACTCAAACCGAGCTGGCTGGGCTATCGGCTCGCGGCCCTGCTCAGCACTCGCGCCGATGATGCCATCGGCAACTACAGCAAGGCCTGGGCTATCGGCGATGCGCCGCCGGAACTCGCCGTCGAGATCGCCCAACACCTGATGGGCGCCAAACGGCCGGCCGAGCTAAAGGCCTTTGTCGATGCCTTGCCCGCCGCCATCGGCGACAACGAACGTATCGTCCTCGCCCGTGCCGTGGTGGCCGCAGACTCACAGGACTTCGACACCGTCGAGCGCCTGCTCTTCAGCCGGCAGTTCGCCACCATCCGCGAGGGTGAGACGGTGCTCTCCGACCTCTGGCTAAGGCTGCGCCGTGGGCGGCTCGAAGCTCAACTTGGGCGCACGGCAAATGCCGACGAGATCCGCGCCGATCTGGCGGCGCATCCAACACCGCGCCAGCTCGACCTGCGCATGCACGACGTCGACGGCGCCTAGGCAGGCGCCTTTGCGCTGCTGGCACGTGCAGCCGCAGAAGCAGTGATCCGCGCCAGCATTGGCTCGTCGACGACAATGCCTTGATGGCGCAGCGCCAGCACCGCTGCGCCGATCGAGGTATCGCCGCTCAGGCGAATATCGACCGCATGGCCCGCGGCCTGCAGCACCTCGGCCAGGCCGTCACGCAGTCCCGGCAGATGCGCCGCAACGCTGCCGCCGAGCACGATAGGACCGGGCATGCCGGCATCGAAGACCAGCCGGAAATCGGCGACCAGATAGTCTACCGCCCGCGCCAGCAGGTCCGCCGCCACCGCATCCTCGCGGCACGCGAGCACCAGCGGCGCAAAGCTCGCCATCTCGATCGGTCGCATCTTGTAGATCGCATCTATGAAGTATCGCAGCGCCGTCGGTCGGCTATCCGCCGCCCGGTCGTGCACCACCTCGATATTGAGCTGCCCGAGCACTGCGTTGGTGAGCGCCGTCTGCGGTCCGCGCCCTTCGAGCGCCGCCGTGACGGCAATCGCCGCATGATGGCCGAGCCAATAACCCGAACCCAGATCGCCGAGCAGATACCCCGCCGCGTCGACCACCGCCTCGATCTCGCCGCCGCGCACGCGTACCGCGCCCGATCCCGTACCGGCAAACACGCAGTAGCCCTCGGTCGCCGCCGAGATAGAGGGCAGCATGGCGTGCGTGTCCCCGGTGAACACTAGCGGACCGCTGAGCCCAAGCGCACGAAACGCGGCATCGAGGCGACGCTGCACATCGGCATTGCGCGGCCCGGCCATTGCCAGCAGCGCCACCTTGAGGTCGAGCTTTACCCCGGCCTGCGCAACCGCAGTCTCTGCTGCTGCCGCAATCGCGGCCGCTGCCTCTTCGGGTGGATTGGAGCCCGGGTTGCCGCCGCGATTGCGGCCCTGACCGAGGCAGTTGCCATCCATGTCGACCACGATGGCGCGAGAGTTGGAGCCACCGACATCGATGGCGAGCAAGGCTGTGATCATTCTGTCATACGACCGCTTGTCATCCCCAAAATTGCTGGGTAAGAATTGTTTTCACCGTAGCCCGGCCGTCTTGAGAGTGATTTTCAGGCATGAGCGCCTAACACACATGTCAGCTGTCGCAAAGACCTTCAGTGTGCTGGATCGCATCGAGACTTACCAGTCTCAGATGCCCGTCACGATGGCGAAAATTGCGGCTGTTCTCATGGACGATCCCAAGGCCCCGCTCAGCCTCTCGATCACCGAACTCGCCGAGCGTGCCCGCACCTCCGCCGCCAGTGTCACGCGCTTCTGCCGCCTCATTGGCTACACAGGTTACAACCAGTTGCGCGTCGGCATCGCCGAGGACGTCGGTCGCGGCGGTTCCAAGGCGGCCTGGATCGCCGACATCGGCCGCTCCTTCGGCCCGGACGATCCGCCCGAGCAGGTCCGCTCGGTTCTCTTGAACACCCACACCCTGTCGCTGCAGACCACTGCCGGCCTGCTCGATCTCGACGCCGCCGTGCGCGTTGCCCAGGCCATCGGTAAGGCGCGGCAGGTCGATGTCTACGGCGTCGGCGGCAGCGCACTGACCGCGCTCGAAACCCAGCACCGGCTCTATCGCATCGGCATCAACGTCCACACCTGGTCCGAAGTGCATGCCGGTCTCACCAGTGCCGCCATCCTCGACGAAAACTGCGTGGCGATCGGCATCTCCAATACCGGCCGCACCGAAGAAACCATCCACATGCTGAGCGTCGCCAAGGCGACCGGCGCCTACACCGTCGCCATCACCGGCAATCCGGATTCCCCGCTCGGCAAACTCGCCGACGACGTGCTGACCGCTGCCGCGCCCAACGGCTACCTGCAGCCGGCGGATCTCTCGGCGCGCCACTGCCAGCTCTTCGTCGTCGACTTCCTCTACCTGTTGATCGCCCAGGCCAACTTCGATCGCACCACGCGTCTTCTCGCGGCCTCGGCCGCGGCCGTGCAGCCCCGGCGTCGCCCGGCGCGCGGCGTTGCTCTTGCCAGTTTCAACACCCGTCCCGCGACGGCCTAAGCCGAAAGAAAAATAGCTCTATGTCTGACCTGACCGCCCAGTTTGCCAAAGAAGTCTCGACCCGCCTCGAACGCCTCGCCGGCCCCAATCCGGCGATCGATGCGGCCGTCGCGCTCATCGCCGACTCGCTTGAAAACAACGGCGTGGTGCAGGCGTTTGGCACCGGTCACTCCGAAGCCTTCGCCATGGAAATCGCCGGTCGTGCCGGCGGCCTGATCGCCACCAACCGCATCGCCCTGCGCACTCTGGTACTGCGCGGCGATCGTGACGTATCCGCCCTCGGCGGCGCCGAGTTCGAGCGCGATCCCAATGTCGGCGAGAACCTCCTGGCGCTGTTTGATGTGCAGCCCAACGACGTCTTCATCATCGCCTCGAACTCGGGCGTCAACGGCTCGATCCTCGGCGTCGCGCTGGCCGCCAAGGCCCGCGGTCACAAGGTGATCGCCGTCACCAGCCTCGACCACACCATGAAGGTCACGCCCAAGCATCCGAGCGGCAAGCGCCTCAGCGAAGTTGCCGACGTGGTCATCGACAATCTGGCGCCCTATGGCGACAGCACCATGGCGCTCGCGGGCGGCATCGGCGTAGGCGCCGTGTCCTCGATCACCGCCGCCTTTATTGCGCAGCGCATCACTATCGGCGTCGCCGAAGCGATCCGCCTGCGCGGCAAAACGCCCCCGGTCTACATCTCGGCCAACATTCCGGGCGGCGACGAGCACAACCGTGCTCTCGAAGATCTTTACGGCGAGCGGATCCGCAGAGAGGCGTAAGCCTTGCGGAGCCGGTTGGCGTGGGGTGTAGTGTTCTGATTATCGACAAGGGAAGGGACTAGACATGACTTTCAATAAGACTATCGACCGCCGCACGTTCCTGCGCGGGACGACGGCTCTGGTAGCAGTGGCGCCGTTCGGCGGCCTGCTGGGATCCACCAGCGCTTTCGCTCAGGATGCGGCCAATCCGTTCGGCGTCGCCGAAGGTTCGACCGTTGACGCCGTCATCTTCAACGGTGGCTATGGCATCGACTACGTCGAGTTCGCCGCCAGCATCATGGCTAAGAACCATCCGAGCCTCACCATCAAGGTGTCGCCGTCGACCCAGATCGCCCAGGAACTGCAGCCGCGTTTCCTCGGTGGCAATCCGCCGGATCTGATCGACAACTCGGGCGCGCAGGCGATCGGCTTCTCGGCCATCATCGACCAGCTCGAAGACATGAACTCGGTGCTGGACGCCCCGAGCCTCGAAGGCGTCAAGATCCGCGACACCCTGGTGGGTGGCGTCGAAAAGCCGGGCACCTTCGGCGACAAGTTCATCGCGCTCAACTACGTGATGACCGTCTATGGCATCTGGTACTCGGCTCAGCTGTTTGAAGACAATGGCTGGACCCCGCCGACCACCTGGGCCGAAGCCATCGAGCTGGGCAAGGTTGCCAAGGAAAAGGGCCTCTACCTGTTCGGCTGGGGCAAGGAAGCCGCCACCTACTACCGCACGACCGCAGTCGCCTCGGCGATCAAGGCCGGCGGCGACGAGGTGCGTCTTGCTGTCGACAACTTCACCCCGGGCTTCTGGTCGCACCCCGCGTTCCAGTCGGTCTTCACCTCGCTCTACGAGATCATTCAGGGCGGCATGATGAAGCCGGGTGGCGCTGGTACCCAGTTCACCGCTGCTCAGGCGCAGTGGTCGAACGACCAGTCCTTCCTGCTCTACCCGTCGGGCTCGTGGATCGAAAACGAGATGAAGCCGGCGACCAAGGAAGGCTTCCGCATGACCGGTATGCCGGAGCTGTCGATCGACGCGAACGACAAGCTCCCCAAGACCGCTCTGCACGCCACTGCCGGCGAGCCGTTCATCATCCCGCTCGGCGCGCTCAACCTTGCCGGTGGCAAGGAACTGCTCCGCACGATGCTCTCGAAGGAAGCTGCGACGAACTTCGCCAAGTCCAAGCTCGCTCCGACCATCGTCAAGGACACCGTGCCGGCCGACGGTTTCGGCTCGACCGCCCTCGTCTCGCAGAGCAAGCTGCTGGCTGACGCCGGCAACGACGTGTTCACCTGGAACTCGTTCGACCTCTACGGCACCAACCAGGACGAACTCGTCGTCTGGAACAGCTTCCTTGATGGCAAGCTCGACGTCGCGGCCTTCACCGCTGCGCTCGAAGCCATCACCTCGGCTGTCTACAACGACCCGTCCGTCACCAAAGTCGTAGTGATGTAATGGAAAGCACGATGGCGAGGGCACCGGCCACAAGAACCCGTCGGTGGAAATTGCCGAGCCTCGAGAACACCGGCTTCATGCTGGTGTTCCTCGGGCTCCCCCTGGCGATCTACGTGATCTTCGTGATCTCGCCATTCGTGCAAGCCTTCTATTATTCCATGACCGATTGGTCAGGCTTTTCGAAGAAGATGAACTTCGTTGGCCTGACCAATTATCTCACGCTTTTGAGCGACCCGGTCTTCACCAAGGCCGTCTACAACTCGATCTTCCTGGTGCTGGTGCTGCCGCCCCTGGTGATCGTCCTCTCGCTGACGCTGGCCACGCTGGTGACCGTCGGCGGCGTCACCAAGGGCGAGGTGCAGGGCCTCAAGCACTCCGGCATCTACCGGGTGATCTCCTTCTTCCCCTATACCGTGCCCGCCATCGTCATCGGCATCCTCTGGGCGCAGATGTACGATCCGTCGAGCGGCCTGCTCAATGGCATCCTCACGGCCATGGGGTTCGAATTCTTCAAGTCCTTCGCCTGGCTGGGCGACGAGCGCACCGCCATGGGCGCCTCGATCTTCGTCATCGCTTGGTCGATGGTCGGTTTTTACATGGTGCTGTTCATCGCCGCCATCAAAGGCATCCCGGCCGACGTCTATGAAGCCGCGCGCGTCGATGGCGCCGGCCGCTTCCGCACGGCCATCTCCATCACCGTGCCGATGATCCGCGACACCATCCGCACCGCTTACATCTACCTCGGCATCCTCGCGCTGGACGCCTTCGTCTACATGCAGGCGCTCAACCCCTCGGGCGGTCCGGCCAACTCGACCGTGGTGATCTCCCAACACCTGCTGAACACCGCCTTCAAGAAGGGCAAGTTCGGCTACGCCACCTCGATGGGCGCTGCGCTCGCCATCATCACGCTGGTCTTTGCCGCCATCGTCTTCTTCGTTTTCTGGTGGACCGGTCGTCCCGCCAAGTGGAAGGCAACCGGTACGGGTTCCGCGCCCGTCGCCCGCGCTACGCCTGTGGCAGCACCGCCCAAGTCCGTGACCCGGGTGCCCAGCACGCCGCGCAAGCCCTTTTGGAACGATAAGACCGTCGCCACCGTTTCGCACGTCGCTCTCATTGCCTGGGTGATCGTCATCTGCGCGCCCCTGCTCTGGGTGCTGATGAGCTCGTTCAAGACCACGCAGCAGATCTTCGGCTCGCCCTTCTCGCTGCCGACGAGCTTCAACTTCGAGAACTACATTTCCGCCTGGACCACCGCGAGCATCGGCAATTACTTCGTCAACACGGTCATCGTGGTCGGCGGCGCGCTGGTCATCGTCATGCTGCTGGGCGCCATGTGCGCCTACTACCTGGCGCGCTACGAGTTCAAGGGCAGCAAGATCATCTACTACCTGATGCTCGCTGGCCTGACCTTCCCGATCTTCCTCGCCGTCGTGCCGCTGTTCCAGACGCTGCGTGGCTTCGGTCTGCTCAACACCTTCCCGGGGCTGATCATCACCTACGTGGCCTTCGCGCTGCCCTTCACGGTGTTCTTCCTCTACGCCTTCTTCCGCACCCTGCCGCAGGAGATCGCCGAGGCGGCCCAGCTCGATGGCGCTGGTCCGTGGCGGATCTTTTTCACCATCATGCTGCCCATGGCGACACCGGGCATCGCCTCGGTGGCGATCTTCAACTTCCTCGGTCTCTGGAACCAGTTCCTGCTGCCATCGCGCTGAACACCAACACGGCCAATTACGTGCTGAGCCAGGGCATGGCATCCTTCGCCTCGCAGGCGGGCTATGCGGTGAACTTCGGCGCGCTATTTGCCGCCGTGGTGATCACCGTGCTGCCGGTGCTGGTCACCTACATCATCTTCCAGCGCCAGCTGCAGGGTTCCGTGTCGCCGGGCCTGCTGAAGTAACGAGGCACACCAGCCTCTCCAATCCTCCCCCGCACGCGGGGGAGGGGGACCGGCGCAGCCGGTGGAGGGGGCACTGCTAGCGCGTCGCCCCGGCAACCGCGCGGCGCAACACCCCACCGGCATCGGCGAGGGTCTTGCGGCCCGTCTCGATATCCGTGCCCGTGAGCAGCATCAGGATCGCCAGCTTGCTGTCATTGCCGGCCTTGGCCAGTGCCGCTTCCGCCTCCGCAATGCTGCGGCCCGTCGCTTCGGCCACGACGCGTGCCGCGCGCGCCACCAGCTTGCCGTTGCTGGCGATCATGTCGACCATCAGGTTGCCGTAGGTCTTGCCGATCCGCACCATGCTGGCGGTCGAGAGCATGTTGAGCACCAGCTTCTGGGCTGTGCCCGACTTGAGCCGCGTTGAGCCGGTGATCACCTCGGGGCCGACCAGCGGCGCGATCGAAATATCGGCCATCCGGGCAATCGGCGAATCCGGGTTGCAGGTCAGCGCCACCGTCCTGGCGCCCAGCGCCTTGGCATGCTCCAGCGCGCCGATCACATAAGGCGTGCGGCCGCTGACCGCGATCCCAACCACCACATCGCTTGCGGAAAACCCGAGCGCCGCCAGGTCGGCCGCGCCGGCATCGGCCCGATCCTCAGCCCCTTCCGAGGCATTGACCAGCGCGTCGAGGCCACCCGCGATCAGGCCCACCACCATCGTCGGCGGCACGCCAAAAGTCGGCGGGCATTCCGACGCATCGAGCACGCCCAGCCGCCCGCTGGTGCCCGCCCCGATATAGACCAGCCGGCCCCCGGCGTTGAAAGCCGCCACGATGGCGTCCACCGCCTGCGACACCTGCGGCAGCGTCTGGCGCACCGCCCCCGCCACGCCGCCATCTTCGTCATTGATCGTCGTGACCATCTCGAGGCTCGACATCAGGTCGATATCGGTGGTGCGCGGATTGCGCCCTTCCGAGACGAGCTGTTGCAACTGGTCGTGCAGCGCGACTGGGGAGGCCATGGACTTGTCTCCTAGGCGGTCTTCGACCACGCCGTCTTGCCACCGATGATGGTCTGGTTGACCTGCAGGTCTTCGCTGAGATGCACCAGATCGGCCCGCAGCCCGCGTTTCAACGCCCCGCGCTGGCCCGCCACGCCCAGGGCCTGTGCCGGATAGAGCGACGCCATCCGCAGCGTCTCCTCCAGCGGCAGCCCGATGGTTTTGTGCACATAGGTCACGGCCTGGATCATCGTCAGGTCGGCACCCGCCAGCGTGCCATCGGCGAGGCGCAGCGCACCGTTCTTGCGATAAACCGTCTGCCCGGTGAGCACAAAACTCTCCGCATCCGTCCCGGTCGGCGACATCGCGTCCGTGACGAGAAAGATATGACCCGGTCCGCGCTTGGCCCGCAGCGCCACGCCGAGCGATACCTCGCTCACATGGATGCCGTCGGCAATGACGCCGGCCGAGACCTGGCCGAGGTCGAGCGCCGCGCCCACCACGCCGCCGTCGCGATTGCCCAGCTGGCTCTGCGCATTGAAAAGATGCGTCACCATCGTGGCACCGGCCTCAATGGCGGCGCGCACCACCGGGTAGGGGACATCCGAATGGCCGATGCTGACTACGATGCCGGCATCCACCAGCCGCCGGATCTGCTCCGGCCGCACGGTCTCGGCGGCCACGGTGATCAGGAGGTTCGGTAGTCGTTTGCGACCCTCCACCAGCGCCACGAGGTCAACCTCGTCCATCGGCCGGATCAGCGCCGGGTCATGCGCGCCCTTGCGCGACACCGCCAGATGCGGACCTTCGATATGCAGCCCCAGGAAACCGGGCACCTGCTGTTCCGCCGCGGCGATCCCCGCAGCCACCGCCAGCCGGTTTTTCTCCGGCGTATCGGTGATCAGCGTCGGCAGCGTCGCCGTGGTGCCGAAGCGCGCAAAGGCGCTGCAGATCGTGGTGATGGTCGGAACGTCCGGCGTCAGGTTGAACAGCGCCCCGCCGCCGCCATTGACCTGCAGGTCGATAAAGCCCGGCGCCAGGATGCCGCCATCGAGCGCCACGCGCTCGGCATCGCTCGGCGAGTCGGCCGCGATAATGCCTTCGATCATGCCGCCGTTCACCACCAGCGCCGACCGGTCCCACCAGTCGGTGCCATCAAAGATTCGGGCTCCGGTATAGGCGATGCGGCTCATGGTGCGACCTTCTGAGGTTAAGCGGACCTTCGTCTAAACAATTGCACCACCACAGCTTTCAACTGAGAAAGCCCCGCCGCAGCAGCCCGCTGGAGCGATTGTCTGGCAGATTGAATGGCAACGTGTCCTCACCGCCAATAATACCAATATGAGACCATTTAGCAAGGCCGCGCAGAGCCAGCATCGTGTTTCGCCGCAGCCGGAAACACTGCGCCGAGGAAGTGGTGGGCCCGATAGGAGGGGGTGAGTTGCTCAGCGTCGCCAAGGCCTGCTTGACCACATGTAAGCGTCCCCCATGCCCCCAACCTTAGGTGTTCACCGCCCAGGCGGCGCGAGACGTCTTACCGCAGCAATGGCCTTCTGCACCGCCGACATCGCACGCAAGAACCCGTCGTTCCTAAGCGCGCTCGTCTCATCCATGTAGATGTCGCGTCGCAATTCAATCATGACCGATTGAACAAGCGGTTCTTTGCCGTAGTAGCGCATCGGAACCAGGCTGCCGTCGAATGGAGTGTTTACGTCGACGGAGTAGCCCGCTTCATCGAAAGCACCCAGCAGCCCATCTCTTAGCCACTCCGGGGTATGGGTCGCGTCGGTGCCGATGCAGATCTGGGGTCGTATCGGGTCCTGAACCCGCTCGTAGGGCAAGGGAGATGACGGGAAGCTATGGCAGTCGATGATAATGGCGCGCCAATGTGCGACCAGGTGCCGCTCAACCGCGTCTTCAAGACGACGATGGTGTGGGACGAAATACGTCTCCACCAGCCGGTCCTTTTCGTCGAGATTGTCTCGGAGAACTGTTCGGTCATGACACCTGGTGTAGACGACACCCATGCCGCGGCTGGCCATCGGCTCATGCTCATCGTCGACGAAACGTTCTGGATCGAGCACGAGCCGCGACACCGGAAACGCCACGATTTCATCGCCAGCAACAGCCGCTGCCGAGAATATCTCGTCCGTGTACCAATCGGTCATCTTCAGCCGTTCGATGTCCAGTTCTGCTTCGCTGATGACCAGGGATAGGCGCTCTGCCGGCGGGACCAGCAAAGCGGCGTGCGGTATGTGAAAGATCAGCGGTTGTTCAGGCATCTCTTTGCCCCATTGCGGTTCACGGTGAATCCGTCTTCCCCCCATAGGCGGCAACGAACGTTTCCGGGCCGCAGGTTTTTTGCAATTCTATGACTAGCGCTCCCACAGTTTGTCGCTAAATTCCATCACAGGACTTGGCGGGAAGAGGCACTTTGCCTCCCGCCGGGCGGGAATAGCGAGAGTGATGAATGGCGAACAAGTATAACGTATTCGCGGTCGCGCTGCTGGCGGCGATCGCTATGGTCATGCCTGCCTTTGCGCAGGAAAAGACCCCGAACGATCCAAGGCTCTTCACCCCGGGCAAGCTGACTGTCTCGACCTCCGAGCCGAGCTATCCGCCATGGGTCCTCGACAACAACCCGGAAGCCGGTGAGGGTTTTGAGGCCGCGCTGGTCTATGCGCTCGCCGCCGAGCTCGGCTTCAAGAAAGAAGACGTGGTCTGGGTCGACGTGACCTTCGACGGCGCCATCGCGCCGGGTCCCAAGGCCTATGACTTTTCGATCCAGCAGATCTCGGTGACCCCGGATCGCGCCAAGGTGGCGACCTTCTCCGATGTATACTACCAGTCGGACAAGGTCGTGATCGCCCTGCCGGCCTCGGCCGTGGCGACGGCCAAGACCTTCGCCGATCTGAAGGCCGCCAAGTGGGGCGTCGCCGTCGGTACCACCGATTTCGACTACGTCACCAACGTGCTCGGTATCGCCGACGCCGCCGTCTTCGACGACCAGGCCGGCGTGTTCCAGGCCCTGCAGGGCGGCCAGATCGACGCCACCGTCGCGGCGCTGCCGACCGCGCTGTACGCGACGTGCTGCCAGGTGCCGGAAGCGAAGGTTACTGCGCTTCTTCCCAAGGACCCCAAGGACGAAGGCCTCGGTCTGCTCTTTGCCTACGAGAACCCGATCGTGCCCTGGATCAATGAGGGCCTCGCGGCAATCAAGGCCAAAGGCACTGTCGACGAACTCGTCAAGAAGTACCTCGTGGCCGATCCTAACATTCCCACGATCAGCCAATGACCCGAAGGCCCGGCAAGGGGCGCCGGCGGATTGCGCTCAAGGACCGGCTCGCGCCGGTCCTTGTTAGTTTAGTCAGCGTCGTGGTGGTGTTCGGCGCAGTGGCCTATTTCGTCGGCTCGTCTCCGCAATGGCCGCGCATCCAGCTGCAGTTCTTCAGCCTCGAGGCTATGCTCGAAGCGGCGCCCGGCGTCGCCAAGGGCTTCCTCGTCTCGCTGCAGATTTGGCTGATCAGCCTCGTCTGCATCGGCGTCTGGGCCCTGGTCCTCGCGATCTTTCGCGCCATGGGTGGGCCATGGTTTGCCCCGCTGCGGGTCTTCGCCATAGTCTATGTCGACCTTTTCCGCGGCCTGCCGGCTTTGCTGCTCGTGCTGCTCTTCGGCTTCGGCATTCCGGCGCTGAACCTGCCCGGCCTGCCCAAGGAGGGGCTGTTCTGGGGCGGCATCGCGCTGGTGCTGAGCTATTCGGCCTACGCCACCGAGGTGTATCGCTCCGGCATTGAGGCGGTGCACGAGGGCCAGTCGATGGCCGCCAAGGCGCTCGGCCTCACCCGTTGGCAGACGCTGCGCTACGCTATCCTGCCGCAGGCCCTGCGCAATGTGGTGCCTGCGATGCTCAATCTCGTGGTTGCCTTGCAGAAGGACGTGGCTTTGCTCTCGGTGCTTGGTGTTCGCGACGCCGTGCGTGAGGCGCAGATCTATACCGCCCGCACCTTCAACTATTCCTCGCTCGTCGTGGCGGCGATCCTGTTCCTGCTCGCCACCATACCGCTGGCCCGCCTGACCGATCACCTGCAGCGCCGCGACCGCCAGCGCCGCCTCCAAGGTGCCCTCTAGGAATGAACCGTATCGAGATCGACAAGCTCACCAAGTTCTACGGCGAGCGCCAGGTGCTGGACCAGATCGACCTGTCGGTGTCGGCGCACGAAGTAGTGTGCCTGATCGGCGCCTCCGGCTCCGGCAAGTCGACGCTGCTGCGCTGCATCAACGGCCTCACCGAGTTCGACGAGGGCAGTGTTCGCATCGACGGCGTCGATATCTACGACCCGAGTTTCGGGCGCACCGGCCTCTACAAGAAGGTCGGCATCGTCTTCCAGGCCTATAATCTCTTCCCGACCATGAGCGTGCTGCAGAACATCACGCTCGCCCCGATCAAAGTACACGGTCGGCCCCGTGCCGAGGCCGAGGCCGCGGCGATGAAGCTGCTCGGCCTTTTCGGGCTGGAGCAATATGCGAAATCCTACCCCGAGCAGCTCTCGGGCGGCCAGCAGCAGCGCGTCGCCATTGTCCGCTCGTTGGCGACGGAGCCGGAGGTCGTGCTGCTCGACGAGGTCACGGCGGCGCTCGACCCAGAGCTGATCGGCGAAGTGCTCAAGATCATCCGCGACCTCAAGGCGACCGGCATGACCATGGTGATCGTCACCCACGAAATGGCCTTTGCCCGCGACGTTGCCGACCGCGTCTGCTTCCTCGACAACGGCCGCATCATCGAACAGGGCGAGCCCCGCCGCCTGTTCTCAAATCCGGAAAATCCTCGCACCCAGAAATTCCTGCAGCGGATCATCGAGTCCGGGCGGCTTGAGGCGAAGGTGTAAGGGGCGCTGGCAATCCGCCCCCAAAACAGCAACGCACACAGGGTTTTATCCCGCTCAAGGCCGTCAAGCCAACGGAAGGCGCCACGGAATTAGGGGCTCGGCTGAGAGAGCTAACTGGCTGAGGTTAGTGGCGCACCCGACAGAATTCGAATCTGTGACCTCTGCCTTCGGAGGGCAAGGGTTTTGGGTTTCCCCGCTGTTCCATTGGCCCTCGATGTGACCGTAAGTCCTTGTAAACGTGACATTCGATAGCCCTTGAGGTTTCCGATGATTACCCCTACTTTCTGAGTAGTGGCTACTGGGTGGCTACTTTCACGGCGGGGACAAGAGTGATGGCGACGGTAAAGCTGAATAAGCGGACGATCGACGCCTTGCCGGCTGCGGATCATCCAACTTTCTATTTTGACGGCGACCTCAAGGGCTTCGGCCTCAAGGTGATGCCTTCGGGAGTGAAGACCTTTATCGTCGAGTATCGGCCCGGAGCAGGGGGGCGAAGCACACCCAAACGCCGCCTTACGCTTGGTCGACTCGGAGCGCTTACGCCGGACGAAGCGCGAGAATTGGCCAAAGGCACACTTGGTCGCGTGCACGCCGGCAATGATCCGGCGAGCGATCGCGCCAAAGCGCGCGCCGAGATGACCTTTGATAAGGTCTGCGACCTCTACCTAAAGGAGGGGTGCGAGACTAAGAAGGCTAGCACCATCGCCACCGACCGTGGCCGCATCGAGCGACATATCAAGCCGCTACTCGGCAAGAAGAGGATCGGCGAGATTACCCGGACCGACGTCGAGAAATTCATGCGGGACGTTGCCAACGGCAAGACGGCTGCCGACGAAAAAACCAAGCTCCACGGCCGCGCTATCGTCGAGGGCGGCAAGGGCACCGCCACGCGTACGGTCGGGCTGTTGGGTGGGATCATGACGTTCGCTGTCTCTCGCCAGCTTCGCGCAGACAACCCGGTGCGCGGGGTTAAGCGCTACGCCGACAAGAAGGGCGAGACCTTCCTCTCGGCGTCCGAACTTGGAAAGGTTGGCGCGGCCCTCACGGCGCTGGAAACTGAAGGCGCCAATCCGTCGGCAGTGGCAATCATCCGGCTGCTGGCTTTCACCGGTGCACGCAAGAGCGAGATTGCCTCGCTGCGCTGGTCGGAAGTCGATCTTGAACGCGGCTATCTTCGACTGGGCGATTCCAAGACAGGCGCAAAAGTCATCCCAATAGGTGCGCCGGCCTGCGAAGTGCTGGCAAGCGTTGCGGCGATCGAGGGCAGCGACTTCGTGTTCCCGGCGGCAAGCGGCGATAGTCACTTCCAAGGCGTCGAGAAAGTCTGGCGCAAGGTCCGGACGGATGCCGGTTTCCCCAGTCTCCGGCTGCACGACCTTCGCCACAGCTTCGCATCGGTCGGGCTGGCGCGTGGCGACGCGCTGCCGGTCATCGGGGCAATTCTCGGACATGCGGACGTCAAGACCACTAGTCGCTACGCGCACTTGGCGGATGATCCGGTGAAGGTGGCAGCGGACGGAATTGCTAGGTCGGTTCAGGCGGCTTTCGGCGGTAATTCGCCGGCGAACATCGTTCCCCTTCGTCGCCCTCAAGGAAAGGCTTAACCTCGAATGGCTTGGTCTATCCGGGCAAATTCCCTGCTTTCGATCATCAGGAACAGGCCCTTCCCCGCCGATCGGTCGGCCCAAAGGTCGCCGACCAGCCGCTTCTCCTTCGAGTCGTCATTGGTGAAGTAGGGCGCGCCTTTGTATTCGAGCACCAGCACACGCCCGTCATGCAGAAGCGCGATAAAGTCGGGATAGAACTTGTCCGATGAGGTTTGCAGCCAGAAGGAATGCGGCTGGCGAGAGGTGTTGCGCACCCAAGCCTTCACGTCCTTGTGGCGTTCCAGATAGACTGCGCAATCGTACTCCTCGCCGCTGGACTCCATGTCACCGATGACGCGGAGAGTGCTTCTCGAAGACCGTGGTGCCCTTGTAGGGTTGGTTGTAGCCATAGCGGCTTTCGTCAAAGACCAGCTCCAGGTCCGCACTGGTTTCAAACTCCAAGCCACTTTGCGGGAACAGTGCCCTCTCAAAGGCGCTGGCCTCACGTGCGTCTCGGTGCCGGGCAATCGTCTTTACCAGCGCCTCGACAAGCCGGAACTTGGCGCGCGCCAAGCCTTCGATAGCGAGGCCGGACTTGGTCTCGACTGCGTCCAGAGCCTTGGCGATGAACAGCGTTGACGACACGCGCGTAATGTCACGGCGCGCCGAGTACGGTATGCGCCGGTCGAGCCAGTTCACCAGCGCATTCTTTGTCCAGCCACGTTCCTGCAGGGCAAGGGAAAGCTGTTCGTGCAGGTCATTGACAAAGGCTAGGGTTATTGCCCCGGCGGTGTCGACATCGACATGCGCTTCGTCGGCCGCGCGCTTTGGCGGCTCGAAGTAGTCGAGGATAGGTGCCGGATCCGCGTCCTCTAGCTTCCATGGAATATCGAGGAAGTGGGCGCGGTCGAAGAGCTGAAGGCCGCTCGTCGAGCGCACGCCGAGGCGTGGCACCGCAAACCGTATCGGCTCGGCCTCGATCTCTGTCGCCCTCAACCGGGCGCCCGCGACTTGTGCACCAGCGCGTCGACGGCCTTCGCCGCCGCATCGGGCATCGCCAGCAACATGGACGTTCGGTCATAGTCGGTGAGTGCGCCACGCGCGCGGAATACTCCGCTGTTTGTATCGACCTCGACGCGTCCACCCGTAGCGGTTTCGACATTCACTTTGAACGTCTCGGCATCGATCATCCGGGATTGGCTCTTCAAAGAGGAAGGCCCTCCCGCCCTCCTCCATGCCCGGCAGCGAGTCTGGTGCTAGTCGAACCAGCGCTTTGGCCTCGACCCGCTCAAAGCCGTTGTTCACCAGCCCGTCGCGAAGCGTGTTTGCCGCGCTCTGAAAGCTGGTGGTGGTGGCAAAGGCATAGGCGCGATTCAGGTCCTCACGCTTCTTGCGTGTGGCGCGGGGAAGACGAAGCACGCGGCCGAGAAGCTGCTCCACCGCACGCGGCGACTTCTGCTCCGCCACCGAACAGAGAACATAGGCGAAGGAGCAATCCCAACCCTCGCGTAGCGCCTGTTGCGTGATGATGAAGCGGATTTTGCAGTCCCGGTCGAAGAGGTCGACGCCATCGATCTCGCGCGCATCGCCGGTCGCCAGTGCAACATGCTCGGCCGGAACGCGGAAGTCCTCGACCAGCATTTTTTTGACCTCCTCGGCATGCAGCGTCGGCTTATCCTTTGATTTCGGTTCGGCTTGCACGAGCATGACTGGGCGCACGAACTCGCCAGTCTCAGCCTCTTCGGCCGCCGCGGTGGCTGAAAGTTCGTCGAGCCAGGCAATGGCATCGCCGATCGTCTCGCGTGGTTCGGGCCGGCCGCGAAGGATCACCGGCAACTTGATCATGTCGGCTGCCTTCAACTCGGCGGCAGACACGTGATGCAGGACGTTGGACGCGAACTTTCCCCTTGCGGGGTCGGCTTCATCGGGCGTGACGGGCGTTGCGGTGAACTCGACGATCAATGACGGGTCGAGCCTTGCCAGTGTATCGAATGACAGCTCCGTGCGGGCATTGTGCGCTTCGTCGACGATGACCATAGGCCGGTGAAGCCGAAGGACATTGGCCAGCGACGGCAGCGGGTCGCCCGATGGCCCAGTATCGAGCTTTGTCCGCAAGCCCTCTGCGAGGCCGCTGAAATGATCCATCAGCTCGCCGTTGGCTTCATAGACTTTCCTACCCTCGGTTTCCTCCACTCGGAAGGCCTGAAGGGTCGCGACGATCACGACGGCTCCGCCGTCATAGTCGGCTCGTTTGGCATATAGGGCGTCGGCAACACCCATGATTCTCACATTTTCGCCGAACCGATCGGCAAGGGCGCGACGGTTCGGGTTTGCTCGATCGTGCAGGGTGGCCAGCGTCTGGTCGCGGATCGTCTGCGACGGCACGAGCCACAACACGGTGGGCGCGTCGGTGCGAAGAAAGCTGTCTGCCGCGACGCCGATCGAATGTGCCGCTAGGATGGTCTTGCCACCGCCAGTGGGAATGCGGAGGCACACATAGGGGAGGCCAGGCAGGCTTGGCGGAGGCGTGAACGGCCTCTTGGTGACCGCATAGAAGGCCGTGTCGGCATCGCTCAACTCCACCGTCTTTTCGAGGAACTTACGGAGAGCGGCGAGTGTCTGGAGTTGATAGTCCTTCAGCGTGAAGAGTGGCAGGCTCACGATCAAATCCCCTCGATCTGATAGGGGATCTGCTTGAAAGTCACCCCGAGGCGCGAGAGCCGATCATCGGGCACCGTGCAGCCTTCGGCATAGACAACGCGTGGGCCGGCAAAGTCCGGCTCGGGCAGAGGCAGGTTTTCGAGCGCGGAGGCCGTGAGCACGTTCCCTGCATTCGTGCTGGCGACGCCAACAGCTTCTGCCGAGTGAAGCAGATAGATCGCCCTCCCCTGGAAAGTCCCTATTAGAGTAGATGAGCCGTCGGCCCTTCGTGGTATCGGCGAACCGGTCTCACAAAAGAAGATATGTGCAGCGAGGTCGGGGTAGAGAACGGCGGGATTTACGCTCCCGTCCGCGTCGAATAGTGGCTCACCGAGGGTACAAAAGCGAAAGCCCGATCCACCTGTCCAGCCAACCTCGCTGGAAATGCCGCTAGTATCGCTGCCGGTCACCGCTGCGGTTATACGTGGGGCAGTATGCGTGACGGCGTGGTCGCCCATTTCGACCGTAACGCACTTCCGCCCCATCTTTATCGCCACAGCGGCCGTGGTGCCGGATCCAGCAAAGGAGTCCATCACTACGTCTCCGGTAGAAGTGGCTAGCTCAAGGCATCGCTTAATCAAGGCCTCAGGCTTTTTCCCCTTCGGAAAATCTACCCCTCCTTCCTTGTGGATGTTGTTGGAGAGGATATCGTCCCAGAGGGTCGTAAGAGGCTCACCTGAAATGGCCTGACCATCTACGATCTTTATTTTGTCCGAGTAGAAAAGGATGCGCTGGCCATCCTTCAGGTAGATGTCACTGTAACCTTCCCGCACAACCCTCAGGATCTCGTTGGGCCTTTCTCGGGACTGGTCGATGGCATCGCGGGTATCCTGTCCGACATTAGCGTAGTCCGGCCGCGCCGGCTGAATGACTGAAGCGGCATTCTGCAGGACGAAATCATCTAGCTCGCCGGGCTCACTCTTCGCTAATTTCCTCGCGTCCTTGAGCGAAATTCCTCGGCTTGCCGCAAAACCGCTCATCAGAGTTGTGAACTTCCACTCTGCGAAAGGAGCGTCTCGGTTCTTTATCCAGCCGTTGTAGCGAGTATCTCGCTCTCGCCCGGTGTAAACCTTGTTCGGTCTCCAAGAGCTCTTTTCTTTCGAATAGACAACAATATTGTTAGCGACGTTGACAAAGCCGGGATTGATAGATTTGTGTCCTGTAGCTGACGCTTGCTTAAAACAGATCAATCCAACTCGATTTTTTCTGTCAAATATCTCGTCACAGAGCAGTATGCTGTTTCCAATTTCGTTATCATCAATATGAAAAAACAAAGTTCCGTCATCGGATAGAAATTGTCGAAGCAGGGCAATGCGGGGGTACATCATGCAAAGCCACTTATCGTGACGCGAAAGATCCTCCCCCTCCTTTTTTACTACTGTCCCAAGCCACGCGCGGATTTCTGGCGAGTTGACGTTGTCGTTGTAAATCCAATCTTCCGACCCTGTGTTGAAAGGCGGATCGATATAAATGCACTTCACCTTGCCGGCGTAGTAGGGCAGCAAAGCCTTCAGCGCCCCAAGGTTGTCGCCCTGAACGAGCAGGTTGCCTGCGTCCGGATCGCCGACGCTCCTGGTCTTGTCACAGTGGATAAGCCGATAGGGCACCTCTCGGTGATGGTTCACCACGGCCTTCTTGCCGATCCAATCCAGTGTAGGCACCGGTGAGTTCTCCCCCTGTTTGTCTCGCCACGCGGGCAAAAGATCGCAGATAATGTCAGCGACTCAAAGCCAGCGCAGGTATTGAGCTAGCATGGATACCGACAAGGGGCTCTCCCGATCCTGGGCAGAAACGCAGGCTCTGAAAGATGACCTTTTCGAGCGGGCTAAGCTCGGCGAGATCACAGGCGAGGAAGCCGACGCCGAGGCGATCCGACTACGCCTTGGCAGTCTCTCGCACCGGCCCGGTCCTGACGAGTTTCGTCCCGAGTCCGAGACGCACTGGACGCTACCAATGGCGGTGGCCTGGATTGCCTATCTCGACCTCGACTCCGTGCGCGAATGGTCTGCCCCCTATCGCGAAGGCAGTACCTACTGGCTTTGGCGAAAGTGGCAACTTGGCTTCGATGGCGCGGCCCACGAAGGATGGTTCCTAGAGCAGTTCTCGAAGCCAACTCTTGCGCTGCTCGGGATTGCGTCGGCCTTCGACCGAGCCGAGGGCGAAAAGCCAATGTCGATGTCCGTTTCCGAAGCCCAGGCCGCGCTTTGGGTGGCGCTGCGCGAGGGCTTCTTTGCCGCGAGTGGCGTGGATGTCGTGACGGGCCGGCGCGTTGAGATTCGCGCTCTGGACTGGCACGAGCTGGTCCCAGTTCAAGGACATGGCGAGATTGATGAGGTGCGATTCGGCCTGCTCGGCATCGGTTATCGCGACGTCCTCATCCCTTCGATCGCATTGCGCGGTTTCTGGCATCCACCCAAGTTGGTCCGCCTTGAACTGCCGGACCTCATGCCACCGACGGGCAATGGCTACATGCCCCTGTTCTGCGCGGCGCAATGGATAGCGACCGAGGGCGGCAAGCGGGACTTCGATCCTGCGGATGTGGAGGTCTGGCGACCCGCCTACAACGCCCTACTTTCTGCGATGGCGTCGGAGAAGTTGCGGGTGATCGGGATCAAGGGCGGACAACCCGAGCCGGTGCCGTCTCACCTCTTTGCAGGGATCGAGGTCGACTACCCCTACGCCGATGAATCTCTCGAGTTGATGCTGTCCGGCAATCTGGTCTTGCGCTGCTATCCTTACGTTGACGACGAGCACTGGAGGAAGGGATGGGACGACGCGCTGGTCGATCGCGCGCGCGACCACTGGAAACGGCTGATGGTGGAAAAGGGTGACCTTCGCTCGATTTGGCCATTCGAGCATGCCGTCGATGTTCTGCCCGATCAGCGCACTGGCATGCCCGGTCGACCATCGAAGGCAAGGCATCTGATCGAGGACGAATTCCATCGTAAGGCTGAAGCTGGGGAGTTGGCGAACACGCTGACCGACGAAGCCGAAGCGTTGCTGGTCTGGCTCGCGACTGCGCACCCGGCGCTATCTCGACCGACGCAAACCACTGTCGAGAACAATATGCGCGCTGACTACCGTCGGTTGAAACCCACGAAATAATCGTTTCGTGGGAATTTCGTGGCCAATTTTTCATGGCCCCCGAGACTGCCAATTCTCCGTCACCCGCCGGAACACCCGGCCAATTGACAGGAGATTCCAGTTGACCTCAACCACTTCCCGCTACCTGCGCCGGTCCACCGCCGCCCACTATGTCCGCGAGACCTGGGGACTGCCTTGCTCCTCGAAATGGCTCGCCAAGCTCGCGGTCACCGGCGGCGGCCCGATCTTCCGCAAGGCGGGGCGTTTTCCGATCTACTTGCCTGCCGACTTAGACCAGTGGGCGGGGTCGAGGATCGGAGAGCCGCAGCGCTCCACCTCGGTCGCGGCATAGGTGCCGTATGGCCAGCCGCCGCCACAGCCCATGCCGCGCGAAGTCGCTGCACGCCTACACCATCGCCGAGACCGCTGAACTCTATCGGGTGCATCGCAACACAGTTCGTCACTGGCTTTGCGACGGGCTAAAGCCGCTCGATGGTCGGAAGCCCGTGTTGATCCATGGCACGTCACTCAATGGCTACCATGCCGACCGTCGCGCAACGTCGAAGCGTCCCTGCGGCCCGGATAAACTCTACTGCCTAGTGTGCCGCGCCCCCCGGCGCCCTGCGCTGGATATAGCGGACTACACGCCACTTACCGAGTCAGTGGGGGCGCTGGTGGCCATCTGCACGGACTGCGGCGGTGTGATGACCCAGCGCGTCAATGCTGCCCGGCTGAAACTGTTCTCGGCGGAAATCCAGGTGACGATCAGGCTCGCCTCCGAACCCATAAAGGGGAGTGCCTGATGCCTTTCAAACTGTCACCTCAAAACAAGGATCACCAGACATGGAATTGAACGCCACCAACGAACGTCTAAAGCACCGCTACGTCGCCTATCTTCGCGGCGCCCGGCAACTGGGCGAGCACTCAATCGACCAGGTGCTTAAGGCGCTGGATCGGTTCGAGGACTACACTCGACGCAAAAGCTTCAGCGAGTTTCGCATCGAGCAGGCGAGCGGCTTTAGAAAGCACTTGGCCACCGTCAATACCAAGGTCGGCATGCGCCGGGTGAGTAAGGCGACGATCACGTCGACGCTCTACGCCATGCGCGACTTCATCATTTGGCTCGCCGAGCAGAAGGGGTTTCGCCACCGCCTGGTGAAATCGGATGCCGACTATTTCAAACCATCTCGACGCGACGAAGCTATCGCACGTGCGCCCCGGCCAATGCTGGTGCCGACGGTCGAGCAGATCGGCACCATGATGTCGGCGATGCCGGCGACATCCGCTGTGGAGCGTCGCAACCGCGCGTTGGTGGCTATCACTATCGTGACCGGCGCACGAGACAACGCGACGGCATCGCTGCGTCTCAAGCACCTCGATCTCGATGATCGACAACTCTTTCAGGATGCGCGGGAAGTCCGGACCAAGTTCGGAAAGACCTTCCCGACGTGGTTCTTCCCCGTCGGTGAGAATTTCGTCGACGTCATTGCCGACTGGAAACAGGAGCTGAAGCGTGACCATGGGTTCGGACCGGACGATCCTCTCTTTCCCCAGACCGAAGTCAGCTTCGGCGCCGGTGGCGAAGTGTTACCATCGCGCCTCAAGAAAGAGTGCTGGGCAAATGCCGACCCGATCCGTAAGGTTTTCAAGGCAGCCTGCGTTGCGGCCGGCCTTCCGGACTTCAAGCCGCACAGCTTCCGTCACGCGCTGGCGCAACTGGGAAGCCACCTTTGCACGACGCCGGCCGAGTACAAGGCGTGGTCTCAAAATCTGGGGCATGACGGCGCGCTGGTCACGCTGACCAGCTACGGCACGTTGCCGGGCTACACCCAGCGGGAGTTGATCGCGGGTATCGGGAAGCGAGGGAAGGCTGCATGACAGAAGGGGCGCCGGTGCCGAGGGTTTGCCGGCCTCGGGGCCTAGCCTTCTGATCGACGGCGGCGGCGCCATTCCCAAACCACGGCGTTGTTCTCTTGCACCCAGTCGGCGAGCTTCTCCACCTCGTCGACAGCTGCCATTAGTTTCTCTCGGCTGACCTCGATCTTCAAAGCGTTCCAAGCCAACGCCCCAGGCTCCACCCGAGAGTCTTCGTCCACGAAGAAGGGGTTTGGATGTTTCTCCAGCGTCTTGCGGTTGTGGCGGGCGTTGAACGAGACAAAGTCGGAGCTGTGCGCGATGTCGTTGCGTGCTAGAACCACCTGTTCGATCAGGTCGAACCGGACCGGGCAGGTGGCATAGGCGTCGCCCATGATGTGCTCCAGAATCTGCCGATAGCCCTCAATGAAGCCCTGCCTGAAGTGAGCCTGCCTAGCCTTGTCGTCCTTGAAGGCGAACCCGACGTCGCGCTCGAACTCGGCGAAGTAGAGCTTCAAGGTGTCTGACAACAGGGAGACGGCAAGCATGCCGACCAGTTCGCGCGTCTGTTCGGCCTGCATCCATTCCCCGAGGAAAGCTGGCTCGGGACTGTCGTAATCGGGATTGAAGGATAGCGGCCGCCAAGGCGGGACTTCATCCTCTATGTCCTGCTTTAGCTGTTCGAACGGGAGCCGACCTTTGTCATAAAAGAGCCGGATGATCGCCGTCCGCTCGCGCATGAAATAAGCGAGATCCATGAGAATGAGTCCGTAACTTAGGGCAGATGCTCAACTTGGCTGACTGGTGGTCGCATCCGGGGGTGAAAGCGCCCTCCGGTGAGCTTCCCGTTTTGCTGCAAAGACCGCGTCCTGCTCTATAAAGATCATTACCCAGGCTGGCACGATGATGGTCATACTCGCTGGGATGTCAGCGGGATATGTCTTGCCGCCCACTAGGACGTTCAGTCGATCTGGAAACTGACCGCTATGGATGCCCAGCCAGTGCGTCCTTTGAACCAGGCTCCCGTATCCCGAAAGTGTTTCGTACGCAAAGACTGGCGAGCCCGAAAACCCCGTCCGGGAGCGCATATCCCCCAAATGGGACGGTCGATTTGCCCCGTTTCCCTGCGAGACCGGTACCCCCGAACTCGCCATCGCGCTGACATTTCCGAACCGTGCCCGCGGAACGTTCGCTCCGGTATCCGGCTCGTTTGCAAACAATCCGAGCATGAACAAATCGCTGCCGACGTTGATGTTTGAAGGCATGTCTTGGACCATGGATGACAATTCCACGAAGCCAAAGCGATCTAGAGGCGCGATCAGCTGGCCGGTAATGTCAATCGCAGCGACGTCATCCCCCGTCGGAGCCACTGTCCAATCTTCGCGCCGAACGGGTATTTGATCGCCGGTGGAGAGACGAGCTAGCGTCGCGAGATTGATGCAATGCTGACAAGAAACCAAGTAGAAGCTGTTGAACTGATCATCGAGATTTTCTCGGAACCGCACAATGAAGGCGGTACCAACCGGTTCTATGACCTGACTGTTAGGATTCGGACGAAACAGGATCGCGACGCTGTCTACTAGCTCTTTTGCAATGACGGCCACCGTCGACTCCCGAGCGCATGGAACCTGCCTTGCACGCCTAACTGCGGCAGCGACCCGCGAGCGGTCAAGTGTTCGACGGGCGGCACTAGCCGCGGCGAGGGCGAAGCAGAAGGCCTAGAGCTAGACCTCCAGCCTTTACCGCCCCAGTCCCATTGGCAATCAGCGGTGGAACTCCCTATTACTTGGCGTTCCAATCGCCTTACATTCAGTGACCTCATGTCGACACTTCAGAGTGCCTTTCCGCATCTATTCGAACTCAACTCAGAGACAGTCGACTGGAAGGCGCCATTCTCTTGGTCGGCTCCCGACCTTGACCTCCTAGAGGCGATCTGGGCGGTGCAACATATGCGTATGGCTCATCTACCTGACTTCTGGTCTTGGACAGAAGCTATGGTGGGCGACCTCGCAAATGCACGCCATGGCGCAACCAGCCGAGAGGCCGACTCGATTGACTGCGTGAGGTTTATCAGTTGCATGCCGGCGACCCATGTCACCAGGTCCGGGGGTCAAATGGGGGCGTGCTTTGATTGGATATGGACAGCCGTCGCTTCGACCCATGTTCGAGGCCAACGTGTCAACGCTAATACCTACAGCTTCGCGGTGTTCCCTGAGGCACCGCCTGTCTTGTTCGATATGTACCTGAGATATGTGCCGAAATTCGCGGCTGCATGTTTCTACGTTGCGTACAAATTTGGCGGCCTAGATACTCTTTCAGCGGAAGTAGCACCGGTCTGCTGGCGTGTTGCTTCAACGTTTTTTCACAGCGACGCCAGTGACCATGACGCGCTCGAAGCTATGACGCAGATGGTGATATGGGCGGCGCATAGAGACTGGCTCGAAGGCAAGTCGTGGGCAGACGAACTGCTGGCCGCTGCCGAACGGACATACTCACCTCGGCAGCGCTTTGAAGTCGCGATGACATTCATAACTCCCGCAAACCGCTACGTGGATGGCACCCCTCAGGAATGGGCCCACAAAATTCTGCGCGACCATAGTTCTGATATGGTTGAGCACGAGCGGCTTCAGGTGTTTGCGGTGGCCCTTGAAGGGCCAGAGCACTGGCAAGCTAGCAAGGCAGAAATTCTGGCTGAGATCGGTTGTCTCCGAGCCCATTACCTCGCTGACTTGCGAGCCGGTGAATCGGACCTCGAAGTAATGGAGTTGCGAGTCTCCATCATTCATCCCTTGATCTTCGTTCTCGTCAACTGGGGAGAGATAGACGACCTGATCGCGGTCCTGGGAGCATGGTACCGCGCAGGTGGTGCCGCGCCGGCAGACGCAAACGTCTTAGCTGTAGTGCCAACTCATGGCGGGGGTGCCGCGTACCTTTGGCCAGGTGGCCGTTGGCTCACCGGAACGGGCGATACTGCCACGCACGATGCCGTTCAACGGGCAGCAGGTGTGGCGCTTGGATCGTACTTTCGCGGCTCAGATGGCGACCATGCGGCAGACGCCTACGAAGAGATGCGTTTCGATGTTGCCGACGTCGCGGCAGGGCCAGTCTTAGAAGCGGCTATGGCAGCCCACTACCGTTTCGACGAACTCAGACTGCAGCTCCACGACGGCTGGAAGCCGCGGGCAATACTGATGTTCCCGAGCGGGCCAGAGCCTTTGCAGGCCATGTTGCGAAAGTCTGGAGCAGTCGCCGCCCCACTGGAGATAAGTTTCCAGCGCGCCCAGCCGCCGCGGCCGATCCGGCGGATATCAGTTTGGGCGGGAGGCCCGATGCACGAGACGTTCGAGATTGATGCCTTGCGGCACGTAGCGGATCGATCAGGTTGGTCGGTGGAGGTCTACGGGTCAGCTGACGCTACGCGCCAGGACTTGCGACGATTCTATGAGGACCAAGATGCTGACGTCGTTTGGGTAATTTCGCACGGTACCCATGATCCTTTCACTGCTGGGGGGACAGGCCTACATCTCCCCGATGGGACGCTAGTCGATTTCGACGAGGTCCGCAGTTGGACGGTACCAGATTTGGGCCGTCGCCTTCTAGTTCTCAACAGCTGCAGCGGCGCGACTGCACAGGGGCGGGGCGGGCTTGCCCGGATTGGCTTGGCCCAGTCTCTCGTGTCCGGCGGCCAGGCAGTGATTGGACATTTGTGGCCGGTGCACTGGACTACGGGACTAGCCTACGGCGCTGCTCTAGCAACTTGCTTGGAAACGACATCGACGGAGGCGGCTGCCTTAATGGCGTCAGAGCTGCTTGGTGAACCACAACGACTCTTGCCCTTCCTGGAAGAGCGATTCCAATCGTGCGAAGAGCTGCTGGATCGTTTGCGCCGGTCCGGCGAGGACTTGACCAGCATCACTAACTGGGGCTGCCCGGTCTTGCTCACTTAGGCGTCGCAAGTCCCCAACTATTCGCGCGGTGGCTGTCAGGTGGCTGTTGGCATCAACGACGAGGCCGATCGGACCTTGTTCTCGAAAATTATGCTTGTAAAACCAATGAGTTATTGGCGCACCCGACAGAATTCGAATCTGTGACCTCTGCCTTCGGAGGGCA
>JACDQI010000122.1 GCA_015657675.1 Devosia sp.
AGAAGCCGATGCCGATCGACCCGCCATTGGGCGACAGGATCGCGGTGTTCACGCCGATCACCTGCCCGTCCATGTTGAACAGAGGACCACCCGAGTTGCCGCGGTTGATGGCAGCGTCGGTCTGGATGAAGAACTCGTAGTTGGAGCTCTCAACGCCAGTTCGGGCCAGGGCAGAGACGATGCCTGAGGTGACCGTCTGGCCGACGCCGAACGGATTGCCGATGGCGAGCACGATGTCGCCCACCTGCAGGCCGTCGGAATCGGCAAATGACAGGGCCGGAAAACTGGCGCCCTTGGCGTCGCGGATGCGGAGAACTGCCAGATCGGTCTTGGGATCGTCGAGGGCCAGGTCGACCGGGTATTCCCGGCCATCGGAGGTGGCGACGCGAATGTCGGTCGCGCCGTTGACGACGTGCGAGTTGGTGAGGATGACACCGCTGGCCTCGACGATCACGCCCGAGCCCAGCGACTGCGACTGGCGCGGCCGCGTCTTGAAACCGTCAGTGCCGAAGAAGCGCTGGAAGAATGGATCGTTGGCGAAGGGCGAGGTCGATTCCTGAGTAATGGTGGTGGCATAGACGTTGACCACCGATGGGGTTGCCGACCGCACTACCGGGGCAAAGCTCAGCTGCAGTTGCGCCTGGCTTTCGGGGACGACGCGCGGCGCCTCCGTCGTGGCGGGTTCGTTGGCCGCGACACGGGGTGGAACTGTAAGCGAAGGGAGGACGAGATTGCCGATGGCGAGACCGCCGGCCGCGGCCAGAACGGCCAAAAGAATAGCGCGAGGAGACATGTCGAACCCCGGAGTTTGGATGACAACGCACGGGTCGTAAAACGCCCGGATTCTGACGCCATTAAGGTGTCATGTCGCACCGCGACATTACGGGCAAATTATCATTTGCAGAGGGGGGCGATGAACCCTATATGCAGCGCTCGTTTTGCGGGGGATGTTCCCCCGCCCGAGACCCCAGAAAGGTTAGCCGCCCATGACTGAGCCGACCACGGTCTACTCCAACACCTCGCAGCTGATCGCCGCTGAAGAGCCCGATTTTCCGTCGTTCCTGTTCTCGAAAAAAGAACTGCATCGGGCGACCAAGGTGTTCCGCAAGGGTTTCGACGGGCTGCTGACCTATGCGGTCAAGTGCAACCCATCCCCGCATATCATCAAGCAGCTGCACGACGAGGGCCTGAAGGCCTTTGACGTCGCCTCGAACACCGAGATGGAACTGGTGCGCGACTACGCGCCCGGCGCTGTGATGCACTACAACAACCCGATCAAGAGCAAGCGCGAGATTGCCCGCGCTTACGAGGAGTTCGGGGTCCGCTCGTTCACCATCGACCACCCGCAGCAGCTCGACCAGCTGGCGGCCGTGGTGTCGCCCAGCCGCGACATCGAAGTCACCACCCGGTTCAAGGCCGGCAAGGCGCTGAAGTCGTACGACTTCGGCATCAAGTTCGGCGTCATGCAGGATGGCGCGGCCGAGATCGTCAAGCTGGTCGAGCAGATGGGGTACACACCCTCGCTCTGCTTCCATGTCGGCAGCCAGTGCGAAGACGCCTATGCCTACGAACGCCATATCGCCGCAGCGGCCAAGATTGCCGAGGAATCTGGGATCACGCTCAAGCGCCTCAATATCGGTGGCGGTTATCCGGCCCCCTACCCGACCAGCGAAGCGCCGCCGATGGATCACTATTTCGATACCATCGGTCAGGCAGTGAAGGACAGTTTCGGCAACCACCAGCCCGACCTGATCATCGAGCCGGGCCGGGCGCTGGTGACCTCGTCGACCTCGCTGCTGCTGCGCGTCAAGCATCAGCGCGGCGGCCAGTCGGTCTATGTGAACGACGGCGCTTATGGCGCGCTGATGGAAGTCAAGTTCATGCACTTCACGCCGCCGGTGCGCGTCTGGCGCGGCCCGCGCCTGCACGACAATGATGGCGAGTTTGCCGATTTCACGGTCTGGGGCCCGACCTGCGACAGCTATGACGTGCTGCCGCAGATCTTCACCCTGCCCTCCGATATCGATGAGGACGACTGGATCGAGTTCGGCCTGATGGGCGCCTATACGCAGGCGTCGCTGACCCCGTTCAACGGCTTTGACCGCCGCGACCAGTACTGGGTGGAAGACGTCTACACCGGCAAGGACATGCAGCCCGAATAAGGGCCGACATTGCGACAAGCACCGAAATCCCGGCGAGCCTCGGCTCCCGGGGTTTTGCTTTAGTCCCGCCGCTTTGGAGATGCGGCGTGGGCGGGGCCTTGCCCCTGATGCCGGTAGACCGGCGAATGGTAGAGGTTGGGACTATTGCCCCGCCCGACGCGAATGGTTTTTGGCTGTTGGCGCCCGTGAAGACCCGGACCACTTCCCCAACGACCCCAGGCGCGGCGGCCCGCCCCTGGCCCAATCACCTGCTGCGACACCCCGTGCGTGCCTCGCGTTCAGCAGGATGGGTGCAACTATAAACCGGCCGAAACGGAGGAGGATAAGTTGTCGAAATCGGTCGCTTTCCCACCGCTCGAGACGCTGGGTAATCGCATCATGATCTGTGGCCCATCCAATGCGGGCAAGTCGACGCTGGCCCTGGTTCTCGGCCGGCGACTGGGCGCTGAGGTGCATCATCTCGACCTCTTTCGCCATGTGCCCAACACCGACTGGGTACAACGGTCTGACGACGAGTTCGCCGCCCTGCACGATGCCGCCATTGCAGGCGAATGCTGGGTGATGGAGGGCAATTACTCCAAGCTGATGCCGCAGCGTTTTGAGCGGGCTACCGGGATCATCCTACTGGGGGACAGCCGCTGGGCGAACTTTTTCCCCTACCTGCGCCGTACGCTGTTCGAGAAGCGGGCGCGCCCCGGGTCGCTCGCCGGCGACAAGGACAGCATCAAGTGGGAAATGATCCGCTGGATTCTGATCGTGCAGCCAAAGCTGCGGTCTGCAAACCACAAGCGGCTGCAGGCGTCTGGGCTGCCGATGATCGAGTTGGGCTCGATGGCGGAACTCAACCGGCTTTATGCCGCCTGGGATCTCAAACGCTGAGCCTCAGGGCACGAGGCCGAGGCGGATGACGCTTTCGGCGGTGGCAAGGATCGAGTCCTTGCTCGAGATGAACTTGCGACCCAGGAGCTTTTCGCCCTTGGATCCGTCAAAGATCTTTTCATTGCCGATGTCGTTGATGATCTGCCGGGCCGGACCGCCGAACATGGCAATCAGGCGGATGATCCAGTCCGGGACGGTCTTGAGCACCACCTTGCGGTCCGGATAGGCCGCCTGCAGGATTTCGGCGACCTTTGGGAACGGTGTGTAGTCGGAGGTCGCGAGGTAGCGCTGACCGGCAGTCTCGGGCTTTTGCAGCGCCGCCACATGCAGGTCGGCCACGTCGCGCACGTCGATGACGCAAAAACCGTTGCTGGGCACCGCCGGGGTGCTGCCATCGAGCAGACCGGAAACGAGCCCGACCGAGATGCTGGCATCCGCGTCGAGCGCGGGTCCGATAATGGCGCCGGGATGAATGGTGGTGAGCTCAATGTCGTTATCGCGCGCAAAAGCCCAAGCGAGCTGTTCGGCCTTGGTCTTGCCGATGCAATAGGCCCACTTGAACTTCATGCCGTCGAGATTGGTGAAATGGCTCTCGTCGTAGACGCGCCGACCGGTGGTATGGCCGTGGCCATAGCCAACGGTGGCGATCGACGATGTGAGGATTACTCGCCGCACACCCGCGGCCTTGGCTGCCTTGAGCACGCGCTCGGTCCCCTCGAGCGCAGGACGGATCACCAGGTCCTGGTCTCGCGGCTCGTCACCACGGATGGCGGCGGCGACATGCATGACGACATCGACGCCGGCCATGGCTTCGGACCAGCCGCTGTCGGCCAGCAGGTCAGCTTCGACCAGCTCAAGCCGGGACACCGGCTCGCGCCCAAGATTATCGGTGAGGGTGCGAAAGACATCGGTGACGCGGCGCATCGACCGCACGGTGCCGCGGACCGAATAGCCGGCCTCCAGGAGGCGCAGGATGGTCCACTTGCCAACAAAGCCTGTTGCGCCGGTGACCAGCACCAACTTCTGTTCCGCCACTGTACGTCCCCCCGTGCAGCGCCAGCCGCCCTCAGCCTCGGCAGGCGCTCCATCCCATATTGCCACTGCTGTGACGCGCACGTTACGCGCCGCTCAGCAAATTCTATCCGCTTCCCTACGGATGGACGCCCACCACGGCAAGTCAATGGCAGTGGCCGAGCGATCACAATCGCCTAACGCATACGGGAGGTCCTGCAACAGAGGTAAATCTACGTGGCACCCATGCAAAAAAGGCGGCCCGGGAACCGGACCGCCTCAAAACTCTGAACTGCACGAAGCGCTTATGCGGCTTCGGCTTCGTCCTCGTCACGCACCTGCACTGGACCGGAGTCGAGGCCCTTGGCATCGACGTCGCGGTCGACGAACTCGATAACCGCCTGCGGTGCGTTGTCGCCGAAGCGGAAACCGGCCTTGAGGATGCGGATATAGCCGCCATTACGTTCCTTGTAGCGCGGCCCGAGAACGTCGAAGAGCTTCTTGACCTGGGTCTCGTCCTTCATCTGGGCGATCGCCTGGCGGCGCGCATGCAGGTCGCCGCGCTTGCCAAGGGTGATCAGCTTTTCCACGATGGGACGCAGTTCCTTGGCCTTGGGCAAGGTGGTGATGATCTGCTCGTGCTTGATCAGCGCGGCAGACATGTTGGCGAACATCGCCTTGCGGTGGCTCGCAGTCCGATTGAGCTTCCGGTTTGCATTACCGTGGCGCATTGTTTGACTCCCTACAGGGGCGCGTCTCTCGACGGGCTAGTTGTCTCGTGTTGATCGCGCGATGACCGCGCTTAGTAATGATCTTCGTAGCGCTTGGCCAGATCGTCGATGTTCTCAGGCGGCCAGTTGGCAACGTCCATGCCCAGATGCAGGCCCATCTGCGCCAGCACTTCCTTGATTTCGTTGAGCGACTTGCGCCCGAAATTGGGAGTGCGGAGCATCTCGGCCTCGGTCTTCTGGATGAGGTCGCCGATGTAGACGATGTTGTCGTTCTTG
>JACDQI010000123.1 GCA_015657675.1 Devosia sp.
ACGCGCTCGCCGGCCTTGAGCTCGATGCGCATGCCGGGCGTCAGTTCGTCGAGCGGTACGTATTCGCGCTTACCGTCGTCGAGAATGCGGGTGGCGCCACGCGGCTGCAGCCGCGCCAGGTTGGTGATGGCGCTGCGGGCGCGCTCGCGCATCATGTGGTCGAGCGTGCGGCCGGCGAGCAGGAAGAACAGCAGAGTGGTCGAGGCGTCGAAATAGGCGTGCTCGCCCGACCGGAAGGTCTCAAAAAGGCTGAGCGCGGTTGCGAGGATGACGCCGATCGAGACCGGCACATCCATGTTGGTCTTTCCTACCCTGACTGCACGCCAGGCCGAGCGGAAGAACAGCCGGCCCGAATAGGCGACCGCCGGCAGGGCGATGATGGCCGAGATCCAGTGGAAAAGATCACGCGTCGCCTCGTCGGCGCCGGACCAGACCGAGACCGAGAAGAGCATGATGTTGCCTGCCGCAAAGCCGGCGACGCCGAGCGCCTTGACGAGCTCGGCGAGCACCGGGTCACCGCTGTCGTCCTGGCTGGGGTCGAGCACATAGGTGTGGTAGCCGCTGGCGCGTATCGCCGGGGCCAGTTCGGCGGTCTCGCCCTTGTCCGGATCAAAGACGACGCGGACGCGGCGGCGCGTGAGATTGACGCGGGCCGACTTGACCATCGGCAGTGCCGCGAGCCCGGTCTCGATCGAGCGGATGCAGGCGGCGCAATGGGCATCAGGAACGGCGAACTCAAGCTGCCTTGTGCCGTCGCCGAGGCGGCGGCTCAGAGAAAACAGCGCGGCGCTATCGCTTTCGATGCTGCCGGCTTCGGCGTCGACAATGGCATGTTCACCAGGAACACAGCAGGTCATTTCAGTTGCCCTTGGCGCTGAACCGTTCGAAGAGCTCGTATGGTCCGAGCGCCGTCTCGGCTGTGGTGACATGCGCGTCCCAGACGCCCGCGCCCAGGTTCAGCGGCGCCGCATAGGTGCCGTCGGCGGCGCGAACCAGCGTCAGGGTCTGGTCGTCATGGCCGCCAACCGGGCGGTTGACCTTGACGGTCACGTCGCTGAGGTCGACCGGCGTGCCTGCCCCATCCACGAGTTTGAGCGTCACGGCGCCGTTTTCAAAGGTCAGCGTCGACGCCCAGCCGGCAGCCAGCTGCTTTTCATGGGCGATGCGCTTGGTCTCGAACTCCTGACTGGCGACGTAGGAGTTGCTGACCACCAGACCCGTCCAGGTCGTCGATGAGAGCACGGCCATGCCGATATTGACGGTGACGATGACGCCGAAAAAACCGATCATCAGCATCCACATGTGGCGGCCGGTGAACTCCGGCGAGGTGGTCTTGGCTGCACTCGTCTTGGCGCTCATTCGTCATTCTCCGGGACTTCAAAGGTGGTTTCGGCGGTGCTGGTCGCGGTGCCGTCAGTGGTGCGGACGATGATGGTGAACTTCGTCTTCTCCTCGGGCCGCGTCTCGGGCGAGGTCCGCACATAGAGCCGAACCGGCAGCACCTTGTCGGGCTCGAGTTCGAAGGTGAGGGACTTTTCCAACTTCTCGCCATTGTCGGCCAGCGACAGCTCACCGCCCGGCAGGCCCTCGATGGTGAGCTGCACGGTGCGCTCCGCCGGTGTCATGTTGAGAATCTTGACGTCGTAACCATTGCGCACCGAGCCGTCGCGCAACTCGACATAGAGCGGGTTGCGGTCGTGCAGCACGTTAAGCGAAATCGGCGAACGCAGTGACAGGACGGTCAGCATGGCGAGACCGATGATCGCCCAGACCAGGAAATAGGCGATGGTCCGCGGGCGCACGATCGAGCGCCAGTTGGTGTGCCGGATGGCAGCAACCAGCTTGCCCGTGACGCTGTCGCGTACATTGGCCGGCGAGATCATCCGTCCGCTGCCGATGGCGAGGTTCATGTTGGCGTTATAGTCGTTCAGAGTGACATAGGAGATCAGCCCGCGCTCCTTGCCGAGCTTGTCCATCACATCGTCGCAGGCGTCGATGCAGAGCGCGCAGGTGATGCATTCGAGCTGCTGGCCGTCGCGGATGTCGATGCCCATCGGGCAGACCACGACGCAGGCATTGCAATCGACGCAGTCGCCGACCTGCTTGCCCTCGGCCGCCGCCTTCTTGGCGTGGCGGTTACGCGGCTCGCCGCGCCAGTCATTATAGGTGACGGTGAGCGAGTTCTCGTCGAGCATGGCGCCCTGGATGCGCGGCCACGGGCACATGTAGGTGCAGACCTGCTCGCGCATCAGGCCGCCAAAGACGTAGGTCGTGGCGGTGAGGATGGCGATAGTGGCATAGGCGACCAACGGGGCCTGGAAGGTCACCACGGTCTGCAGCAGCGTCGGCGCATCGGCGAAGTAGAAGATCCAGGCGCCGCCGGTGGCGATGCCGATCAGCACCCAGATGACGTGCTTGCTGATGCGCTTGCCGAGCTTGTCGAGAGTCCACGGCGCCTTGTCGAGCTTCATGCGGGCGTTGCGATCGCCTTCGATGGCGCGCTCGACCACCAGGTAAAGGTCGACCCAGACGGTCTGCGGACAGGCATAGCCGCACCAGGCACGGCCGCCG
>JACDQI010000124.1 GCA_015657675.1 Devosia sp.
CGGGGGAGGGGGCGCTGGTTACCAGCGGTCGAGGTCGCGCCACCACTGGTCGTTCTCGGCAACCAGACCGAGATCGCGACGCAGGTGGGCCGACCCTGGGGGCGAACCGCGAGCGGAGGCGCGGGTGCGCGTTGTCGGCAACGGCCGGCCGGACAGCATCCGGGCAACCGCCGCAACAACGGCTAACGAGCGCCGCGGCCGCGAGGCTTCAGTGGCGAGCGGGGCAGGGTGAGCAGTCAAGAAAAGGTCGGTCATTTCAGTCTTCCATAAGCAAGGATGGTGAGGGTCGGATCGGTGCCGATGATCCGCTGGTACAGCGGGTCGTCCTCGGGCAGGCCGAGGTCGCGCCGCAGGTGGGGCGGGATTTCGCGATAGTCCTGCCGCACCGGCCGGGTGATCCGGCGCAGTTCGGCGCGGGCTTTCAGCACCGCGATCAGGGTTTTCAGCAGCCGTACGGGCAGGCTCCGCCTTCGGCGGTCACGCGTCGCACGGCTCTCGGGATCAGAGAGCAGAGTCATGGTGTCATCCGGACGCGTTGCCGCGCCGGCTCCAGTGATGTTGAGACGGTTGAGGGACCCGGAATCCGGACGAAAATGCGCCCGTGCTCAGAGTCGGTTGACGTTGCTAGTCGTAGGAAATGTGGCGGTCAGTCAGCGGCCGGAACCGCAGGCAACTAATGTCGCGGGGCTGCGCCGTAGACGGAACCGCCACACATAAAGGTATCGAGACGATGGGTCATACAATACTCCCTGGTTGGCGTTTCGGACGGATCGCTCTTAACTCACGTTCGGTGAATCGCAAACCCTGGATGCGGCAGGCTGACGCAGGCAGTTGATTTTGTGGCCGATCTGCAACATGGCGCTTCGCCTTGTCTATAAAAGGCCTTTCCGCTAACAAGCAGCGGAATCTGGACCCAGAGAATGAACGAGAAGACCAAGCGCATCGACCCGCGGCTGCCGCGGGGCTTTGAGGACCGTTTGCCCGGCGAGATCGCGGCCGTGGACCAGATGATCGCCAAGATCAAGGCGGTCTACGAGCGCTATGGCTTCGATCCGGTCGAGACGCCGCTCTTCGAATACACCGAAGCACTGGGAAAGTTCCTGCCCGACACCGACCGGCCCAATGCCGGGGTGTTCTCGCTGCAGGACGATGACGAACAGTGGATGAGCCTGCGCTACGACCTGACGGCGCCGCTCGCCCGCCATTTCGCGCAGAATTTCAACGACTTGCCAAAACCCTATCGGAGCTATCGGGCGGGCTATGTGTTCCGCAACGAAAAGCCCGGCCCGGGCCGCTTCCGCCAGTTCATGCAGTTCGACGCCGACACGGTGGGCGCCGCCGGTCCCGAAGCGGACGCCGAAATGTGCATGATGATGGCCGACACCATGGATGCCCTGGGGCTGGCCGGGAAGTATGTGGTCAAGGTCAACAACCGGAAGGTCTTTGATGGCCTGCGCGAACTGCTTGAGATCGAGGACGATCAGCGCTGGCTGGTGGTGATGCGCGCCATCGACAAGCTGGACCGTCTCGGGCTCACGGGCGTGCGCGCTCTGCTGGGCGATGGCCGCAAGGACGAGAGCGGCGATTTTACTCCGGGCGCCAACCTTGCGCCGGGCCAGATCGACCGCATTCTGAACCTCACCGGCTGGGGCGAGGCCGGCAGTGGGTCGGCTGGCGCCGCCAATGGCATCACTATCGACAACATGCGCCGCGGCAATGAGTCGAATGCCGCGCTTGTGGCCGGCTGTGACGAACTCGACGTCATGAACAACATGTTCGACGCCGCCGGCTATGCTGGCCGCATCAAGATCGATCCCTCCGTGATCCGTGGCCTCGAATACTACACAGGCCCGGTCTTCGAGATCGAACTGACCTTTGCCGTGCAGAACGAAAAGGGCCAGGACGTAGTTTTTGGCTCCGTTGGTGGCGGCGGTCGTTATGACGGCCTCGTGTCGCGTTTCCGCTCTGAACCCGTTCCCGCGACCGGCTTTTCCATCGGCGTGTCGCGGCTGGCCAATGCGCTGAAGATGACCGGCAATCTCGGCGCCACCGAGCCCACCGGTCCGGTGGTGGTGCTGGTGCTCGACAAAGAGCAGACCCCCCGCTACCAGGCCATCACCTCGGCCCTCCGCAACGCCGGTATCCGCGCCGAAATGTTCATGGGCAACACCAAGAATTTCGGCAAGCAGGTGGCCTATGCCGACAAGCGCAACTCCCCCGCGGTGATCATCGAGGGGACGCAGGAGCGCGAGGCCGGCAAGGTGCAGATCAAGGATCTGATCGTCGGCAAGGCGGAAGCGCAGGCCATCAAGGACAACGCCACCTACAAGTCCGAGCGCCCGGGGCAGTTCGAGTGCGATGGCGATCTCGCCTCCATCGTCGCCGCCGTCTCCGCGCTGCCGGCGGTGCAGGCGTGGCTGGAGCGCGGCAAGTGAAGAGTTCGTCGGAACGCTACGCCGCGCTGGTGCGACTGGTGGAATCGCGCACCGTGACGCGCGTGACCCCGCCGCTGCTGCTGCCGGCCGGCCCGTTCTTCGATCTCGCCGGCGAGGAGTTCGGCCGCAACCTGCTGCTGACCACCGCCAACAATGGCGTGGAATACTGCCTGCGTCCCGATTTCACCCTGCCCATCGCGCAGGGCTATCTCGACGACGGCATGGTCGGCGTGCCGGCGGCCTATACGTATCTGGGCACCATCTTCCGCCAGCAGAACGGCTTTCCGGTCGAGCACGAGCAGGCCGGCCTCGAACTGCTCGGCCAGCCCGATGCCAGCGCCGCGCTCGACCAGGTGCTGACCTTTGCCCGCTGGGCGCTGGCCATCTACGACATCACCGCGCCCAATATCCGGCTCGGCGGCGTCGGCCTCTTCGAGGCTTTCCTCGAGGCCGCCGAAGTGCCGCCCGCCTGGCGCGCCCGTATCCGCCACCGCTTCGGCCATCCCGAGGCGCTGAGCCGGCTGATGGAGCGCCTCAGCGAGCCGCGCGAGCGCATCGGCGTGCAGGCCCCGGACGGCCGCGAGACCATGATCGAGATCGTCACCGACGCCATGCTGTCGGGCGGCCTGAGCCTGATTGGCTCGCGCACCCCCGAGGAAATCGCGGACCGCTATCTCGAAAAGCAGGCGCTCGAGTCCTCGCCCATCCCGGAGCGGACGGTAAAGCTCTTGAACGACTACCTCGCGGTGTCGGACTCAGCGCAGCGCGCCCTCGACACCATCGGCAATCTTTGCCGCGCCCATGGCTTCGACTTCGAGGAGCCGTTGTTCCAGGTGCGCAACCACGCTGCGGCGCTGGCAGCGCTCTCGCCCAAGGCCGACGTCATCTTCGACGCCGCCTTCTCGCCGCGGCTCGATTACTATACCGGCATCGTCTTCGAGATGACCGGCAGCGACGGCGAAGTGCTGGCCTCGGGCGGCGAGTATGACCGGTTGATCGATCGGCTCGGCGCGACCCAGCCAGTGACGGCCTCGGGCTGCGCGCTCTGGACGGCGCGGCTGGAAAAGGAGGCCAACCTATGAGCAGCAGCGGCGGACTGACACTGGCCGTGCCCTCCAAGGGCCGGCTCGAAGAGCTGACACGCAAGGCCTTTTCGTCCTCGCGCTTGACCATTGCCCGCCCCGGCGGGGTGCGGAGCTATGTCGGCTCGATCAAGAACCAGCCGCAGGTGACGGTGCGCTTCTACCCGGCCGCAGAGATCGCCCGCGAACTGATCCTGGGCGGCATCGATATCGGCGTCACCGGCACCGACCTCATCCATGAAGCCAGCGAGAACGGCGAGGACAATGTGCTGTTCGTCCGCGGCCTCGGCTTCGGCGAAGCCAATGTGGTGGTCGCGGTGCCCGACGCCTGGATCGACGTGCAGCAGATGGTCGATCTTGCCGACGTCGCCTCCGACTTTCGCGCTCGCCACGGTCGCTGGCTGCGCGTCGCCACCAAATACGTCAACCTGACGCGCCGCCACTTCGCCCAGTACGGGATTGCCGAATACCGCATTGTCGAAAGCGCCGGCGCCACCGAGGCGGCACCCGCCTCGGGCTCGGCCGATCTCATCGTCGACATCACCTCGACCGGCTCGACCCTCGCTGCCAACTCGCTGCGCATCCTCGAGGATGGCCTCATCATGAAGTCGGAAGCCAACCTCATCGTCTCGCGCACCGCCGACTGGACGCCGCTGCGCAAGGCCCAGCTCGAAGCGCTGCTCTCGATCATGGGCGGCGTGCCGCCCGGCATCTCGACGCTGCTCTAAATCGCTTCCCGGCTGAACCACTGCTGTTCCGGTAGACCTCATCCTGAGCGTGTCGAAGGAACAGGGACGCCATGACCGTCGACCTCATCACTCTCTTCGCGCTGGGCGGCGTGGGCCTATTGGCCGGCTTCGTCGATGCCATTGCCGGCGGCGGTGGGCTCATCGCGCTGCCGGCGCTGCTCTCGGCCGGCGTGCCGCCGATCGCCGCTTTCGGCACCAACAAGGTGCAGTCGGTGATTGGCACCGGCATGGCCGCGCTCACCTATTGGCGCTGTGGCTATGTCTCGCTGCGCGACCTGCTGCCGGCCATCGCGGCGACCGCCATCGGCGCCTTCATGGGTGCGCTGACGGTCAAGAGCCTCGACACCTCGCTGCTCTCCTATGCCGTGCCGGTGGCGCTGATCTGCATCGCGCTCTACTTTACCTTTGCACCCAAACTCACCGACGCCGACAGCCACGCCCGGCTGCAGTTCGCTGTCTGGGTGCCGGTGATGGGATTTGCCATCGGCTTTTATGACGGCATTTTCGGCCCGGGCACCGGCAGCTTCCTGACCATGGGCTTTGTCACCCTGTTCGGCCTCGGGCTGACGCGCGCGGCGGGCAACACCAAGTTCCTCAACCTCACCTCCAACCTGGGGGCACTTGCGCTCTTCATTCCCTCGGGGGATGTGATCTGGCCTATCGCCTTTGCCATGGCCATCGGCCAGCTGGTCGGCGGCTATCTCGGCGCCATCACCGGCATCCGCTTCGGCGCCAAGCTGATCCGCCCGATGGTGGTGATCATCTCCATCATCCTGGCGCTGCGACTTCTGGTGTTCCGCTAGGGCGCGTCACCAGCGTCTTTTGGCGGGGGCGCCAACGGTCCCGCAAGTGTTCTGCGCCGTCCCCTCCCCAACCTCCGTCATCCTCGGGTCAAGCCCGAGGATTACGGTGGGTAGGGAGAGCGGCGGCCAACTAACCCGGCAGTACGGATCGGCTGCCGTTTCGGCGCGCGCCCAAACGAAAACGGCGCGTCGGTTGCCCGACGCGCCGTCTTCAAAGTCCGTGACTGGGTAGTCTGGACTGAGCTGGTGTGGACCTTAGAAGTCCATGCCGCCCATGCCGCCCATGCCGCCGCCGCCACCAGGCATCTGGGGGGGCAGCGTCCTTGGGGAG
>JACDQI010000125.1 GCA_015657675.1 Devosia sp.
CGGCCGGCGGCGGCGGTTGAGAGCGTGACGGTGGAGATGCTGTCATAGGGTCGCGACACCCTGTATCCGTCGATGGAGTAGCCCAGTTGCGCGGCCCCGGCGGTGATCCCGTGATCCTTGAGGCGAAAGACGATGCCGCCGGTCCCTTCGCGCAGGAACAGGTCATAGGTCTGTTCGTCGCGCTCCGGGTTCGGCTCGATCATTGGCTGGCCCAGGTAATGCGCGCCATCCACTCGACATCGGCGACCGGCACGATGCGCGGCGGATAGGCCGGGTTGATCGAATGGAGCTCAATGGTGCGGGCGGTCTGCCGCGCCAGCAGCTTGATCATCACCTCGCCATTGCGGTGCGCACCACCACGCGATCGCCGCGCCGCACCATTTCACCCGGCGCGACCACCACGCGGTCCCCCTCGCGATAGAGCGGCTCCATGGAGTCGCCCGAGACTTCCAGCGCGTACATGCCCTCAGCGGCGACATTGGGCAGTTCGACTTCATCCCAGCCCTGTCCGGCCGGATGCCCGGCGCTGTCGAAAAAGCCGCCCGTGCCGGCCTGGGCGAGGCCGAGCAGCGGCACCGAGGCCGTGCGACTGGTCGACGGCAGTTGCAGGTAGGTGCCGCGCGACACGAACTGGTCAAAGCTCTCGCCCGTGGCTTCGAGCACCTTGGCGAGGCTCTCGGTCGACGGCCAGCGCTCACGCCCGTCCTTGCTCACCCGCTTGGATTTGTTAAATGCCGTCGCGTCCAGACCCGCAATGCGCGCCAGACCCGAGGCCGTAAATCCATGTCGCTCTGCAAGAGCATCCAGGGCATCCCATATGGCCCGGTGAGTAAGCATGGGACAAAACCGGTCCGTTCAAAGGAATGTAGTCCCATCAAATGGAACATTGTCCTAGTTTAGCGGGCTGCTCGGGCTTTTGTAAACCCTGAGGTTGAGACTCTCCGAGCCATTCACTAGGGTCCGCTCGCTTTGAGGAGTTCCGCTTGTCCACGCCCGAACTGATCTACAAGATCGCCACCGCCGAAACCCTGGCCGCGGCCGATGTAGCCGGTACCTTCACCGGCATGCCGATCGACGCGGCGGATGGCTTCATCCATTTTTCCACGGCGAGCCAGCTGGCAGAGACGCTCAAGCTGCACTTCAGGGGGCAGCGCGGGCTGGCGCTGTTTGCTGTGCGCTGCGCCGATATGGGCGAAGCGTTGGTCTGGGAGCCGTCGCGCGGCGGCGCGCTGTTTCCCCATGTCTATGGGACATTCCCGATGAGCGCGGTGGTCTGGCGCGGCTCGGTGGATGTCGGCGACGACGGCAGTGTCGATCTGCCGGAGGCGGTACGATGATCTTTTCCCGCCTCTCGCCGCTGCTCAAGCTCCCATTGCTGCAATCGCTGACCCGCGATGCGTTGCTGCGCATGGACCCTGAGACGGCGCATGGCGCCACCATCAATGCGCTGCGGCTGGGGCTGTCGCCCGAGCAGGATCATGCCGATCCGCCCGAGCTCAAGACCAACCTGGTCGGACTGGAGCTGAAAAATCCGATCGGCATGGCAGCCGGCTTTGACAAGAATGCCGAGGTGCCGGTGCCGCTCGCCCGCATGGGCTTCGGCATGGTCGAAATCGGCACGGTGACGCCGCGCCCGCAGATCGGCAACCCCAAGCCGCGGCTCTTCCGCATCCCGGAAGCCGAGGGCGTGATCAACCGCATGGGCTTTAACAATGAAGGCCATGAGGCGGTGTTCCGGCGTCTGAAGGGCCTGCATGTGCCGGCGGTGCTCGGCGTCAATATCGGCGCCAACAAGGATTCCGAGGACTTCGTCGCCGATTATGTGGCGGGCGTGCTGCGCTTTGCCGAGGTCGCCGACTACCTGACGGTCAACATCTCCTCGCCCAATACGCCGGGCCTGCGCAACCTGCAGGGCGACGAGGCCCTGCGTCGGCTGCTGGGCGAAGTGCTCAAGGCGCGCTCCAAGGCCAAGGTGCGCGTGCCGGTGCTGCTCAAGCTGGCGCCCGATCTCGACGAGGCGGCGCTCGATGGCATTGCCCGGGTGATCGGCGAGACCGATCTCGATGGACTGATCGTTTCCAACACCACCATCTCGCGCGACCCGGTGCTCGACATGGAGAACGCCACCCAGACCGGCGGCCTTTCGGGCAAGCCGCTCTTTTCGCTGGCCACGCAGAAGCTGGCGCAGGTGCGCCAGCGGGTCGGCAGTCTGCCGATCATCGGCGTCGGTGGCATCCACTCGCCGGAGACGGCGGTGGAAAAGTTCGAGGCGGGCGCCAATGCCATCCAGCTCTATTCAGCGCTGGTGTTCGGCGGGCTGGATCTGCTCGAGCGCATCAAGCGCGGCCTGGTGGCCGCAGTACGGGCGCAGGGGAAGACCAACGTCGCCGAGCTGGTCGGCCGTACCACCGACAGCTGGGCGCGGGGCGAGGCTAAGTGAAAAGGCTCGCGGTGCGGCGTCGCAGCGCCCACCAGTAATAGCTGGCGCGCGCGATGAACCAGATGGTCAGCGCACTCCAGAGCCCGGCATTGCCGTAGAGCGGCTGCAGCGTCAGCACGGCAACCAGGAACACCACCAGCGAGAACAGCATGCCGTTGCGCATCACCGTGTTCAGCGTCACGCCGGTGAGGATGCCGTCATACAGAAAGCTCGGCATGCTGACGAGCATGGCGATGGAGGCAAAGCGCAGGAAGTCGGCCGCCTGCATCTGCACCGGGTAGCTGGTGGTCATCACGCTGATCATGAAGGGGCCGAAGGCCAGTACCGCGATGGCCAGCGCCGCCGAAAGGAAGAGCCCGAGCGCAAACGACAGCCGGTAAGCCCGTTCGAAGGCCGGGCGCCAGTTGGCGCCGACGGCCTTGCCACAGAGCTGCTCGGCCGCCTGCGCCATGCCATCGAGAAAGAAGGCGCCGATCATTAGGAAGTTGAGAAGGATCGCATTGGCGGCGAGCGGCACCGCGCCCATGCGCGAGCCCTGGCCGGCGAACCAGGCGTAGGCGCTCATCAGTGCGATGGAGCGGATCATCAGGTCGCGGCTCAGCGCAAACATGCGGCGCAGCCCGCTGGGATCGCGCAGCTGGGCCGGCGTGATCCGGCCGAGCAGTGCACGCAGGCCGCCAAAGTGGCGCACCAGCAGCGTAAGGCCGAGGGCGCAGCTCACTATGGCGCCGATCACCGTGCCGGCAGCGGCACCGGCGACGCCCCAGCCGAAGAGGCCGACGAAAAGCAGCGACAGCGCGATGTTGACCCCGTGCATCACCATCTGCAGCGCCATGCCGGTAGTGGCCGCGGCGCGCCCATAGAACCAGCCGAGCAGGCAGTAGTTGATCAAAGAGAACGGCGCCGACCAGATGCGCACCGAGAAGTACTCGGCAAAGGCAGCGGTCACGGCGGGCTCGGGCGCCATCAGGCTGGTGGAGAGCCAGAGCAGTGGCACCTGCAGCACCAGCATGCCCAAGCCAGCAACAACCGCCACGCAGATGGCGCGGGCGACGTGTACGAGGCCATCATCGGCGTCGCGCGCCCCGACCGACTGCGCGGTGAGGCCGCCGGTACCGATGCGAAGGAAGTAGGCGAGCGAAAAGATGAAGTCGAAGATCAGCGCGCCGATCACAACGCCGCCGAGCAGCGCCGCATCGCCCAGCCGGCCGACAACGGTGATGTCGACCAGCCCGGCCACCGGCTCGGTGATAAAGGCCACCGAGGCCGGCAGGGCGATGGCGACGAGGTCGCGGGCGCGAACCTCGAACGGGTAGGTCGGACGGCTCACGACTTGCGGACGATATTGGTCCGGGCGGGGATCTGAGCCGTACACATCACTTCGAGGAAGTTGATGTTGATGTGCGGTGGCTGGTTGGCGATGAACCAGACCATGTCGGCAATGTCCTCGGGCAGGATCGGCTCGACCCCCTCGTAGAACTTCTCGTTGGCCTCGGCATCGCCATAGGTGCGCACGTGGTAAACTCGGACTTGGCCATGCCCGGCTCAAGCCCGGTGACGCGGATGTCGCCGCCGCCAAGGTCGGTGCGGAGGTTCTCCGAGAAGTTATGCACGAAGGCCTTGGTGGCGCCGTAGACATTGCCGCCCGGATAGGCGAAACGGCCGGCGATCGAGCCGACATTGACGATCGAGGCGCCCTTGCCGGCAGCCTTAAGCAGCGGCAGCACCGCCATGGTGGCGTAGAGCAAGCCCTTGATATTGGTATCGATCATCCGCTCCCAGTCCTCGAACCGGGTGTTGGGGATGGGGTTGGACCCGAGCGCCAGGCCACCATTGTTGAACAGGCACATGATCGGCTGGAAGTCAGCCGGCAGTGCCGCGACAGCGGCCTCGACACTGGCCTTGTCGGTGAGATCGAGCCGGGCCGGATGGACGAGGCCGGGGAACTCGGCGGCGAGGGCATCGAGCCGCTCCTGCCGGCGGCCGGTGGCGACGACCTTCCAGCCGTTCCTGGCGAACAGCCGCGCTGTGGCAGCACCGAAACCCGAGGTCGCCCCGGTGACGAAAATGACAGGCATTGAAAGCTCCTAGGCGTCGGTGACGAGGTCGATGGCGAGGTCGGCGTACGGGCGCGAGCGCCCGATCAGGTCATAGTTGGTGAGGTCAACCCGTTCAACATGTTCGCGGTTGCGCTCTTCGGAAAAGAGCCCGTGCTCGGCGTGGCGTTTAAGGAGGCGGGCGCGGACCTTGTCGCGCGGCACGTCGATGAAGACGGCGAGATCGAGCAGCGGCCGGACCGCATCCCAGGGCGGATCGGGGAGCAGCAGGTAGTTGCCTTCGGTGACGAGAATACGTGTCTCCGCCGCAATGATGAACGCATCCTGCACGACATCTTCGATCACCCGGCTGTAGCCCGGGCCCGAAACGGGCGTCGTGGCGGATTTGAGGGTGGAGAGGAAGGTCGCGAAAGCGGCACCCTCGAAGGTGTGGGGCGCGCCCTTGTCCTTGACCGTGCCCAATGCTTCGAGCTTGGCGTGCAGCATGTGAAAGCCGTCCATCGGCACATAGGCCGCCTCGGGCCCCAGCGCCGCGACCAGCTCGGCCGTCAGCGTGGATTTGCCGGTGCCCGGGCCGCCGGTGATGCCGATGACGACGCGGCGGTCGGTCGGCAGGGCGCGGGCCGCGGCGACCAGTGTCGCAAGTGCCGCGGCCGGCGACAGGGACAACACTTGCTGGGGAGGATGCGGCAAGACTAGACTCCGGCTTTCCGATTGCCCCTGAGTGTACCGAGTCCGCCGTGCCGCTCCACCCCAAAATCGAGAGCTGGTTCGCGGGCAAGAGCTGGGCCGTGCGCCCGCACCAGCGCGATGTGCTGGAGGCGACCGAGGCGGGTGCGTCGGCGTTACTGATCGCGCCGACCGGTGCCGGCAAGACGCTGGCGGGCTTTCTGCCGACCCTCAACGATCTTGCCCATACGCCGCGCCAGGGCATCCACACGCTCTACATCTCGCCGCTCAAGGCTTTGGCGGTGGACGTGCAGCGCAACCTCATGACCCCGATCGAGGAGATCGGCCTCAAAATCAAGGTCGAGACCCGCACCGGCGATACCCCGGCGAGCCGTCGGGCGCGGCAGCGCGTCGATCCGCCCAATATCCTGCTGACGACGCCCGAACAGCTGGCGCTGCTGCTGAGCCATGCCGATGCCGAGCACATGTTCCGGCATCTCAAGCGCATCGTGCTCGACGAACTGCACGCCATGGTCACCAACAAGCGCGGCGAACTGCTGGCGCTTGGCATTGCCCGGCTGGCGCTGCTGGCGCCGACGCTGCGCATCACGGCACTCTCGGCGACGGTGGCGCGACCGGACCTTCTGCGAGACTGGATCGCCGCACCGCAGCCGGACGCCGAGACGCGGCTGCTGCTCGGCAAGGGCGGGGCAAAGCCTGATGTCGAAATCCTCACCGCCGAGGATGCGCATGTGCCCTGGGCCGGGCACTCGGCGCTCTGGGCCATCCCGAAACTCTACGAGACCATCAAGCAACACCGGACGACATTGCTTTTCGTCAACACCCGCAGCCAGGCCGAACTGCTGTTCCAGAACCTCTGGTCGATCAACGAGGACGGCATTGCCATTGCCATGCACCACGGCTCGCTGGCGGTGGAGCAAAGGCGGCGGGTCGAAGCGGCGATGGCCGAGGGCAAGCTGCAGGCGGTGGTCTGTACCTCGACGCTCGACCTTGGCATCGACTGGGGCGACGTCGATCTCGTGGTGCAGATCGGCGCGCCAAAAGGGGCCAGCCGCATGTTGCAGCGCATCGGTCGCGCCAACCATCGGCTGGACGAGCCGAGCAAGGCGCTGTTCGTCCCCGCCAACCGCTTCGAAGTGCTCGAATGCGAGGCAGCACTGGAGGCCGTCGAGATCAACGCGCAGGACAGCGAGGACCCTGTCACCGGCGGTCTCGACGTGCTCGCCCAGCATGTGCTCGGCATGGCCTGTTCGGCGCCGCTCGATCCGCTCAGATTCTTCGAGGAGATCCACCGGGCCTGGCCCTATCGCGAGTTGGATTGGGAGACCTTCGAGCGCGTCATCGCTTCGTCGCCACCGGCGGCTACGCGCTGCGCGC
>JACDQI010000126.1 GCA_015657675.1 Devosia sp.
CCGCGGCGGTGGTGCCGACAATCTGGGTGCTGCAGTCGATCGGCATGTTCAAGACCATGCACGGTATGATCCTGATCGAAGTCGCCTATGGGCTGAGCTTTACCATCCTCTTGTTCCGCGCCTTCATCTCCACCATTCCGCGCGAGCTCGACGAAGCAGCCATCATCGATGGCGCGGGGCCGCTGCGGCTGTTTTTCCAGGTGGTCCTACCGCTGCTGAAACCCGTGGTGGTGACGGTGATCGTGGTGCAGTCGGTCGCCATCTTCAACGACTTCACCAACCCGCTCTACTACCTGCCGGGCAAGCAGAACGTGACGGTGCAGCTGACGCTCTTTAACTTCCAGGGGCAGTTCAACACGTCGCTGCACCTGCTGTTCATGAACATCCTGCTGATCACCATCCCGCCGCTGATCGTCTACCTGTTCTTCAACCGGCAGATCGTAGCCGGCATGACGGCGGGGGCGGTGAAGGGCTGAGGCGCAAAAGCCTCAGTACGTCGCGCGGCCGCCTGAGAGGTCGAACACAGAGGCGGTGGTGAAGGAGTTCTCCGCCGTCGCCAGCCAGCAGATCATGGAGGCGGCTTCGCTGAGCTCGAGCATGCGACCACGCGGGATCTTGGCGAGGATCATGGCGAGGAAGTCGGGCGCCTGGCTCAGGGCCATGGTGGTCTTGGCCACGGCCGGGGTCACGGCGTTGACGGCGATGTCGTACTTGGCGAGCTCCTTGCCCAGCGACTTGGTGAGCGCAATGACGCCAGCCTTGGTGGCCGAATAGGCCGGGGCATTGGGGTTGCCTTCCTTGCCGGCAACCGAGCTCAGGTTGACGATGCGGCCATAGCCCTTTTCGATCATGTGCGGCACCACGGCCCGGCAGACATAGAAGGTGCCGACCAGCCCGATATGCACCACATCGCTGAAGGCCTGCGGCGGGTACTCCCAGGTCGGAGCGTTGGGGCCGACAATAGCGGCGTTATTTGATGAGGATGTCGATCTTGCCGAAGTGGGCGAGAACGGCTTTGACCGCCGCATCAACCGAGGCCATGTCGCCAATATCGGCGTTGAGCGCCAGCACCTTACCGTCGCTGCCATACTTGCTCCGCAGGCCATCGAGCAGCTTTTCGTCGCGGTCCCAGATGGCGACTGAACCGCCGTGCTGCAGCATGCGCTCGGCCACGGTCAAACCAATGCCCTGCCCCCCGCCGGTGATGATGGCGACGCGGTTCTCAAAGTCATAGCTGTTCATGGCGGGGTTCCGGAAAGGACGGACCGTTTCAGTCCATCTGGAAAACGTTGACGAGGGGAATCTGGACCGGGGTCTTGTCGGGATTTGTGTCCATGATGTCGGTCTGCATCACGAACCACTTCTTCATCACCGGCTGCTCGAAGAGCTCATCGAGCCGGTTCTTGTCGGTCTTGAGGTGGGTGCCGAACAAGATGTCGGTCTCGGGATCGTGCCAGATCGAATAGTCGCGGATGCCGAAGGCGGCGAGGAGCTCAGCGAGCTCGGGCCAGATGTCGTCGTGGCGCTGCTTGTACTCGGCCTCGCGACCGGGGAAGAGCTTCATCTTGAAGGCGACGCGCTGCATCTTGGTCTCCCGTCCTGGCGGAGAATAGGGCGCCGGCCGAAGCCGACGCCCGGTATGTGCGCAAAGATCAGAAGTCGAACTGGTCGATGTTCTCGGCGTTGAACGTGGTCAGCTCGGCCTGGGTGTTGATCGAGTTGTTGGCATTGATGGTGATCGTGCCGAGGTTGGGGACTTCGAAGGTCGAGCCAACTTCGTTCTTGATCGTGCCTTCGATGACGCCCTTGGCGAAGTGCACAGCCAGCCAGCCTTCATTGTACGGCGACCAGAGCTGGAAGGCCTTCACGGTGCCGTCCTTGACGAAGTCGCGCATTTCGCTGGGCAGGCCGAGACCGGTGACAGCCACCTTGTCGGCAATGCCGCGCGACTGCACGACCTGAGCGGCGGCTGCAATACCGACGGTGGTCGGCGCGATCACGCCCTTGAGGTTCGGGAAGTTAGAGAGCAGAGCTTCCATTTCCGTGGTCGACTTTTCCGGCTGGTCATCGCCATAGACGGTGGCGACCAGGGACATCTTGGCGTACTTCGGATCCGACTTCAGCGTCTCGTTCATGCCCACGATCCACTTGTTCTGGTCGGGAGCTTCGGTGGTGGCCGAGAGAATGGCGATTTCGCCTTCGTAGCCGATGAGCGAGCCGACCATCTCGACCTGGTCGCGTCCGACGATGTCAAAGTTGACAGGCAGGATCGTCGCGTCACGGTACTGCTCGTTGCCGGTGATGTCGCCGTTCACGGTCAGGACGAGAATGCCCTTGGCCTTGGCGTCGGCCAGCACCTGGTTGAGCGCGTCGGGGCTGTTGGGCGCGATGCCGATGACGTTCACGCCGCGCTGGATCTGCGCCTCGATGAACGGGATCTGCGAGGTGGCTTCGGCGGTAGCCGGAGCAACAAACTCGAACTCGCAGCCGAGCGACTTGCAGGCATCTTCGAAGCCGCCAGTGATCGAGTCGAAATACGGGTTACCGGTATTCTTGCCGATATAGACGATCTTGAGCGGATCGGCGGCCATGGCCGTCGTCGCGAAGGCGAGACCGGCGGCGAGCCGAGCATGAGAGATTTCTTGAACACGTCTTTCCTCCTTGTGGTGCCGGTTGACCCGGCGGAATTGCCCGTCACCTCTGGGTGCGGGAATAGATCAAATTGGTGGCGATGATGGCGACGATGAGCAGGCCGCCGAGCACGACGAGCTGCACGGCCGGCAGCACGTTGGCGACGATCATGCCGGTGGAGACGACGACCAGCAGCCAGGCAGCCAGGAAGGTCCCGAGGATCGTGCCGCGGCCGCCGAAGATGTAAGTGCCGCCCAGCATGGCCATCAGCACCATCTGCAGCTCGCCGCCCAGCGCCAGGTCGTAACGCACGGAGCCGAGGCGCGAGGCAGTCATGATGCCAGCGACCGAGGCGACAAAGCCGATCAGCAGGAACAGGCTGAATTTGATGCGGGCCGAGCGAATGCCGGCATAGCGTGCCGCGGTCTCGTTGGTGCCGATCTGGTAGATCTGGCGACCGAAGATTGTGCCGCCCAGTATCACTGCCAAGACCAACGCCAGCACTATGAACAACACGACCGGCAGCGGGATGCCGAGGATCATGATCTTGTCGACGCCGATGAACCATTCGGGCACGCGGATCGACTTGTCCCCGGCGATCACCTGCGCCAGGCCGCGATAGAGCGTGAGGGTGCCGATGGTGACGATGATCGAGGGTAGTTGCAGGCTGATCACCATCCAGGCGTTGAGAAGGCCCATGAGCAGGCCCGCGGCAAGGCCGATGCCGATGGCAACCGGCATTGGAATGCCAGAGGCCTGGGCCCAGGCGAACAAGCACGCAGAGAGCGCCATGTTGGCGGCGGGCGAGAGGTCGATCTCTCCTGCGATGATCACCATGGTGAGGATCAGCGCGACGATCGCCAGCTCGGAATAGAGCGTGAAGCTCTTGAGGATGTAGTTGATATCGAGAAAGAACGGCGACAACTGACTGCCGGCGAAGATGCCGACGACCAGCAGCAGGAAGGTCATGGTCTCGGGGCGGATCAGAAGCGTCTGCCAGCGCGGCGTCACCGGGGTGGAGGGGGTGGTGTCGAGCGTGCTCATGCCCCTGCCCTCTTGAGACCGACGATGCCCTGGCGCCGGACGCTGCGATCGATGACCAGCGCGATGAGGATGACTGCGCCGTAGATGGCCGCCTGCGATGTGCCCGGAATACCAAGCAGCGGGAGCGCTGCGGCGACGCAGCCGAGCAGCAGCACGCCGAGCACGGTGCCCAGCACCGTGCCCACGCCGCCATTGATCGACGCACCGCCGATCACCACTGCGGCGATCACCTGGAACTCGAAGCCCGCGCCGGTATTGGACGGGTTCACGAAGCCCCAGCGGCTGGCATAGAGGATGCCGGCGAGACCCGAGAGGGCGCCCGAAATGGCGAACACCAGCAGCGTGACTTGCGTCACCTTGATGCCGCGCAGCGGCGCCGCCACCGGGTTAGAGCCGAGCGCAAAAATCTGCCGGCCGACGCGGGTATGCATGGCAAAGAGATAGGTGAGGATTGCCACGCCGAAGGCGATGAAGATGATCCACGGTATGCCGAAGATCGGCGAGGTCTGCGACAGCGCCTTGAGCTCGGAGGGGATGTATTGCCGGTCGATCTGCTTGGCGTTCGAAATGATGAAGGTCAGCCCGCGATAGAGGCTCAGCGTGCCCAGCGTGACGATGATTGCCGGCAATCGGAACAGCGTGATGAGGAGGCCGTTGCCCAGCCCGAGCGTGGCACCCACGGCGATCGAGATCGGGAGGCCGGCCCACCAGGGCATGACCTCGACATAACGGTAGAGCATGCCGCTCACCATGGCAGAGACGCCCAGCATCGAGCCGATTGAGAGGTCGACATGGCGCGCCACGATCACCAGCATCTGGCCCATGGCGCCGATCATGATCAGCGGGGTGAGCAGCAGGATGATGCGCAGCTGGTCGAGCGTCAGGAACTGCGGCTTGACGCTACCAACGGCAAGGCAGAACAGCACGATCATCACGGCAATGCCGGACTCGCGCCGCAGCAGGATCGATCGCAACGTGCTCATGCGGCCGCCCCCTCGAAGGCGACGCGGCGGGGCACGGCAGCGTTCATAATGGATTCCTGTGTCGCTTCGGCGCGGGGGATGTCGGCGGTCAGCCGGCCTTCCGACATCACCAGCACGCGGTCGCAGAGGGCGAGCAGTTCAGGGAGTTCGGACGAGATCAGGAGGATGGCGCGGCCAGACGCCGCGAGCTCGCCGATCATGTCGTAGAACTCGGCCTTGACGCCGATATCGATGCCCCGTGTCGGCTCGTCGAGGATCAGAACCGAGGGATCGGTGAGCAGCCAGCGCGCAAGGATCGCCTTCTGCTGGTTGCCGCCTGAGAGCTCGCCGATCGGCTGACGCAGCGAGGCGAGGCGGATGGAGAGCCGGCGCACCGAGTCGTTGGCCATGGCGCGTTCGATGGCGCGGCGGATGAACCCGGACGGCGCGATCTGTTTGGGCACCGCAGCGGTGATGTTTTCCTCGACCGATAGCGTGCGGAAGATGCCGGCGACAGCGCGGTCCTCGGGCACGAAGGCGAGGCCGAGTGCAATGGCCTCGGAGGGATCATTGATGCTCACTGTCTTGCCGTCGACCCAGAGCGTGCCGCTGGCTGCCGGGGCGACGCCGAACAGGGCGCGCGCTACATCGGTGCGTCCGGCGCCGACAAGGCCGCCGAGCCCGACGATCTCACCTTTGCGGACTTCGAAGCTGATGTCCTGGAAAAGGCCGGGCACACTCAACCGCTCGACCTTGAGGGCCACGGCGCCGATCTCGGCGCGGGCCTTGTGCATATACTCCTTGAACGGCCGGCCGATCATCAATCGGATGATGTCGGCGTCGCTCAGATTGGCGATGGCTTCTGTGGCGATCTTGTTGCCGTCGCGGAAGATGGTGACGCGATCGCAGAGCGCGCGCACTTCCTCGAGCCGATGCGAGATGAAGATGATGGTGCGGCCTTCGTCGCGCAGGCGGCGCGCGATGACAAAGAGCGTCTCCACTTCCCTGGGGGTCAGCGGCGCGGTCGGCTCGTCCATGATGATGAGCCGGCTGTCGGATGCGAGAGCGCGGGCGATCTCGACCATCTGCTGATCGGCAATCGAGAGACCGCGCATCGGGCGAGTGACGTCGATCTTGACGCCGAGCAGGTCCATCAGTGCCTTGGCTTCGCGCGTCATCTGCGCCCAGGGCACGCGGCTGAACCAGCCATCGTCAGCCTTGCCGAGGACGAGGTTCTCGGCCACCGAGAGATCTGGGAAGGAGATCGGCTCCTGGTGGATCAGGGTGATGCCGAGCTTTTGCGCGGCGATCGGGCTCGTCACATCCACCGGCTTGCCGTTGAGCGTGATGGTACCGCGGGTGGGGCGGTGCACGCCGGCGAGGATTTTGGCAAAAGTCGACTTGCCGGCGCCGTTCTCACCCAAAAAGCGCGTGGATCTCGCCCGGCATCAGGTCGAGATCGACATCGCGCAGCACCTCGACAGTGGCGAACTGCTTGCCGATGCCGCGCGCGCTGATGAGGGGAAGCGCCTCGGCCATCGATTATTTCCCTGCGCCGGGGACGGGCGCATTTGAGGCGATCAGCCCCTGCGCCTTGAGATCGGCCCAGAAGGCTGCAGGAATTTCGACCGACAGCGCGGCAACGTTCTGCTGCACTTCGCTGGGTTTTGCAGCGCCGGGGATCACCGAAGCAACGGCCGGGTGCGCCAACACGAACTGCAGCGCAGCCACCGGCAGCTTGACCTTGTGGGCGGCGCAGACTGCCTCCATGCCCTTTACCTTGGCCTGTACCTCCGGGGACGCCTTGCCATAGGCATACATGGCGCCGGAACCCGAGCCAGTCACCAGAATGCCCGACGCATAGGGTGCGCCAATGATGACGCTGACGCCGCGGTCGACGCAGGTCTTCATGCCGCGATCGAGGCTCGCATGGTCGAGCATGGTGTAGGGCATGGCGACGAGGCAGAAATCGAGATCGACCTTGGTAGCGACTTCCTCGAGTGCCTGGTTGGTATTGATGCCCATGCCATAGGCCTGGATATCGCCGGACTTCTTGAGCTCCTGCAGTGCCCGAATGCCGCCCCCGATCAGGTCGGCCTCATGGGCCGCCTGCCGCTCCGGACCGTGATAAGCGACGTCGAGATCGTGGATCACCAGCGCATCCACCGTGTCGAGCGCCAAGCGCTGCAGTGCCTGCTCGTAGGAATGCATGATGCCGTCGTAGCTATAGTCGAAGCGGACCTCGAAGTTGAGGCCGCCAGTCCAGGGCGCGCGATCGAAGGTCTTGGGGTCCTTGGGGCGATGGAGCGTGCGACCGACCTTGGTGGTGATGGCGAACTGATCGCGGTCACGAGTTCTAAGGAAGCCGCCGAGCCGGTGCTCGGAGAGGCCGCGGCCATACCAGGGAGCAGTGTCGAAATATCGGACGCCGGAATCCCACGCTGCCTGAAGCGTGGCCTGCGAGTCGGCCTCATCCACCTTGGCGTAAAGCTCGCCGATATGGGCTGCGCCCATGCCGAAAACCGGCAGGCTGAGTGCAGTTTTCCCGACCCGGCGACGGGTGGATACAGTCACGGACACAGCGGCGGCCCTCCCCAAGGCATGACGGGCGGAGTGGGCTCCGCTCTCGTTTCATGCGGTCAACTTGTCAGACAAAAATTAGTTTGACAAGTTTTTATGTTCTCTTCAAACCTGCTCTTTGTGCGGAACCGTCGCGACAAGATGACGGTCTGCGAGGGAGCGGATTTTTCGATGGCGATCGCCGGGACCACCCCGATGCCCTGTGCCTTCTGCAATGCCGCCTGCGCCTTGCCAGGCGCAGCCTGCGCAGCGCCTCCCGCCGTGCCGGACGTCTCCGATCTTTCGATCTTCACGCTCACCCGCTGAGGCGCGCCATGCCAAACTTTCCCATCATCGACACTCATCTGCATGTCTGGGACCAGACGCGGCTCAAATACAGCGCCTTTGATGGCCATCCGCTGTTCGGCAAACCGTATCATGTCGAGGATTATCGCAAGGCCTGCGGCAACGTCGAAGTCGAGGCGATGGTGTTCCTCGAATGCTATGCCGACTTCTGGGAGGGCGGCGGGCAGTACATCGAGGAGATCGAGTTCGTCGAGGACGAGCAGAAGCGCGATCCAGGCATCAGGGCGATCATCCCGATGGCGCCGCTCGAGTGGGGCAACAAGGTCGAACCGATGCTTCGGCAGATGCGCGACCATCACCCCAGCGTGCGCGGTATCCGCCGCATCATGGAGTTCGATGCCGACCCGCGCGCCCTGACCATGAGCGACGGATTCATCGAGGGGGTCAACCTGCTCGGCAAGTTCGGCTGGTCGTTCGACATCAACCCCAACTACACGCAGATGGACTTCATCCGCGAATTCGCCACTCGCATCCACGGCGTGCCGATGATCCTCGACCATTGCGGCAAGCCCGGCATCAAGCAGGGCAAGATCGAGCAGTTCCGCGAGGATATGCAGGATCTGGCGCGTCATCCGGACATGTGGGTCAAGCTCTCGGATTTGCCCCCGTACGCCAGTGCGAACTGGACCGAGGAAGAGCTTCGCCCCTATATCGTGGCAACGCTCGACGCCTTCGGGCCAGAGCGCACCATCTATGCCGGCGACTATCCGATCCTCCTGCAATCGCTCACGCTGCCGCGCTGGGTCGAAGTGCTCGATAATGCCTTTGCCGACCTCGGCCTTAGTGAAACCGAAACTCGAAAGATCTATCGCGACAATGCCAATGCCTTCTACCGGCTCGGGCTCTAGAGGGCACTGATCCGATGAGCAAGCTGCCCAACCTCACGGGAATTGCACCGGCCGGCCTTGCCGACGCGCCGGACGCGTTTTCCGCGCTGGTGGCCAGTGGCAAGCAGCCGGACAAGCCCGCCGATTTCGGTGGCCCCGCACTCGAACGTCGTTCGATCTCCGAGCAGGTCGCCAACCGCATCCTCTCGATGATCAAGTCGGGCAACCTCAAGTCCGGCGATCGGCTGCCGACCGAGGCGCAGATGGGCATCGCCTTCGGCATCTCCCGCCCGCCGCTGCGCGAGGCGCTGAAAGCGCTGACACTGATGGGCGTGCTCGAAAGCCGCCAGGGCGGTCGCTACACGGTGACCGATCTCAGCCCCAGCCGGCTGGTGGCGCCATTCAACGCCATGCTCTCGGCGGCCGACTACGACGTCAATGAGCACTTTGAAGCGCGTGCCGTGGTCGACCTCGAACTGGTGCGGCTCTGCGCTACGCGCGCCTCGCCCGAGCATCTGCAGCGCGTGCTGAAACTCGCGGTCGATGGCCGCGCCTTCCACCATGACCCGGTGGCCTTTCGGCTGCTCGATATCGAGTTCCACCAGGCGGTCTACAATGGCGGCCGCAATGGCCTCCTCGCAACACTGTCGCAGGGGCTTTACGACGTCGGCCTCGACGTGCGTCGCGTGGCCTCGGGCCTGCCCGGCGTCATCGAAAAGAGCGTCGGCCAGCACGTCGAAGTGGCCGAAGCCATGATGGAGGGCGACGCCGAGGCTGCCGTCGCTGCCTATCGCCGCCATCTCGAACATGTGCGCGACACCACCATCCAGACCATGGCCCGGCAACAGTGAGATCACCGATGTCCGAACGCATTGCCTTTCGCATGAACCTTAATCCCGGCCAGGCGGCCGAATACGAGAAGCGCCACGACGAGATCTTCCCCGAGCTGTCGCAGGCACTCAAGGATGCGGGCGTCTCCGACTACACCATCTGGCTCGACCCAGAGAGCAACCACCTCTTTGGCGTCCTCACCCGCACCGATGACCACACCATGGCCAAGCTCCCCGATACGGCGATCATGAAGCGCTGGTGGAAACACATGGCCGACATCATGGAGACGCACCCAGACAATGTACCGGTGCAGGTGCCGCTCAAGCAGGTATTCTACCTGCCATGACCACTTCGAGCACCGCCTTCCGCATCAAGGACCTGCGCGTCTACACCATGCGCCCCACCGCCAAGGCGGGGACCTATTTCAAACCGGGCGACAGCAACCACTGGCTGGTCGATACGGTGATCTCCAACCCGATGTCAGGCTACGCGAAGTATCGCGAGCGCCGCTCGAGCTGGGGCATTGGTGTGCTCGGCGCGCTGGTGGTGGAAATCGAGACCGAGGACGGCACCGTGGGCGTCGCCACCGGCTCGGGCGGCGCGCCCGCCGCCTGGATGGTCAAGCATCACTTTGCCCGTTTCCTCATCGGCGAGGACGCGCGAAACCTCAACATGCTCTGGGACCAGCTCTATCGCTCGTCCCTGCCCTATGGGCGCAAGGGCCTCCCCATCATGGCGATCAGCGCCGTCGATCTGGCGCTCTGGGACCTCGTGGGCAAGGTGCGCAACGAGCCTGTCTACAATCTCATCGGTGGCAAGTCGCGCGACGAGATCACCTTCTACTGCACCACGCCCGAGCCGGCCGCCATCAAGGCACTCGGCTTCTGGGGCGCCAAGGTGCCGCTGCCCTACAGCCACTTCGACGGCGAAGAGGGCCTGCGCAAGAATGTCGAGTTCCTCACCCGCCACCGCGCTTCCGTCGGCCCCGACTATCCGCTGATGGTCGACTGCTACATGTCGTTGAGCGTCGACTACGCCATCCGGCTGGCCGAGGCCTGCAAGCCGCTCAACATCCACTGGTGGGAGGAAGTGCTCTCGCCCGAGGACATCGAGGGTTTCCGCGCGATCAAGGCGGCGCATCCCTATCTCAAGTGGACCACCGGCGAGCACGAGTACACCCGCTACGGCTTCCGGCGCCTCATCGAAGAGCGCACGCTCGACATCGTGCAACCGGACGTCATGTGGGTGGGCGGGCTTACCGAACTGCTCAAGATCGCGGCCCACGCCTCAGCCTACGACATCCCCGTGGTGCCGCATGGCAGCGGCCCCTATTCGTACCAGTTCATCGCCAGCCAGACCGGTCCGGCCTTCTGCGAATACGTGGCGGCGAGCGCTGACGGCAAGACCATAATGCCGGTGTTCGGCCAGCTTTTTGAAGGCGAACAGATGCCCGAAAACGGCAAGCTCCGCCTCTCGGACGCCCCCGGCTTTGGCATGACCCTCGCGGGTCACGACAGCCTGGTGCTGGTGGAGTAAGGGGAAACCCTACTCATAGTTTGCCTAACATGCCGCCGCCCCGGCGCCGCGCTATGCATCATGCATGCAGGCAGGCGACCGAGGGACGGCATGGCAATCCTGTTCACGATATCCAGACTGGATCGGGACTTCTCGTGTACCGCCGATGGCGGCGCCCGGTTCTTTGTCGGCCGGCGCGTCACCTATGAGGGCCGGATCGGACTCTACAATGTTTTCGCTGGCAGCAAGCTCGAAAAGCTGCGCTACAAGGCGGCCGATTTCGAAACCGAGTACGGCTTCTGGGCGAGCGTCATCGAGCCCACCGCCACGGTCGAAGGCGGCGGCCTGTTCCTCACCCTCAACACCTATGACAGTGCCCGTTTCACCTTTGGCTTTGGACAGTTCGCCGCGCATGTCGCCAATGGCGATTTCGTCAAGTACCTGCGCGCCATGCTGACGCTGCCCGACGCCCCTGCCTACTTCCCGCACCTGGGCGTAGTCGGCGGTCGCATCTGCAAGACCGATGGCACCACGCCGCAGCCGCTCGAGGACGACGAGAGCACCAGCAAACTGATGCGCTACCTCAACCCGAGCTCCGACGAGGTGGAGGACAGCGAAGTCATCGCCGCCGCCAAGCTGATCCACTGGACTTCGAACTCGGCCGCCGCGCGCGCCACTCAGGTCAAGCAGATGGTCGATACCTTCCGCGAGCATGTCATGCGGGCAGATCGTCGCGTCGGACTGGATGGCGTGAGCGCGGACTGCTGCTGCGTCATTGCCGACATCCTGCACCACGGGCGCAACGGGGCCGATCGCTGGCCGCGCATCGAGGCTGCCCTGCGCACGTCCCGGCCACTGGCCGAACTGCTCGAGATCGGCCTACCGCGGTGGAAGGAGCGTCTCGATGGCCTAAAGTCGGCGATCGCAGCGCGCCCACAGCTCGCCAGCAAGACCTGGAGCCGGGCCGCCGGCGATTTCCGGTAGTCCACCGGCTCGCCCTGTGCCTCGCGTGGGTACATCCCGCTGATTGACTCACATCAATGCAAAGCCGCCTGTTCGGGCGGCAGTGTTTCCCTGCCATGCAGAGGAGCACGCAATGGAACGGGATCGCATCCAGGTTACGCAGCACACATCTCTGGGCGCCCTCTGGTTCGCCGGATGGCTCTTTACGATCGGCTACCTCAAGCTCGACTTTCTGATGGGCATTCTGGGGCTGGTCGTCTGGCCGTATTTTCTTGGCGCGCACTTCACCCCAGCCTGAGGACGTTTTTTCATGACCTATGATTTCAAGGACAAGGTGGCGATCGTCACCGGGGCCGCGTCCGGTATCGGCGCGGCCGTCGCCAGGGCGCTCGCCGCCGATGGCGCAAAAGTGCTGCTCGCCGATCTCGACATTCGCGGCGCCGAAACCGTCGCGGCAGAGATCCGCGCTGCCGGCGGCACGGCTTCTGCGGTCGAGACCAACGTCGCCGACGCGGTGGAAGTGGAAGCCATGGTGGAGACTGCCAAGCGCACCTATGGCGGGCTGCATCTGGCGGTCAACAATGCCGGCATCGGCGGCCCGGCAGCACCCACCGGCGAGTATCCGCTCGATGGCTGGCACAAGGTCATCGACACCAACCTCAACAGCGTCTTTTACGGCCTGCGCTACCAGATCCCGGCGATCATCGCCTCGGGTGGCGGGGCCATCGTCAACATGGCCTCAATTCTCGGCGCCGTCGCCTTTGCCAATTCGTCGGCCTATGTGACGGCCAAGCACGGCCTTATCGGCCTGACCAAGACCGCAGCCATCGAATATGCCAAGCATGGCGTGCGCATCAACGCCATCGGGCCGGGCTTTATCGATACGCCGCTGCTCTCGAAGAACCTCGACGAGGCAACGCTTGGCTACATCCGCGGCCTGCACCGATCGGGCGGCTCGGCACCTCGGAGGAAGTGGCGGCGCTCACCACGTTCCTCCTCTCACCCGGCGCGTCCTTCATCACCGGCAGCTACCACCTGGTGGACGGCGGCTACGTCGCGCAGTGATGTTCCCTCGGCGCTGCGGGCGATCCGCAGCGCCAATACCGGATACTGATGGGCCAGCGTCTCGGCCACCGGCGCCCAGCGCTCGGCAATCCGGTCGCCCGCCGGGGTCAGCGGCAGCACCAGCGTGAGGTTGCCCGACAGGGTTTTCACCTGCAGCCGGGTCACCTCACCTGACTGCAGCAGGCGCGCGATCTCGGCGACCAGATGGTTGCCGGGAATGTCTATCGTCTCGGTAAAGGGCGTCTCGTCCATGCTGCTGATCTCCCGGTTTTGGGGAGACAGAGCACTACGCCCTGACGGTCCGCCTTGATCAGGCGCAAACGCGCCACTTGATCTGGCGCAATACGGGCGAGGCCGCAGAGGTCTTTGCTGACATTCAACACATCACATCAGCCATGGAGGCTCGAATGAGAATTCTTTCTGCACTCGGCTTGGCGCTCTTGATTGCAACCGTCGGCGCCGCGCGGGCCGACGAGTCCCACTTCAACTTTGGCGGCGACCAATATGCCGCCGGTCAGGGCGTCGGCATCGCCGTCCCCGTCGACCGCGACGCCTTCGCGGCCGGCTATGAGGTTTCGCTCAGCGCTCCGGTGACCGGCGATGCGCATCTGGCCGGTTACAGCGTCACAGCCGGCGCGGCAATTACCGGCAATCTATATGCCGCCGGTCAGTCGGTCGGCATCAAGGGCGCCGTAGGTGGCGATGTCACGGCACTCGCCAACAGCATCACTCTCGACCCCGCCGCGCCGGTTGCCGGCAATGTCCGTCTCGCTGCCAACACGGTGACGCTCGGGCCCCGGTCAACGGCTCGGCCCTCATTGCCGTGCAGACACTGCGGCTCGACAGCACCATTGCAGGCGACTTCAGCTTTTTCGGCGAGACCATCACCTTCGGCCCCAATGCGCGGATCACCGGCAAGCTCGACATCCACGCGCCAAAGCCGATCGACGTCCCCGCCAGCGTGGCGCCTGCCGATCGGGTCGCCTATACGCAGCTGAGTGGCCCCGACTATGCCACCGAAGCCGGCAAGACCGCCGAGCACGTGGTCAAGAGCGTCTGGCCTGCCGTGTGGGCCACTGGCATCTGGTGGTTGCTGCTCGCCGTGATCGGTCTTGCTTTCATCACGCTGGGCGCGGGCCTCGTCGCCCGGCTCGATACCGCCGCCCGTGGCCGCATCGGCCGGCAGCTGACGCTCGGCGTCTTCGGCTTTGCCGCCACGGTCGGCCTTGTGCCGGTGTTCGCCATGACGCTGATCGGCATCTTCCTCGTGCCATTCGTCCTCATCTTCGTGGTGGTGATCTGCGCCCTCGCCTACCTCGCCGGCACCTATCTGATCGGCAGCCGCATCGGCGAGCGGCTGACCCCGATCGATAGCGCACTCAAGCGCCTCGGCGTGCTGGTGGCCTCGATCGTCGTCGCGGGGCTCTTGGGCATGGTGCCGATCCTCGGCTGGCTGGTCACGCTGGCGCTGCTGATCCTGGGCTTTGGCGCCTTCGGGCTCTTGACCCTCAATCGCTGGACGGCGGCCGACGCCCGCCGCCTTGCCCCACCTCCGGCTGTCGGCACCGTCGCGCCGCAGACCGCCTAGTTTTCAATCCAAGGAGACCAACATGACCTATCACGTCTGCGTCTGGATCGATCATCGCGAAGCCAAGATCTTCGAGCTGACGTCGACCGACGTCGCCACCAGCCACGTCAACGACGGCCGGCCGCACCATCATGTGCATCGCAAGGCCGACCATGTCGGCCAGGGCAAGGTGGAGATGGACCACGAGATGCTCAGCGCTGTCGCTGCCAAGCTCAAGCCCGCCAAGGCGATCCTGATCGTCGGCCTGGGCCTCGCCAAGACCGAGCTCAAGTCATGGCTCGACAAGCACAATCCGGACATCGCCAAGAACGTCTGGGACGTGCAATCGAGCGACCACCCCACCGATGCCCAGGTGGTGGCCGCGGCGCGCAGTTGGTTCCACGCGCAAGACAAGATGCACTAAGGGAGGCAGCAGATGGCACTCAACCGCGAATGGCATCTGCTGCACCGCCTGCCGCGCACCGCGACACTTGAAGAGCGCCTCGACTGGCACCTCGCCCACGCCGCCGCCTGCGGCTGCCGCGAGATGCCGGAGAGCATTCGCAAGGAGCTAGAGGCCCGGGGGTTGATCGAGGTCACGCCGCGAAGTTTGCGGTAGCGGTGCGCCTTCATCGCATCCGGCAGTCGACCGCAGCTTCGCGCCACCTCCCTTTTGCGAAGGGCCTTTCCAGTCGGGCTGCCCCGGCACTCTGCCCTTAACCACTTGCATGCGTTCAGACCTTGGTCCGAATTTACCTCTCGTTAACCTCGTGTTTTCCTCAGGCTCGCGGCGTTCTTGCGGTGAGTAAGTGGTATGCGTCTGGGTCTTGCGGTGGCGGCATTCGCCGCTTTTGTCGTGCCTTCGGTTTCCTACGCAGCGGATCGGGTCTGCTCCAGCATCGCGCTGCTTTCCCCCGCTCAGGGTCAACACTTCATCGGCAGCCGGCCGATCCATTTCTCCTGGTCCGGCGAGCCATCGGCGCTGTGAGCCGCGAGCTTCACCTCGCAGCACTCGATGGCAGCGAAGTGGTGATCCCGCTCGACGGGCGCTTCTCCGACACCGTCAAAGTGAAGATGACCGGCGACCTCGCCTGGGCCGTGGTGTTCAAGGATGCCGACGGCAAGCCCCTCTGCACCAGTCCGGCGGGACTAATCGCGGCAGGGGCCGGCGGCGGGCAGAACGCCGGTGGCGCTGGCGGCTCATTGAGCGGCACGGTGGCCGGCGCGCCGGCCGCGGCAGCGCCCAAGCCGTCCGTCTACATGAAGGACGGCCGCCTCGTCATCGTGCTGCAGAGTTCGCCCTATGCCGGGCCGTACACAAAGCTGGTGAACGCCAACGACTACAACATGACCAACGAAGACCTGATGGGTGCGTCTGGCGTCGAGTTCCACGGCAACAGTGTTCGCAACGTCGTGACCGGCAGCCCCGGCAATGACCTGATCTGGCTTTATGGCGGAGATGACCAGGCCGAAGGCGGCGCAGGTGACGATATCCTTGTCGGTGGCGAGGGGGTCGACAACCTTAGCGATACTTCGCCTTGGGGTATTGCAGATAAAGATTCACTGTATGGGGGGCCGGGCGACGACGACATTGACACCGAAGATGGCGATTACCTGGACAACTCGTATCTTAGCGATTTTGATCGCGCCAAGTTTGACGACACCATGTTCGGCCGGACAGAATATCAGAATGGGGGGCCGGACTCGCCTTGATGAGCGCGGGCGCGAGACCGGAATCCCGTAGGCCAGACCTTCGAGCGGCGCCAGCCGGCGGCGCGGGCTTCGGCTTCCGACCAGAACCAGCGCTCGCCTTTGTCTGGCCCTGATCAGGCCGCGGTGGGTGCGAACGTCAGGGAGACGCCGTTGATGCAGTAACGCAGGCCGGTCGGCGGCGGGCCGTCGTTGAAGACGTGGCCGAGATGGCCGCCGCAGCGGCGGCAGTGCACTTCGTCGCGCTGATAGCCGAGCTTGGTGTCGGTCGACTGCGCCACGGCATTCTCGAGCGGCTGATAAAAGCTCGGCCAGCCGGTGCCGCTGTCATATTTGGTGGCGGCATCAAACAGCGGCAGGTCGCAGCCCTTGCACGAGAAGATGCCGGCGCGCTTTTCGTCGTTGAGCGGCGAGGTGAAGGGATATTCAGTGTCCTCGTGGCGGAGCACCCGATAGGAGGCGTCGTCGAGCTGGGCTTTCCACTCTTCGTCGGTCTTGGTGATCTCGAACGTGCCTTCGACGGCGCGTGCGTCACCGGGCATCTGGCGGAAATAGAGGCTGGCCGCGCCAAGGGCGGCAATTGCGGTACCGCCCAGCAGCAGACTGCGTCGTGAAATGGTCATCGGTTCGTCTCCTTGAAAACAGTCAGCCCCGCACCCTGTCGTGGACACGGTGCGGGGGCTGACACAAGCTACCGTCTGCGACGGCAGCCTGCACGTCAAAAGCGCGTGTCCCGCCGTGAGGGCAGCGGGACGCCGGGCCTTAGGACTTGGGCAGGAGCACCTTGTCGATGACGTGGATCACGCCGTTCGACTGCACGACGTCAGCGATGGTCACGGTGGCGACGCCGCCGTTGCCGTCGGTGATCTTGACCATGTCGCCTTCGACGGCAAAGCTCAGCTCGCCGCCCTGGACGGTGGCAACCTTGAGGGTGCCGCCGGCATCGCTGATCATCTTGACCAGGTCGGTCGAGAGGATCTTGCCGGGGACGACGTGGTAGGTCAGCACGCCAACGAGGGCGTCCTTGCTCTCGGGCTTGAGCAGCGTGTCGACGGTGCCAGCCGGGAGGGCGTCAAACGCGGCATTGACCGGTGCGAACACGGTGAACGGGCCAGCGCCCTTCAGAGTCTCGACCAGGCCAGCTGCCTGCACGGCAGCGACCAGCGTGGTGTGATCCGGCGAGGTCACGGCGTTGTCGATGATGTCCTTGTTCTCGAACATCGGCATGCCGCCGACCATCGGGTTCTCTGCATAGGCAGCGCCGGAGAGGGAAGCGAGCGAAAGGGTGGCGCCAACAACGAGGGCGCGAAGCGAGATTTTCATGGAATAGGTTCCTTCCTTTGGATGTCCGCGTCTCTTGCGTCGGAACACAGGCAGTTACGGGACCAGTGCCGGGGAAGTTTCAGAAATCTTGCGATCACAAGATTTTTATCAAAGAGGGCGAAATAAATGAAAAAGGCCGGGAACCTTCCCCGACCTCGTCACATGCGTGCAGCAATACTGTGGGCGTGACACCTTATATTGACGTGGCCTTGCCGACGGCGACAATCGGGCCCTGCGCCTTGCCGGTGGGCGAGCCACCCTTCTGTTCGAGCGTTACGGCGAGCACGGTGCCCTCGCCGAACTTCTGCTGGGCGGCGGCATCGAGCGTAATGCTGGTGCGCTGGTCGACCGGGATCACGCCCATCGATACCGCCGGCTCGTCGCCCTTGATGTACCAGAGCTCGAAATCCTTCTCGGCCGGCTGCTCGCCTTCGAGGCCGACGAGGCGGACCGCCTGGGTACGGCTGTCGTAGAATGCCACGAATTCGACGCCGCTGCCTTCCTGCGACTGCAGGGCGGCGACCAGCTGGGTCGCGACGCTGTCGACATCGAGACGGGGCTGCAGCACCGAAAAGCCGATCGCTGCCACGGCCACGGCAACGCCGCCTGCCGCAAGGCCGCGCCACAGCGCCAGCGAGTTCCACCAATTGGCGAACCCGCCACCCGCCGCGGTCGAGCCGAAGAGGCGACTCTCGAGCCGCGACATGACGCTTTGCGGCGGCGTCACTTCGGCGAATTCGTTGTCGAGGCTGGCCAGCCGCAGGCGCCACATGCGCTGCTCGGCGGCAAGGGTCGGCTCGGCGGCAATGCGCCGGGCGATCCGGTCATGTTCGGCTGCATCGAGCAGGCCGAGGACGTATTCGGCGACAAGGACCTTGTCCCCGTCTGCGCTGTCGCCCATGTCGTCTGCTTGGCTCATGCCGCAAGACACTCTCTCAGTTTGATCAGGCTGCGCCGCAGCCAGGTTCGCATCGTGTTCAGCGGAACGTTGTGACGCGCCGCCAGTTCTTCGTAACTGAAACCGTCCAGATAGGCCCCGCGGACGGCGTCCGCCTTGGCCTCCTCGAGTTCGGCGAGGCACCCGTCGATCCGGGTGCGTTCGCCCTTGTCGAGCGCCGCCTGCTCTGGATCGGGTCCAGCATCGGCGATGTCGAGCGCGGCATCAATGTCGTCCGTGATCGGCTTGCGGGCCCGGAGGATGTCGAGGGCATGATTGCGCGCAACGGCAACCAGCCACGAGATCGGGCTGTAGCCACCGGCGACATAACGGTCGGCGCGCTGCCAGATCTTGACGTAAACCTCCTGCAAGGCCTCTTCGGCTTCTGCACGGTCTTTCAAGATACGCAGGCTCACCCCGAAGAGTTTCGCGCTGGTCCGCTGGTAGAGCGTGGCGAAGGCTTTGCGGTCGCGCAGAGCGCAGCGCGCAATCAGATCGGCTATGTCGGCAGTTGTGTTGGACACCATGGCTAAAGTGATAACCGGAGCAATTCTGCCTGCCTACCCCTTGCGTGCAACGATGAGGACTTGTGTACATCGCCAGTCGTCGTAAAAAGTCCACCATTGGCAGGTTCAAGCTTGCCGCATTCACCCTCGCACGTCGGCGCTTTGCGCTGCTTTGACAGGACCACAATGAGCACTCGCGCCATGCCCGACATCGAATCGTTTTCCCGCGACGCGGCCATTCTGTCGCAGGCGCTGCCCTATATGCAGCGCTACGAGGGCAAGACCGTCGTGGTGAAGTACGGCGGGCACGCGATGGGCGACATCGGCCTGGGGCGCGCCTTTGCCCGAGACATCGCGTTGCTGAAGCAGTCCAAGGTCAACCCGATCGTGGTGCATGGCGGCGGGCCGCAGATCGCCTCGATGCTGAAGAACCTGGGGATCGAGAGCAAATTCGAGGGCGGGTTGCGGGTCACCGACAAGCGCACCATGGAAGTGGTCGAAATGGTGCTCGCCGGCTCGATCAACAAGGAAATCGTGGCGCTGATCAATGCCGAGGGCGAATGGGCCATCGGGCTTTGCGGCAAGGACGGCAACATGGTCTTTGCCAAAAAGGCCATCAAGACCATGAAGGACCCGGGCTCCTCGATCGAGCGGGCGCTCGACCTCGGCTTTGTCGGCGAACCCGTGGAAGTCGACCGCACGCTGCTCGACCTGTTGGCCCGGTCCGAGATGATCCCGGTCATTGCACCTGTGGCGCCCGGACGCGACGGCAATACCTACAATATCAATGCCGACACGTTTGCGGGGGCCATTGCAGGCTCGCTCGGCGCCAAGCGCCTGCTGTTCCTGACGGACGTCGACGGTGTGCTGGACGCGAACAAGCAGCTGATCCCGGAGCTTTCGGTGCGCGACGCCCGGGCGCTGATCGCCGACGGCACGATTTCGGGCGGCATGATCCCCAAGGTCGAAAACTGCATCGAAGCGCTGGAGAATGGCGTCGAGGGCGTCGTCATCCTCAACGGCAAGACCCCGCACGTGGTGCTGGTCGAACTCTTCACCGAACACGGCGCCGGCACACTGATCGTGCGGTAGGGGCTGGGAAGGCCGTTCTATGGGACCTCATGGTGAGCTTGTCGAACCGTGATGAGCCGCCTACGCAAAGGTCCGGTGGACCTTTGCCGGCGAAGAACGCCCGTAGCGCTGCGCGCGTAGGGCTAAGGTCGGGAACAAAGACCGTGCCAAGCCCTCGTCCTTCTAAAGGCTCAGGATGAGGGCAATTGAGCGATCGGTTGCGACCGCCCCTCAATACCCGCCCTGTTGCTTGTTGTACTTCAGCCCATAGGTCGCCGGCGTGATCGACCCGGTGATCACTTCATCGACCTGCGGCTTCTGCGCCTCACCGAAGGCGTTACCGAAGCTCAGTACAGCGATGGCTAGGGCGGCGAGGGTGCAGAGGGTCTTGAGCATGGTGACTCCGGGGCAAGGGGTGGGTTTCTGATCCTCCTCATTGCGGCGCATCACGGTCGATATGTGGCATTTTATGGAACATCATCACGCATGGTGAACCATTCGCTAATGTCCACAGGACACACCCGGTGAAGCAGAAGGGCGCCCGCAGGACGCCCCTTCGATTGGCGCCGGATCAGACCTCGACAGCCACGTGCTGGGGCGGCGGCGCTGTCGTCTTGGGGAGCGGACGGAGCAGCAACACCATCAGGGCAACCACCAGGAAGGCACCGATCTCGTACCAGGCGGCATTGCTCGCAGCGTTGACGAACGCCGAGGTCTGACTGGTGGCGCCCCATTCGACGGCATGCTCGAGCGAGGAAAAGAAGATTTCCCCGACAAGCGCCACACCAAGCGCCGCGCCAACCTGCTGGAAGGCTTGCAGTGCACCGGACGCCGAACCGGCATCCTTGCCGGGCACGCCCTGCAGGATGGTCTGGAACAGCGCCGAGACGGCAAAGCCGAGACCGGCGCCCGAGATAAAGAGCGGCGGCACGAACGCCCAGTGGTCAATGGTTGTGCCGACATTGCCGATGGTCCAGCGCAGATAAAACATGCCACCGGCCAGCAGAATGGCGCCCAGCGCCACGCGCTGCGACAGCCAGCGACTACCCAACCGTCCGCCGATGAACGAGATCACCAGCACACCAATCGGGAACGGCACAGTGGTGAGACCTGAATCCAGCGGCGTCAGGCCAAAGCCGGACTGGAAGAAGATGGCGAGGATCATGAAAAGCCCCGGCACGCCGGAGAAAAAGATCAGCGTCATGGCGGTGCCGACAACGAAGTTGCGGCTCTTGAACAGCGGAATGGGCAGCAGTTCGGTCTTGCCCTCGCGGTCGCGGTGCTTTTCCCAGAGGTAGAAGACGACGAGCCCGGCAAGACCGGCAATGATCAGCCCGAAGGCCCAGAGCGGCCAGCCATAGACCCGGCCTTCCACTAGCGGGAAGACGATGGCGACGATGGAAATGCCGAACAGGCCGATGCCGACGAAGTCATTGGTGAGGCCCGGATGCGGGGTGATGCGCGGCACGAAGCGCCAGGCCAGCACCATGGCAAGCACGCCGAGCGGAATGTTGATCAGGAAGATCGGACGCCAGTCGAGGCCGGCGAAATTGGCCGAAATCAAGAGGCCACCGGCGATCGGGCCGGCCACCGAAGCCAGACCTGCTGTCAGGCCGAAGAACGAGAAGGCAAAGCCGCGCTCCTTGGGCGGAAAGATTACCGAGACAATCGAGAGCACCTGCGGGGTCATCATCGCCCCGGCAATCCCCTGCAGCACGCGGGCGCCGATCAGTGTCTCGATGGTGGGCGCGAGGCCGCAGAGCGCCGAGCCGACGGTGAAGGCGGCAACGCCGATGATGAACATGCCACGCCGGCCGACAATGTCGCCCAGCCGGCCGAAGGGCAGCAGGAAGAGCGCAAAGCTCAGCACATAGGCGGCCACCACCCATTCGATCTGGCTGGAATTGGCATTGAGGTTGGCCTGCATGGCGGGCAGCGCCACGTTGACGATGGTGACGTCGATAAGGTTCATGAAGCTCGCCAGCAAGAGGATGGCGAGGGCCACCCAGCGGCGCGGATCAGGCTCCGCCGAGTTGGTGTCGAAATGCGTAGCGCTCATGGGCGGGGTCCTTGTGTCGGCAATGTCGGAAGGTTGGGATTGCGGACGGCGCGGGTCAGCTCGGCGCGCAGCCGCTTGAAGTTATCGGGTGTGGCATTGGGGGCGCGGGAGAAGCCGGTCATGGCGCCCACCAGCATCCGCGCAGCCGGATCGGGGTCGAGGTCGGCGCGAAAGTCGCCCGAGGCGACTCCCTGCGCCAGGATCTCCTCGATCATGCGCTTCCACTTGCCCATCATCGGGCCGACGCAGCCGAGCATGACGGGGTCGCGGCGCGAGCGTTCGAGCAGTTCGGAGAGCGCGGTCAGCAGCGCCACCTTCTCGCCCAGCAGCTCGGCATAGTCATCGAACTCGCATTCGAGCTGTGCCGCCGGCGATAGGTGTTCCCTGCCCTTCCCATCGCTCTGTTCGCGCAACTCGGCCCGGATGTCATCGGCCACCAGCGCGATCAGCGCTTCCTTGGTGGGCACGTGATAATGCAGCGTGGCGATGTTGATGCCGACGCGCTCGGCAATATCCCGGGTCCGCAGCCCCTCGAACCCCTTCTCGACAATCAACGCCCGCGCCGCCGCCGCGATGGCGGCCTTGCGGTCTTCCGAGGATTCTCGGGATTTGGGCGGTGCGGTCACGGGTGCGTTCATGGGGTTCGGCGCGAAAGGGTTGCCGAGAGGGGAAGCAACTCACCTTCCCCGCAGCTGCGATGCCTGTAGCGCAGCTTGACTTATCAATCAAGTGATTGATTGCGACGTTTTGGCTTGAGAGCTCTGTCAGAGCTCTAGTGCGCGTAGCTTACGCCGGGCGGTGGAATACCCCTCTCTGATGCGACTACGCTTTGCGATGCAAAGCTAGTCTCGCGTCTCCCCTCGAGGGGAGAGGGAGCAAGAACCGCGGCTCCCTCAGTCGGGGCCTCTCTCCCCTTGAGGGAGAGAAAGCGACTTACGAGCGCTAGCGAGTTAGTCGCAGCAAGAGAGGGAGGACTCGCCGCCACCTTCGGGTGCCCCCACCAACCGGCTTGAACTCGAACCGGTTTGCCGCCATATAGCGCTCGGGAGGTTGGCGCGGACGTGTTCCTCGCCAACCGGGTCAGGTCCGGAAGGAAGCAGCCCCAACGAGACCTTCACGGGTCGTTGCCAGCCTCCTACTTCCATAATTCTCGCCTTTCGAAAGCGCCGCTCATGCGGGAAGCGCCGACGCGTCGTATTGGGCGGCGAATTCGGGGCTGGGCGGGATCGGCTTGATCACATCGATCAGCACGCCATTGGGGTCGATGGTGATGAAGTGCCGCTGGCCAAACGCCTCGTCCCGCAGGGGCAAGACGATGGTCAGGCCTGCGGCGACTAGCTTGGCGTGGACAGTGTCAACATCCTCGACTTCGAAATTCAGCAGTAGACCGCCGACACTGCCGCCGTGGCCCTGGGGAATCGTGCCGTGGCCGCCGTCAAGCACGGCGAGATTGACGGAAGGATCGTCGGCAAGCTGCAGGTGCACGTACCAGTCGGCGGTGAACAGCGGTTGGAAGCCGAAGTGGCGCTGGTAGAAGGCGACCGTCGCGGCGACGTCGCGCGTCATGATCACGGGGTAATAGCTCGTCACTTTCATGTCTGGTTCTCCATCCCAAGTTCACATACAGTCTGTACGTAAACTGCAGTTTTAATACATTCTGTTTGTATGTAAAGATGGCACGCAACACACGCGAGGGCACTGAGGCGACACGGCTGGCGCTAGTGGCGGCAGGCCGGCGGCTGTTCGTCGAGCGGGGCTATGCTGATACACCGACGCCCGACATCGTCGCTGCCGCCGGCGTCACGCGCGGCGCGCTCTACCATCATTTCGCAGACAAGAAGACGCTGTTTAGCGCCGTGGTGGAAGCCGAGGCGGCGTCGGTTGCAGTGGCCATAGACAGCGCATCGGCGCCGGCCGCATCGCCGCACGAGGCGCTGATCGCGGGCACCGCAGCCTATTTCGCCGCGATGGCCGTGCCGGGCCGGGTCCGCCTACTACTGCTCGAAGCGCCGGCGGTGCTTGGCGTCGACGGCCTCGGCGAGATCGACCGGGATCATGCCGAAGACCGACTGCTGGCCGGCGTCCGGGACTATCTGGGACCCAAGGTGCCGGAGGACGAGGTGGTCGCTGCCACTGCATTGCTCTCGGCCGCCTTCGACAGGGCCGTGCTGGAGATCGACCGCGGCGGGAGCGCAGCGCTCTATCAGCGCGCCATTGCCCGGATGATCAACGCGCTTGGCCGCGACTGAGGCAGAAAAGACCCGTCTATGGTTTTGCGATTGGGGGAAAGCGCCGCTATAAAGCCGCATGGCCGACGACTCCCAAGACAGTTTTGCACTGCCCGGGCTGGGCGCTCCCGCAGCGCCCGCCAGCAAGCCCTATCTGGTGCTCGCGCGGAAATACCGCCCGCTGAGCTTTGAAGGGCTCATCGGCCAGGACGCAATGGTGCAAACCCTTGCGAACGCCTTCAAATCCGGCCGCATCCATCACGCGTTCATCCTCACCGGAGTGCGCGGCGTGGGCAAGACGACCACAGCACGCATCCTGGCGCGCGCCTTCAACTACGAAGACGAGACCGGCCGGCATCCGACGCTCGACCTGAAGAAAGAAGGCGTGCATGACCGCGCCATCATCGAAGGCCGGCATGTCGACGTCATCGAGATGGACGCTGCGTCCAATACCGGCATCAACGACATCCGCGAGATCATCGACTCGGTGAAGTACGGCCCGGTTTCGGCGCCCTATAAGGTCTACATCATCGACGAAGTGCACATGCTCTCGACGGCGGCCTTCAACGGGCTGCTGAAGACGCTCGAAGAGCCGCCGCCCTATGTGAAGTTCATCTTCGCCACGACCGAAATCCGCAAGGTGCCGGTGACGATCCTGTCGCGCTGCATGCGGTTCGACCTGCGGCGCGTCACGCCCGAGGTGATGACCGCGCACCTGATGGATCTGCTGGGCCGCGAAGGCATCGACTACGAACCGGAAGCTCTGGCGATGATCGTGCGGGCCGGCGAAGGTTCAGTGCGCGACAACCAGAGCCTCCTCGACCAAGCGATCAGCCATGGCGACGGCAAGGTCACCGCCGCGACGGTCAAGGCGATGCTCGGCCTCGGCGACCGGGCCAAGACCATCGACCTCTTCGAGGAAGTGATGCGCGGCGAGATCGGCCCGGCGCTCGGCAGCATGCGGGCACTCTACGACGCCGGCGCCGACCCGCAGACGATCATCGCCGACCTCGTCGACTTCACCCACCTCGTCACCCGTATCAAGGTGGTGCCGGCGGCGGCGGATGACGTGTCGCTGACGCCGGACGAGCGGACGCGTGGCACCGAGCTGGCGCAAAAGCTCGCCATGCGGGTGCTGACGCGGACATGGCAGATCCTCTTCCGCGGTTTCGACGAGGTGGCGAAGGCTGGCAATGCGCTGCAGGCAGCCGAAATGGTGTTGATCCGCCTCGCGCACGCCGCCGACCTGCCGACGCCCGACGAACTTCTGACGCGGCTTGCCAACCAGCCGAACCCCAGCCCGTCGCTGCCGTCTCCCGCACCGCGCGGTCCGAGCGGTCCTTCGGGCGGTGGATCCAGCGGCGGACCGTCGGCAGTGCGTATTGCCAGTTCGCAGCCCGAGCCGACCCAGGTCGCTGCTCCAACGCCGCAGACCACCGGGCCGCAGACCTATGCGGAACTGATCGAAATGGCGCGCAACCGGCGCGACATCATCGTCGTCACTGCGCTCGAGCAGAGCCTGCGACCCGTGTCGATGACCGACGGTCGGCTCGAAGTGGCGCTGGTGGATGGGGCCGATCCCGGCATCATCCAGACGCTCAGCGCCCGGCTCAAGTTCTGGACCGGCAAGACCTGGATGGTGTCGGTTTCGACCAGCGCCGAGGCGGCGCCGACCATCCGTGAGCAGCGCGACCGCCAGACCGAGGACAAAAAGGCCGAGGCCAAGGCCGACCCGCTGGTGCAGGCCATTCTCAAGCAATTTCCCGGTGCCGACGTTCGCGTGGTCGAAAAGCTGGAATCTCCACCCGTCGAGGCCTATCTCGACGCCATACGCGACGAGGATGAGGACGACGAATGAAAGACATCATGGGCATGATGAAGGGCATCGGCGAGATGAAGGCGAAGATGGAGGCCGCTCAGGCCGAGATCGCCAATCTCGTGGTCGAGGGCCGTTCGGGCGGCGGGATGGTCACTGTCAGCCTCGGCGGCAAGGGTGACCTCAAGGGGCTCAAGATCGATCCCTCGCTGTTCCGCGAGGATGATGTCGAGGTCCTCGAGGACCTGATCGTCGCCGCGCATGCCGATGCCAAGAGCAAGGCTGAGGAAGAGGTGGCGCGCCGCATGCAGGAAGTCACTGCCGGCCTGCCGATCCCGCCCGGCATGAAGCTGCCGTTCTAGGCACGCCGAATGGCCACTGGCGGACTCGAGATCGAGCAGTTGATCATGCTCCTAGCACGCCTGCCGGGGCTGGGCCCGCGCTCGGCCCGCCGTGCCGTGTTGCATCTGATCAAGAAGAAAGAGGGTCTGATGATCCCGCTTTCGGCCGCGCTCGATCGAGCGGTGGCAGCGGTGACGGTCTGCGAAGTGTGTGGCAATGTCGATACGCGCTCGCCCTGCGGCATCTGCGCCGATCCGCGCCGCAATGAATCCGGCCTCCTGATCGTGGTCGAAGACGTCGCCGATCTCTGGGCGCTGGAACGCGCCGGCGTCGGGGCGGTGAAGTATCACGTGCTCGGCGGCGTGCTGTCGCCGCTCGATGGCGTCGGGCCCGACGATCTGGCGATCGATTCACTGGTACATCGGGCCGGCGAGTTCTCAGAGATCGTCTTGGCGGTCAACGCCACCGTCGAAGGCCAGACCACGGCGCATTACATCACAGACCGGCTACAGGGCCTTGGCGTCCGCGTCACCCGGTTGGCGCATGGCGTGCCGGTAGGTGGTGAACTCGACTATCTCGACGAAGGCACCCTCAGCCAGGCGCTCAAGGCGCGCACGGCAATCTAGAGCGGCCGTTCCTCAAGCGAGGCCTCGTCGGCGGCCTCGATGGCCTCGAGTTCGTCGGAGTCTGGGGAGAGCGTCTCCCGATGGTCTTCGGGATTGTGGTCGACCGAGGCCGGATCCATGGATTCGCCGAGATCGCCTTCCAGCGCGGCAATGGCCTCGATGACCTGACCGAGCAGCGCGCCGGGGTCGTCGGACCCGAAATCGGAAGCCTCCTGGTCACTCAGCTCTTCGCGGATTTCGCGGAGGCGGGCCAGACGCTCGTCGCGGGAGAAGACATCGGAATAGAGCAGTTCGTCGATTTCGGACTGGCTAATGGGCTGGTTGATCAGCACCTGTTCGCCATCGCCATCGTTGCGATTGTCCTGCGAGACGACTTCCTGGGTTATGCGGCTCATGATCTCTCCTCCAAGGATGATGAGACCGCAACGCAGTGACCAGGCGACAGGTTCATTCAATCCCCGCCGCCTGGTGAGATGAGCGTCAGACCAGGGTCTGCTTGAGGAACTCGATCGTGCGCTGCCACGCCAGATCGGCCGCTGCCTTGTCGTAGCGGGCCGCCGAGGTGTCGTTGTTGAAGGCGTGGTTGACCCCTTCATAGATGAAGATCTGGTGGTCGACGCCGGCGGCCTTGAGGGCGGCCTCGAAGGCCGGAATGCCGGCGTTGATGCGTTCGTCGAGGCCACCATAATGGGCCATGATGCGGCCCTTGATGTTGGCAACGCTTTCCGGCTTCGGCTGGCCGCCATAATAGGGGACGGCCGCCAGCAGATCTGGCGAGGCGACAGCGAGGTTGTTCACCGTGCCGCCGCCCCAGCAGAAGCCGATGGCCCCGACCTTGCCGGTCGACTTGGGGTGGGTGGAGAGCCAGGCGATGGTGGCGAGGCCATTCTCGGCGACATCGGGCGCGGGCAGGTTCTGGAACATGGCGCGGGCGGCCTCCTCGTCGGCGGGCGTACCGCCGAGGTCGGAGAGGAAGTCGGGCGCCAGAGCCACGAAGCCCTCGAGCGCCATGCGGCGGGTGACATCCTTGATATGGGCGTTGAGGCCGCGGTTTTCGTGCACGACGATGACGGCCGGCAGCTGGCCGGTCGCGTCGGCCGGCACGGCGAGGTAACCGCGCATCTCGCCCTTGGCGCCGGGATAGACGACGTCTTCGATCAGCAGCCGGTCGTCTGTCTCGGCGACGAGGCCGGCGGCCTGGGTATTCGAGGCCATCAGGGCAGCGGCAGCGGTTGCGGCGGTCACCGAGCCGGCGAGCTTGGCCAGGTTATCGATGAATTTGCGTCGATCCAGCGTCAGGTGGGTGTAGTCATCAAAGAGATTGATCATCTCCTGGGTGATCTTGGGGGTCTCAGACCGATCGTCCATGCCGTTCTCCTCTGGGTAGAGGGTAAGGCTATCGGCAAACATCCGGCGGCGCAGTGACAGTCACGGGCATTTGAGGACAACTGAAGGGCGCGTGACCGGCTAGAGATCGAGCCTCTCGTCCTCACCCACGAGGCGCAGCGTCGGGCCGTCGTCCTTGCCGCCGTCCCATTCGGACGGGATGACCTTGGTATTGCTGGCGCCCAGTTCGCGCAGCATCTCGATCTGCCGCACCACATTGGCGCGACCAGTAGAGAGCTGGCTGCGGGCGTCGTCGAAGCTGACGCGGGCCTTGTCCAGGTGGCTGCCGACGCGGTCCATGGTGCCTAGGAACCCGGCAACCTTGTCGTAAAGGGCCCCCGCACGCGCCGCGATCTCGTCGGCATTGCGGTGGCGGCGCTCGATGTCCCAGACGTTGCGGATGGTGCGCAGCACCGTCATCAGAGTGGTGGGGGTGGTGAGCATGACGCCCTTGCTCATGCCGAACTCGACCAGCTTGACGTCGTTCTGGATGGCCGTGGCGACGGCGGCCTCGATGGGCACGAACATCATCACATAGTCCATGCTCGACTTGGCGGCGCGGTGGTAGGCCTTGTCGCCTAGCGTGCTGATGTGGTTGCGCACCGAGGCAATGTGGGCGCGCAGGTGCATCTCGCGGGTCTCGTCCTCGCAGTTCACATAGGCCTCGAAGGCGGTCAGCGAGACCTTGGAGTCGATGATCAGCCGGTCGTTGTTGGGCATCAGCACTTCAACGTCGGTGCGGACGCGCTGGCCGTCCTCGCCCGAATGGCTGGTCTGGGTGATGAACTGCTCGCCTTCGCGGAGGCCCGACTGTTCGAGGATGGTCGAGAGGATCATCTCGCCCCAGGCGCCCTGGGTCTGCGAATTGCCCTTCAGCGCCCGGGTGAGGTTGTGCGCCTCGGTGGTGATCTGCAGGTTGCTCTCGGCCAGCGCCCGGATCTGCTCGGACATGGCCGACCGATCCTTGATCAGCCCCTGGTGAAACTCGGTGATCTTTTCGTGCAAAGGCTTGAGCAGCACGTCGACCTGCTCGCGGTTCTGCTTGGTGAACGTCTCCGAGTGAACCTGAAGCACTTCGCCGGCGATCAGCTTGAACTCGTCGGTCATCTGCTGGCGGGCGTCGAGATAGCGCTTGAGGTTGAGTTCATTCTGCCGCGCCTGCTCGTCGAGCCGGGTGCGCATGGCGGCGAGTTCGGAGCGGAGGTCGGCATTCTTGTCGCGCTCCATGCCGAGCAGGTCTTCGGACCGCTGGCGCTCCAGCGACAGAGCCTGATCGAGTTCGCGAATGCGACTATCGCGGCCGGCGACCTGCTCGATGAAGTTGGCGCGCAACTGGTCGGCAGCTGCGGATGCGGCCTCAAGCGCGGCCTCGTTGCGCAACTGCGCCTGGCGGAAAATGGTCACGACCAGGGCGATGAGCAACACGGCAATCAGCGCCGCGCCGGCATAAACTGCCATCTCGAGGGTGATCGGCGTATCGCCGACAATGAAGAGAACCTTGTCCATCGGAAGATTCTATCCGATTCGGTTTCCCTTTTGTTCGCTTGCGATCAGTTGACCAGCGCGGTCGAATTCCCATATTGAGCCCTTACCCTCGCCGACAAGGACACGTTCATGGCCACGCGCCCGATCCTAGTGCTGCCCGACCCGCGCCTCCGCGCGATCGCCGACCCGATCGAAAAGGTCGATGACGGCATCAAGGCCCTGGCCCAGGACATGCTCGACACCATGTATGACGCGCCGGGCATTGGCCTTGCCGCGCCGCAGATCGGCGAGCTCAAGCGCATTGTGGTGATGGACCTGGCTCCCGAGGGTGAGCCGCCTGCCCCCATCGTCATGATCAACCCGGAGATCCTCAAATTCTCCGACGAGACCGTAGTTACCGAAGAGGGCTGCCTTTCGATCCCCGAGCTCTATTACGAGGTCGAGCGGCCGGCGGAGATCACGGTGCGTTACACCGATCTCGACGGCAAGACGGTGGAGCGCGACGCCAATGAGCGGCTGGCGATCTGCATCCAGCACGAACTCGATCACCTCGATGGCGTGCTCTATATCGATTACCTCAGCCGCCTGAAGCGCGACCGGGTGCTCAAGAAGTTCCAAAAGGCCGAAAAGCTCGCCAAGCGCGCGAGCTGACCCATGCGCATCGTTTTCATGGGCACGCCCGAGTTTGCCGTGCCCACGCTCACCGAGATCGTGGCCGGCGGCCACGAGGTGGTGGCGGTCTATACGCGTGCGCCCAAGCCCGCTGGCCGCGGACAGGCCGAACGCAAGTCACCGGTGCATGAAGCCGCCGAAGGCTTTGGCATTCCGGTGTTCACACCGAAATCGCTGAAGGGCGGGGCCGAGCAGGCCGAGTTTGCCGCCCATGACGCGGATCTGGCAGTCGTGGTCGCCTATGGGCTGCTGCTGCCCAAGCCGATCCTCGACGCGCCGAGGCTCGGCTGCCTGAACCTCCATGGCTCACTGCTGCCGGCGCTGGCCGCGGCGCCGGCCCCGGATCCAGCGGGCGGTGATGGGCGGGGGACGCCCGCACCGGCGTCATCGTCATGCAGATGGAAGAGGGCCTCGATACCGGTCCGATGGGCCTGATCGAGGAGATGGCGATCGGCCCGGACATGACCTCTGGCGAGTTGCATGACCAGATGATGCTGGTCGGCGCTGACCTGATGGGGCGGGCGCTTGCCGCCATCGAGCGGGGGAGCCTGCATTTCACGCCGCAGCCTGAAGAAGGCGCGACCTACGCCAAAAAAATCGAGAAGGCCGAGGCACGCATCGACTGGAGCCGACCGGCGGCCGAGGTCCACAACTTGATCCGCGGGCTCTCGCCCTTCCCCGGCGCCTGGTTCGAACTCGAACTCAACGGCGCCCCGATGCGGATAAAGGCGCTGCGCTCCACGTTGGCCGAGGGATCGGGCGTGCCCGGGACCGTCGGGGACAACCTCACCATCACCTGCGGTACAGGCGCCGTAAGGCTGGTGACGGTGCAGCGCGAGGGCAAGGGCGCCATGGATGCGCAGACCTTCCTGCGCGGCGCAGGGACGCTGCCACGCGTCGCGGGCTGATGCACCGCTACCGACTTACCATCGAATATGACGGCCGACCCTTCTGCGGTTGGCAGCGGCAGGCCGACAAGCTGTCGGTGCAGCAGGCGTTGGAAGAGGCAATTGCCCGGTTCTCAGGTGAGACAGTCACCACGCAGGCGGCGGGACGCACCGATGCGGGTGTGCATGCGCTGGGCCAGGTGGCACATTTCGACCTCGAGCGGGAGTGGGACCCGTTCAAGATCCGCGAAGCACTGAACTTTCACCTCAAGCCGCATCCTGTGGCCGTGCTTGAAGCCGACGCGGTGGGGCAGGACTTTGAAGCGCGGTTTTCGGCAACGGCCCGCAGCTACGAGTACCGCATTCTCAACCGGCGCGCCCGCCCGGCGCTCGACGAGGGCAAGGTCTGGCATGTGCC
>JACDQI010000127.1 GCA_015657675.1 Devosia sp.
CCTTGTCTTTCGCAGGGATGACACCTGTGCGGAGCCAAAATCCAGCTCCCCTGAGCACTCATGGTGAGCTTGTCGAACCACGAGGGCGGGCACGTTGAAGTCCGCACCTACTTCGTCTGCGCCGCCAGCACGCGGCTGCCCAGCCACGCTCCGAGCACCACGAGGATCACCGCCAGCACCAGCCCGATACCGACCATCGGCGTCGCGACCTCGCCGCGGAACACGGCGCGAAGCGCCTCCACGATGTGCTTGAACGGGTTGAAGTCCGAGGCGATCTGCAGCCAGCGCGGCGCCAGCGTCATCGGCAGCAGAATGCCGGAGAGGAGGAGGATCGGCAGCGCCAGCGTGTTGACCATCGGCGCCAGGGCGTCCTCGCTCTTGGTAGCAATGCCGATGGCGTTCGAGATGAATGAGAACGCCGCGCCGAGCATACCGATCAGCACCAGCCCGATGAGCACCGCGCCCAGCCCCACGCGGAGGCCCATCAGATAGGCCGCGCCCATGAGGACGATCGCCTGCACCACGATCACCACCACGTCGCGCAGCGTCCGGCCGGTGATGATCGCGGCGCGGCTCGCCGGCGTCACCAGCTGCCGCTCGATCACCCCGGAGCGCCACTCGGCAATGATGCCGAATCCGACGAAGAGCCCGCCGAAAATGCCGAGCTGCACCAGCAAGCCCGGCACGAACACCTGCCAGGCATCGCCGGCAAAGCCAGAGGTCGCTGCCACCGTCTGCAGCAGCGGACCGAACAGGGTGAGATAAAGGATCGGCTGCAAGAGCCCGATCAGCACCCAGAGCGGCTGCCGCAGGGAGAGCCGCATCGAGCGGGAAAAGATGATCCAGGAGTCGCGCATAAAGTTCATCGTTTTCTCCATCAATCCCGCAGCGAGCGGCCGGTCAGCGTCAGGAACACATCGTCGAGCGTCGGCCGGTTGACCTCGACCCCGATCGCCTCGATGCCTGCGTCCACCAGCCCCTTGAGCAGCACCGGCAGCGCCGACCCGCCATCCGAGACGTGCAGCCGTACCACATTGGCCTCGGTCACCGGCGTATCGGCACCTGCCAGACCCGCCGCGATCAACGCCGAGCGCTCCGCATCGCCCGCCGTCCGCAGCGTCAGCGTGATGGCGTCGCCCGACACCTTCTTCTTGAGTTCGGCCGGCGTCCCCTCGGCAACAATAGTGCCGTTGTCGATGATGAGAATCCGGTCGGACAGCGAATCCGCCTCGTCCATGTAATGTGTGGTGAGGAACACCGTGGTCCCCAGCTCGTCCCTCAGCTTGCGGATATGGGTCCAGAGATTGGCCCGGCTCTGCGGATCGAGCCCTGTGGAGGGTTCGTCGAGAAACACCAGTTTTGGCTCGTGGATCAGCCCCATGACGATATCGAGTCGCCGCCGCTGCCCGCCTGAAAGCTTGCCGCAGGGCCGGTCCCACACATCACCCAGATCGAGCGCTGCCAGTAGCGCCTCGCCGCGCTTTTGCGCCACGCTGCGGCTGATGCCATAGAGCTCCGCCTGCGACATGATCTCTTCACCAGCCCGTGCCTCGGGCGAGGTCGACCCTGCCTGGCTGACATAGCCGATGCGCCGCCGCACCCCGACCGAGTCGGTGCGCAGGTCCGCCCCCACCACAGTCGCCGACCCACCGGTCGGCTCAAGCAGCGTGCAGAGCATTTTCAGCGTCGTCGTCTTGCCCGCCCCGTTCGGCCCGAGAAAGCCGACGATTTCGCCCTCGCGCACCACGAGATCAATGCCCCGCACCGCCTCGATCAGCTTGCCCTTGGCGCCGCGCGCCTTGAATGTCCGCTTGAGACCCTGGGCCTCGATGATTGGCAATCCCTGCACCTTCGCCTCGATGTTCGTGAGTCTCTCTTGAGCCGCCAGTCTCGCATGCCGCAGCGGCCGAAACGCCTGCGAAATCGACCGCACCGTCCCCTCCGACGTGATGGCACGCACTCTATGCGCCATAGCGACGTCACCCGGCTTGATCGCCCTTGCCGTCATCATCTCAACGCTCCCAACGAGACGGAGCTTACCCGGACCTGCTGACAGGGCGTGTCAGCATCCCATGCGCACGAGCCGTTTAGAGATTTTTCACCATAGTCATGTGAAACGTGTCTTCACCAATATTGGCTGTTATCTATTCGGAGCGAATTGTGAAGAAAATCCAAAGTATCATTCTGGCATTGTCGACTTGTGTCGCTGCCCCTTCCTACGCCGCCGATCTCATCATCGAGGCGCCAGCTATCATCGAAAGCGATGCCTACGACTGGTCAGGCTTCTATGCCGGCGTTCTAGGTGGCGGCGGTGCGGGAACCGCAATTAGTACCAACACAATTTCAGGCAACTCTTCCGGCATTGGAGTGTCCGGCGGGTTGCTCGGCGGGAATGTCGGCTACAATCACCAGGTCGATAACTATATTCTCGGCGCTGAAGGTGAACTGCTTTGGTCCTCAGTCACCGGAAGCGCGCTGTGCTCGAACCCAGTCTTTACCTGCAGTGGTACCGTGAACTGGCTGACATCTGCCAAGGTTCGGGCCGGCGTCGCATATGACGCCATGCTGCTATATGGCAACCTCGGCGTGGCTGCTGGAGGCTTTTCCTCAAGCACAACTCCGGCCGTCAATGGCACGACCGGCAACTTCAGTGGCATCGGTCTAGGTTGGACCGCCGGCGCCGGTCTCGAGTTTGGCATATCCGAAGCCGTAACGCTCCGGGCCGAGTACGCCTACTATTCGCTTGGGGCGAACGCTCCGACAAACACGCTCAACGACACGCCTATCGATCTGAGAGGCAATATCCACACAACGAAGGTCGGTCTGAACTTCCGATTCTGACCAAGACGCGTCAGCCGGCCGATCCCCTCGGCCGGCTCTACTCCGCCGCCATCTTGAGGCTATCGCTGCCGTCGAGGTTGCCCATGTTGGCGACGATGTGGCTGGCCAGCGCATCATAAATCCCGCCATAGGCGTGGCTGGCGCGCATGATGGCGATCTCGGCGTCGCGCAGTCGCGGCAGGTCCTTGTCTTCCGAAATCACACGCATCCCGGGCTGCAGCGCGCTTTCAGGCAAAAAACCGACGGCAAGGTCGGTCAGCACCGCGCTGCTGATCGCCAGCGCGTTCGAGGAGGTATAGGCCACTCGATAGTCCCGGCCGATGCGGTTGAGCACCTCGATGGCATTGTCCTTCCAGCAGCAGTGCAGCCCGCCGGCGATCGGAAGCGGCTCGGTGCTCAGCGCCTGCCCGCCATGCGACGCCACCCAGAACATCCGCTCGGTGCGGAACAGTTCGCCATACTGGTGGCTGGTGCCCTGGGTGAAGACGATCAGGTCATACTTGCCGGTCTTCATCCCCTCGATCAGCTCTTCCGACGGCTGGCAACGCACGTCGACCACGATCTTGGGATGGGTGCGCTGGAAGCTCGACAGGATCACTGGCAGCAGCCGCACCGCATAATCGTCCGGCACGCCGAAGCGGATCGAGCCCGAAAGGTCGCCATCCGAGAAGATGTCCATGATCTCGGCATTGGCGCGCAGCATTTTCCGTGCCCGCGCATACAGCAGCTCGCCGTGTTCGGTGAGTTTTACCGTCCGGCCATCGCGTGAGAGGAGGCTGCGCCCCAGCCGCTCTTCCAGTCGCTTGATCTGCATGGAGACGGCCGACTGCGTCTTGTTCACCCGCCGCGCCGCCTCGGTAAAGCTGCCGCAATCGGCGATCGCGCAAAAGCTTTGCAGCTGGTCCAGGTCGAGGGGAGTGGTCATGCCGATCACCATCACCAAAATTGATGTACCGGATGAAATCTATTTGTTGGATAAATGGAAGGCAAGAGCGCATCTTCGTTTCATCGGTGATCGACGATCATTGAACCCGCGCCGGTACCCCCACCGGACAAAACCGAAATGTTGGAGATAAAACCATGGCTTACTCGCTATCGAGCGAGCGGCCTGCCGTGGCCGCTGCGCAGTCAAACCCGATCCGTGCCCTCTTTGCGATGTTCGCGAAGTTCAAGGCCAATCGTGCCCAGCGTCGCGTCCTGGGCAATCTCCTCGAGCTCGACGACGCTATGCTTCAAGACATCGGCGTGACCCGAAACGACCTCTACGACGCCATGCATTCGCCCCGCGCCGGCCAGACGCTCTCCCAGCGCCGCGCCGCCGCCGCACGCAATTGGCTCAATCCCTGATTGTGCCGATCTCCGGGCCGCCCTGCGGCCCTGTTTCCTGACAACTGCCGGGTCTTCGGACCCGGCTTTTTTGTTGCCGCGATCCCTCAGTCGGCTCCCTCTCCCGCTCTCTCAGTCGGCATCCTCTCCCGTTCACGGGAGAGGGGGACCACGCGAAGGCGTGGTGGAGAGGTGCGCCGCTTGCGCGATCTCCCTCAAAACCGCCGCTGGTCTGCCATCGAGATCTTTCGGTGAGAACCGCAGCACCTTAATTCCCTGTCTCCCCAACCACTCAGTCCGTTGAGTGTCTCTTTCCGATTGGTCCGCGTGGCTCGGCCCATCGATCTCGATACAGAGCCTTGCCGAAGCGCAGTAGAAGTCCAGCACGTAGGGGCCAATCGGGTGCTGTCGCCGAAAGTGCATGCCCTGCCGGTCGCGCCTGAGCAGCGACCAGAGCAAACGCTCTGGCTGCGTCATGGTTCGTCGCAGCGACCTGGCTCGATCACGGATGAAGTCGGGCGACCGCATGGCCATCTCCGCGCATGCGGCTCCCCTCTCCACCACGCTATGCGTGGTCCCCCTCTCCCGCAAGCGGGAGAGGTTCGCCGACTGATAGAGTAGGGACGCCCTTACGGCAGCTGCCCGAATCCGTCGGCAAAACCATTCAGCGACACCGGGATGCCAATCCCTTCTTCGGGCGTCTTGAACACCACGAAGATCGCGTTTGAGCCGGTCGAGAGCTTGTCGAGCAGCGTGTCGTCGAGCACCACTTCGGCCACGCAGCCATTGGGCAGGCAGCGCACGAAGGCGACGCGGCCGATATCGGCGCCATCGATATTGAGCCCCAGCCCGTTGGGCAGCAGCACGCCCAGTGGCGCCAGCACGCGAAGGAGCCGCGCCTGCTTGTCGGCGGTCTTGAGCACGATCACCGACAGCCCGACATTGGGCTGGTCCTCGGCGGTGACGTTCTGGATGATGGCACACTGTTCAAAGCTGGCGCCCGGCGGGGTGTCGCAGCTCATCTGCCAGTCGCCGTACTGTGCCTTGACCACGCCCTGCGCGTAGCTCGCGCCGGCCGGCACCAGCCAAGCTGCCGCGAGCACTCCGGCAACCGCAGCGATCCGCATCAAACCCGACTTAAACACCCGCAAAATCCTCTCGAATCGCAGCTTTTCCGGCCGCCCAGTCTGTCTCGGGCAACCGCCGGTGCTTGTCAATCGCGCCGGCCCGGCGAGCGCGGCGCATAGAGCAGAGACAAAAGCGGCGGACATGAGGCGGCCGCATTCCATGATCTTGGTCAAAAAGCGCGATTTGACGCACGATTGTCCCATGTCGCAGAATTGCCACGGCTGCGCCGATGTGGTTTAGACACGTTCTAGACAAAGAAAGCGCTCCGAGGTTGAGTCGGAGCGGCGTGTAATGCCGCGATACGACTCGAACCCCTCGTCAGCCAGCCGCACCAACGGGACCAAGGGGGTTATTCGGTGACCGGACAGTTTCTCCGTTCTTTGGCAGCCAAGTTTGCTGCCTTCGCCGCGCTGTTGCCGGCGGCCGCCCTCGCGCAAGACGCCGGGCTTGTTGCCGGTCAGCCGGTCCCGGGCCAGATCGGCTTGCAGCCTTCCGTCACCCCGCTGATGGATTCCATCCATACCTTCCATGACGGCATTCTGCTCTGGACCTGCATCGGCATCGTTGCGCTCGTGCTGGCTTTGCTGGTCATCGTGGTCGTGCGCTTCAATGCCAAGGCCAATCCCAAGCCGTCGGCCACCACCCACAACACCGCCATTGAAGTGGTCTGGACGGTTGCGCCGATCCTGATCCTCGTGGTCATCGCCATCCCGTCCTTCTCGGTGCTGACTGACCAGCTCACCATGCCGGACGGCGAGCGCAAGTATCTGGGCTCGAACATCTTCTCGTTCGGCGAGCAGGAAGTCCCGGCGCCCGCATTCACCATCAAGGCCACTGGCGCCCAGTGGAACTGGGAATACGAATACTCCATGCCTGCCGCGGCTGCTCCCGCCGCCGATGCGGCTGCAGCCCCTGCTGCCGATGCCGCCGCTGCCGCGCCGGCTGAAACCCTCGCCAGCTTTTCGTCCTTCATGCTCAACGAGGCCGACCGCGCCAAGTTCAAGCCGAACGAGCCGCGCCTGCTCGCCGTCGACAACGAGATCGTCGTGCCGGTCAACGCCACCATCCGCATGCAGGTGACTGCAGCACCCGATGGCGTGATCCACGCCTTCGCCGTGCCGTCCCTTCGGCATCAAGATCGACGCCGTTCCCGGCAAGCTCAACGAAACCTGGTTCAATGCCCGCAAGGAGGGCATTTACTACGGTCAGTGCTCCGAGCTTTGCGGCAAGGACCACGCCTTCATGCCCATCGGTGTGCGGGTTGTGAGCCAGGCGCAGTTCGACCTGTGGTGGAAGACGCTCCTCGTCGGCACCATCGACGACGCGAACGCCACTCTCCCCGCCCTCTGATCAGGATTTTGGGCGCCCGCATCGCGGCAGCAGCCCAGCACAAGACGTAAAGATAGGGAACGCTGCAATGGCCGACACTCACACCCTGGAAGCCCATGATGCCCCCGGCCACGCCGCCGGCGCGCATGAACATCATGGCCATCCCACCGGCTGGCGTCGCTACGTCTACTCCACCAATCACAAGGACATCGGCACGATGTACCTTATCTTCGCGATCGTCGCGGGGGTGATTGGGGCGCTGCTCTCGGGCGCCATGCGCCTCGAGCTGCAGGAGCCGGGCATCCAGATCTTCCACGGCCTGGCTTCCATGGTCTATGGCTCGACTGGTGAAGCCGCGCTCGACGCCGGCAAGCACATGTACAATGTGTTCACCACGGCCCACGCGCTCATCATGATCTTCTTCATGGTGATGCCCGCCATGATCGGCGGCTACGGCAACTGGTTCGTGCCGCTGATGATCGGCGCGCCGGACATGGCGTTCCCGCGCATGAACAACATCTCGTTCTGGCTGCTCCCGCCGGCCTTCCTGCTGCTCGTGCTCTCGATGTTCTTCGAAGGCCCGGCAGGCGCCATGGGCGTGGGTGGCGGCTGGACCATCTATCCGCCGTTCTCGACCTCCGGTCAGCCCGGCCCCGCCATGGATTTCGCCATTCTCTCGCTGCACATCGCCG
>JACDQI010000128.1 GCA_015657675.1 Devosia sp.
GCAAACACGATCTGCACCTCTCCCCTTGTGGGGGAGGTTGGGAGGGGGGGTCTGCCAGAGGTTCACGGCTTCCACCGCAGGAAATTGCCGATGAGGCCAAGACCAAGGGTCTGGCTCTTTTCGGGGTGAAACTGGGTCCCCAGCAGGTTGTCGCGGCCAACGATGGCGGTGACCTGCTGGCCGTAATCGGCCGTTGCGACCAGGTCCTGCGGACGGGTCGTGGCCAGGTGATAGGAGTGGACGAAATAGGCGTGCAGCCCCGCGTCGCCATCCGGGATGCCGGCGAGCAGGGGGTGGGACTGATGAAAACGCAGGGTGTTCCAGCCCATGTGTGGAACCTTGAGATCGCCCTCTGGCTCAAGGCGGACGACGGCGCCGGGAACCCAGCCCAGACCCTTGGTGATGGCCTTTTCGCGGCCTTCGTCGGCCATCAGCTGCATGCCCACGCAGATACCGAGAAAGGGCACGCCCGAGCGGATCACTCGCTCCTGCAGCACCTCGACCATGCCGGTGACGGCGTCGAGGCCGGCGCGGCAATCGGCGAAGGCGCCGACGCCGGGAAGGACGATGCGGTCGGCGCGGCGCACCAGATCGGGGTCAGACGTGACCTGCACATCGGCCGTGGCATCGACTTCGCGGCTGGCGCGCTCGAAGGCCTTGGCGGCGGAGCGGAGGTTGCCCGAGCCGTAGTCGATAATGGTGACGAGCTGACTCACACGTGGCTCCGGCGGCTCAGCCAGTCGCGCTGCGCCAGGTCGGGCGCGGCGGCAACCAGGTCGGCGCGATAGCTCCAGCCGCGGGCCTTGAGCGCCCGCCGCCGGAAGGCCGGCGCCTCAAAGCCGACGAGCACGGCCAGCAGTACGTAGAGCCAGAAGCCGGCGTCTTCACCGATCCATTGGCTGGCCATGACCAGCGCCAACAGCGCCGCTACATAGAGCACGAGGCCCAGCCAGAGACCGTGCGCCAGGCCATAGACCGGTGGCAGCAGGGCGGCAAACCACGAGAAGCGCTCCGGCACGACGGCCGGCGCCAGCTCGTCGGGGCGCTCGAAAATGGAATAGAGGGTCACGGCTGTCCTCGTCCAAAACCTTTGATAAGGTAGGTGCGGTTCGCCTTAGACCAAAACCCGCCGGGTTGGAAGCAGGCGCAACACCCCTCGGGGTGCGGCGCCGCCGGGTCGACGGCTCAGGAGGAGAGAGACAATGGCAGCTGGTGAAACCGACTCGCATGGCGACGGCACGATGGGCTCAACCCCCTCGCAGGGGATTTTCATTGGTGGGGTGGCGATCGGCCTCCTGGCATTTATGGCGATCTTCGTGATCTTCATACTGGCCGCGGCGGCGATGACCGGCTTTGCCTGAGGTCCCGCCCAACGTCGCCATCCGCCGGATCGGCGTCGACGAACTCAGCATCGTCCAGCAGCTCGCCGAAGAAGTCTGGCCGCACGCCTTTGAGGGCGTGATCCAGCGCCACCAGATCGAGATCATGCTGGGCGACATCTATGCGCTCGAGTCACTCGAAAACGAGATGACGGCGCTCGGTCATGTGTTCTGGGTGGCGCGGCACGAGGGTCTGGAGTCCGGGTTCGTGTCGGCGTTCAAGCGCGATGACACGACCTGGATCAAGAAGCTCTACATCCTGCCGCGCAAGCAGGGCATCGGCATCGGCCGCGCGCTGATCGAGACGGCGGTGACGCATTTCGCGCCCTCAAAGGCCATCTCGCTCAACGTCAACAATGGCAATGCGCGGGCCATCGAGTTCTACAAGAAATACGGCTTTGCCATCGCCGAAGAGGTGCCGGTGAAGATGGGGCCGTTCGACTTTACCGACTATGTGATGACCAAGGCGCTGTGAGGGGGCGGCCCTTTCGTGCCCACCGCCCTTGCCCACCCACTCGGTGTCACCCCAGCGAAATCTGGGGTCCATTTGTCATCTTGTGCAGGCCGAAAGGTGGATCCCTGCTTTCGCAGGGATGACACCGGATTTGGGGCGGTACCAGCGTTTCGCCTAAGCCTTACAGCGTCCCCTTGGTCGACGGGATGCGGTCCTTGGCACGCGGGTCGATTTCGACCGCAAGGCGGAGGGCACGGGCCAGGGCCTTGAACGCCGATTCGGCGATGTGGTGGTTGTTGTCGCCGTAGAAGGTTTCGACATGCAGAGTGATGCCGGCGTTCATGGCGAAGGCCTGGAACCACTCGCGGAAGAGTTCGGTATCCATCTCGCCGACCTTGGGCTGAGTGAACTCCACCTTCCAGACAAGGAACGGCCGGCCCGAGACGTCGAGCGCGACGCGGGTCAGGGTGCCATCCATGGGCAGGTCGGCGCTGGCGTAGCGGCCGATGCCCTTCTTGTCGCCGAGCGCCTTTTTGACCGCTTCACCCAGTGCAATGCCGACGTCTTCGGCCGTGTGGTGGAAATCGATATGCAGGTCACCCTTGGCGCGGACCTTGATATCGCAGAGCGAGTGCTTGGCCAACTGGTCGAGCATGTGGTCGAGAAAACCGATGCCGGTCTGGATGTCGTGCACACCGGTGCCGTCGAGATTGACCGATACGGTAATGTCGGTTTCGTTGGTCTTTCGCGCGATTTCGGCGGTACGCATGACGCTTGGCTCCAGGTTTGCGCCGGGGTCCTACCACTTAGCGCCAAAGGGATGAAGAGGCGGTAACCTTGGTGACACCACCCAAACGGGCAGACCAGCGCCCGCATTGCATTGGCCGGGTGAGCACTTAAATACGCTCAGAGAGTCGAGTGAGGCGGTCAGCGCTGATGCAGCGCTTCGAACCGCGGTTTGGAGACCATATGTCGGACAATGAATTTCCCGGCTGGCACGGGACCACCATCGTGGCCGTGCGCAAGGGCAACAGGGTTGTCGTGGCCGGTGACGGACAGGTGTCGGTCGGCAATACGGTGATGAAGCACAATGCCCGCAAGGTGCGTCCACTGGCCGGCGGCAAGGTGATAGGCGGCTTTGCCGGCGCCACTGCCGACGCCTTCACGCTGTTCGAGCGGCTGGAAGCCAAGCTGGAACAGTATCCGGATCAGCTGATGCGCGCCGCGGTCGAACTCGCAAAGGACTGGCGGACCGATCGCTACCTGCGGCGCTCGAGGCGATGATGATCGTTGCCGACAAGGACGTCACGCTGGTGCTGACCGGCACGGGCGATGTGCTGACGCCGGACCATGACGTGATCGCCATCGGCTCAGGCGGCAACTATGCCTATTCGGCCGCCCTGGCGCTCAGCGAAAACACCGAACTCGATGCCGAGCAGATCGCCCGCAAGGCGATGAAGATCGCCGCCGAGGTCTGCATTTACACCAACGAGAACGTCACGCTCGAGACCATTTCCAGCGACGACGTCAAACTGCTGCAGGCCTAGTGGCTGCGGCGGGCGTGCCGCAACGGGCGCCGGAAAGTGAAAGCCATGAGTGAGACCAATTTTTCGCCGCGCGAGATCGTTTCCGAGCTCGACCGCAACATTGTCGGCCAGCACGATGCCAAGCGCGCGGTGGCCGTCGCCCTGCGCAATCGCTGGCGCCGCCAGCAGTTGCCGGAGGCACTGCGGCATGAGGTGACGCCCAAGAATATCCTGATGATCGGGCCTACCGGCGTGGGCAAGACCGAGATCAGCCGCCGCCTCGCCAAGCTGGCGCAGGCGCCGTTCATCAAAGTGGAAGCCACCAAGTTCACCGAAGTCGGCTATGTCGGCCGCGACGTCGAGCAGATTGTCCGCGACCTGGTGGAAGCTGGCATCTCGCTGCTGCGCGACAAGCGGCGCGTCGACGTGCAGGCGCAGGCGCATCACAATGCCGAAGAGCGGGTGATCGACGCGCTGGTCGGCACGTCAGCGGCGCCCTCGACCCGCGAAACCTTCCGCAAGAAGCTCCGCGACAACGAGCTCGACGATAAGGAAATCGAGATCGAGGTGACCGCGCAAGCGGGCGGCCCGGGCATGTTCGAGATCCCCGGCGCCAATGTCGGGATGATCAATATCCAGGACATGCTGGGCAAGGCGTTCGGCGGCCGCGGGGTTAAGCGCAAGGTCAAGGTCAAGGACAGCCACGCGCTGCTGGTGGCCGAAGAGGCTGACAAGCTGCTCGACCAGGATCAGCTGACCCGCGATGCGGTGGATCTCGTGGAAAACCACGGCATCGTCTTCATCGACGAGATCGACAAGGTGGCGAGTCGGGAATCCGGCCTCGGTGCCGGGCCTCGCGCGAAGGTGTGCAGCGCGACCTGCTGCCGCTGATTGAAGGCACGACGTCTCGACCAAGTACGGCCCGGTCAAGACCGACCACGTGCTGTTCATCGCCTCGGGCGCCTTCCATGTGTCCAAGCCCTCGGACCTGCTGCCCGAGTTGCAGGGCCGCCTGCCGATCCGGGTCGAGCTCAAGGCGCTGACCCGCGACGACATGGTGCGCATCCTCAACGATACCGAAGCGAGTCTGATCAAGCAGTACACCGCGTTGATGGGCACCGAGGGCCTCACCCTCGATTTCACCCAGGACGCTGTGGAAGCGGTGGCCGACGCGGCGGTGAAGGTGAACGCCACAGTCGAAAACATCGGCGCCCGCCGGCTGCAGACGATCATGGAGCGGCTGGTCGAGGACATCTCGTTCGATGCGCCCGACAAGTCGGGCCAGTCGATCCGGATCGACGCCGCCTATGTGCGCGAGCGCATCGGCAAGATGGCCGACGACACGGATCTCAGCCGGTTCGTGCTTTAGTTCGGAACAGTCGGAATGTGACAAGGCCGGGAGCGATCCCGGCCTTTTTTGTTGTCAGGCCTTGGCCTTGCGCTGCGCCAACTGATGCATGACCGCAGCAACCAGGGCCAGCAGGATAGAGATCAGGCCAAGAGTGGAGCCGAAGGCGCGGATGCCGTCGCTACTGAGATTGCAGCCGACGACCAGAATAAGGCCGAGCCACCAGCGTATTTCTGAAATAGCGGATTGCTATAGACCTGACTGCTCAGGAACACGAAGGCCAGCACGACCAGTATTGGCCAACCCAGCAGGTTGTTCTCCCAGCCCGTGCCATGAGGCGCGCCCCCAAAGCCAAAAAAGACAGTGCTGCCGCTAAAGTCTGGTCCGACCACCATGGAACTGCTGCCATCGCTGCCATCGCCATAAAGAAAGAAGTAGGACACAAACTGCAGGACGATGGCCGCCAGCATGACGAGATGAGCGCGCGACTTGTCGCGCGTGAATTCGCTGAGCATTGATTTCCCCCCATGCCGGACATTGCCCTCCCGGCGCGGATCAGGCTGGGGTCAGTGGCATCGCAGAGTCAATTCGGTGCGGAAGAATTGATCGAGTCTCGCTCAGGTCAGCCACACCCTCGCGTACGGCGGTAAAGCAATCACATCGTTGGGGGTGTCGACGTGGCCCTGGCTCAGGTGATCGACAAAATCGCGCACGCCGACGGCGGTAGCCCAGCTGCGCGGCACGGCCAGCCAGTTCTCGGTGAAGTTAAAGAGCGCCACTACCGGCTGGATCGGGCCGGTGCGGCGGAAGGCAAAGATGCCGTCGGTCTCGGTCTGCAGCAGTTCGGTGGGCGCGTCGGCGTGAAAGCCCGGCATGGCCTTGCGGCGCGCGAGAATGTGGCGAATGCCGCCGAACAGCTGCGCCTCGATGGTGCCGGGTGCGGAGCGGCGCTCGGCGTTGGCCCAGTCAAACTTTGGCCGATGCATCCAGCGGCTGTCGTGCTTGTGGTGATCGTCCTCAAGATAGCTGAGGTCGTTGAGCAGGCCGAGTTCGTCGCCCATATAGATGAGCGGCACGCCGCCAAAGCTGGCAATCAGCGCATGACCCATCAGGATGCGCTGGATGGCTGTAGCCACCGCACGATCATCGCTCGCCTCGAGCGCGGATTCGAGCCCGGCAAGCGACGCGAGGCTGCCCGAATTGCGCTTGTCGCCGGTCAGCGGGTTGGACTGGAACAGATCGCCGCGGGCAAAGCTGCCCGGAAAGCTGCCAGTGTAGAATTCGGCGAGGAAGTTGCGGTGGGCCGGGCCGGAGATGCCCAATGCGCCGGCATCCTCGTCGGTGATGGCCCAGCCGATATCGTCGTGGCAGCGGAGATAGGTCGCCCAGGTGGCATTGACGAAGTTCTTGGGAAAATGGCTCGCCAGCACATGGGTCATCAGCTTCGTCGAGCGGGTGGCGAGCGCCGACCAGAACTGCACCATCAGCGAGTTGTGGTAGGCGAGATTGCCTTCCTTGCCCGTATGGATGCCGCTGCCCAGATAGGGGATCAGGTCCTGCGGGGAGACGATCGCCTCTTCCTTGTGGATCAGTGCCGGGGCGGCGATACGGCTCGCGGCACGCAGCGCATGCAGGATCTGGTGCACTTCCGGCTCGTTCTGGCAGCGGGTGCCCAGCCGCTTCCACATGAAGGCAACCGCATCGAGCCGCACGACGCCGACGCCGCGATTGGCGAGGAACAGCATGACGTCGATGATCTCGATCATCACCTGCGGGTTGGTCCAGTTCAGATCCCACTGGTGTTCATTGAATGTGGTCCAGACCCAGCGGCCGGCATCCTCGTACCAGGTGAAGTTGCCTGGCGCGTGGGCAGGGAAGATCTCGACCAGTGTGGCCTCGTAGGCGTCTGGCTCACGCCGGTCTGTGAACATCCAGTAGTAGTCGGTGTACGGCGCGACGCTGGCGCGGGCCTGTTGCGCCCAGTTGTGTTCCTTGGCGGTGTGGTTGAGCACCAGGTCGACGCAAAGGCTCATGCCGCGTTGGCGCAGTGCGGCAGCGACGGTTTCGAGGTCGGCCATGGTGCCGAGCGCCGGGTTGATCTGGCGGTAGTCCATCACCGAATAGCCGCCGTCGCTGTCGCCTGGCCGCGGTTTGAGGCACGGCATCAGGTGGACGTAGGTGACGCCCAGTTCCTCGAGATAATCGAGTCTTTCGAGCAGCCCGCGCAGGTTGCCGTTGAAGCGGTCGAGATAGAAGACGTAGCCGACCATGTCCTCGCGCAGGAACCAGTCGGGCTCGAGATCGACCTCAAGATCGCGGTGCCGCAGCGGGTCGGGACGATCCACCCAGGCGGCGGCGAGCCTAGCCAGCAGTCCGTCGAAGCGTTCGGTCGCGTCGGCGCGATGGCCGTAGAGGGCCCAGTAGGGCTCGGCGAGATCGGAGAAACTGCGTTTCAGTCGGAGGTCGAAAAGCTCGCGCTCGGCGGGTGCGAGGGTCTTGAGCAGCGGCGCGCAGGTGGCCCTGGCGCGTTCGAGCGTCAGCACGTGGTCTTCTCCTCCCAGCCGTCGACCCTTGGCGGGTCGCGGTCCTCATGGAAACGCTAGTGCATTTCGCGGGGAGATTGAAGGGCGGTCCGGGGTCGCACAGCTAGGCGAGCGACCCCGGAACTGAGTGCTAGGCGGCGAGGCGTCGCGACGTGCCGGGCTCGATGTTGAAGACGTTGATCAGGCCATCGAGCGTCTGAGCCTGGTTCTCCGTCTGCTCGATGGCAGCGTTGGTTTCCTCGACCAGAGCGGCATTCTGCTGGGTCATTTCATCCATGCGGCGCACCGCGGTGGTAACCTCCTGGACAGCAGCAGACTGCTGCTGGCTGGTCCGGGCGATAACCTCCATCTGTTCGGCAGTCTTGCCGACCGAGGTGGCGACGATGGCGATCTTGCCGGCGGCGTCCTGCACGAGGGCCGTGCCGTCACGAACCTGCACTGCGCTGGTTTCGACCAGCGCCTTGGCTTCGCGCGAAGCTTCGGCCGCCGACTGCGCGAGACGGCGGACTTCCACAGCCACCACGGCAAAGCCCTTGCCGGCCTCGCCGGCGCGAGCGGCTTCGACTGAAGCGTTGAGCGCCAGCAAGTTGGTCTGGAAGGCGATATCGTCGATGACCCCAATGAAGTTCTGGATCCGCGACGAGGACGCCGCAATCTCGTCCATGGCGGCATTGGCGCGGCCCATCACCGCTTCGCTATCGGCTGCCAGCACACTGACGGACTTGGCCTGGGTACCCGCTGAGGCAGCAACCTTGGCATTGTCCGCGATGGTGATTGAGAGCTGCTCCATGGCGCTGGTGGTCTGCACTACGGCCGTCGACTGCTTGGCGGTGCGATCTGAGAGATCGTTGGCGCCGGCGAGAATTTCACCGGTTGCCGTCCGCAGAGCGCCGGACGCTTCGCGCAGCTTGCCGATGACATCGGTCAGCGTGCCGGCGACCGCATTGGTGTCGTCGCGCAGCCGGGCAAAGGCGCCCGACATGTTGCCGCCGACGCGCTGGGTCAGATCGCACTTGGCGAGCCCAGCCAAGACGCGGCCGGTTTCGGTCAGGCCAGTATCCACCGTCCCAACCAGATTGTTGACGCTGGCGGCCAGCTGGTTGAGCTGCGGATCGGCGAACGAGGTCGGCACGCGCTGGCTGAAGTCACCCGCAATGGACGCATCCACCACCGAGCCGAAGGCCGACTGGAGTTCGTTCATCATCTTGGCGCGTTCGGCCCGACGGGCTTCGGCCTGTGCGGCTTCGTCAGCGCTGAGCGCCTCTAGGCGAAGGCCATTGTCACGGAAGGTGTCGGCCGCCGCCGCGATGTCCTTGAGCTCCTGCCAGAGGCTGGAGCCATAGACGCCCTCAGAATAATCGCCATTGGCAATCACGCTCATGCGACTGGCCATGGCCCTGATCCGGCGCAGCGCATAGCCGGAGACGAAGCCGGTCATCAGCGCGATGGCGCCCACCAGAATGGCATAGGTGATCAGCTGGACCACGGTCCGGAAGTTCTGCTGGCTGACCAGTTCCGCGCGATGCGCTTCAGTTTCGGTCGCGATCGCTGCGGCAAAATCGTCGCTCGCCAGCTGGATGTGATCGAGCGCGCCAGAGATCCGCTCGGCCTGTACGTCAAAGTTCGTCATCAGCGCGTTGCCGCCTGCTGGACCTTCGGCGACGTAACGTTTGGCCATTTCCTGGCCGGCGGCATAATAGCCTGGGAAGGCAGCACCGATCTCGGCCAGCGCGGCCTTGAGATCGTCACGACCGATCGCGGTGGCCAGGTCGTCGGCGGCCTTGAGATCGACGGGCAGTTTGTCGGCAAATTCAGCGGCCTTGTCGAAGCCGTCGTTGAGGCCGTCCAGCCCCCGCGTGGCCGAGATGTCGGTCAGCCATTGCTGCACCTGCACGACGTCAAACTTGATGTCTCCCACCAGTTGGGTGAGATCGCGCGCGTGCTGCAGATGCAGCACGGCAGTGTCGATGGTTGTGGTCTCGAGCTTGCGCAGGTCGGCTTCCGCAAAGTGATTGGAAACGGCGAGCCCGATGGCCAGCACACAAATGGCTGACCCGGCAATCGTGGTGAATCGTGAAAGTCTCATAGGCTTGTGCATCCCCAGTCGGCGAACACCACATGGTGAACGCCGTGCAAACGGGACGCACATTAGGTTGGAAGGTGTATTTAATGCCTTAACGCTAAGTCGCTGACTTTGCGTAGTTTTTGGTCAGGCTGCTCTCGTGACTTGAGAAGTTTTGGTCATCTTGACCCTTGTCGGGTGTGTCAGGCGACCTATATTGAGGGCGCAGAGGACGACCTCTCCCGGTCATACCGGGATAAACGCGCCGCGGACGACCGACGGCTCTGGAGGTCCCATTTCCATGCGTAAACCCGCAGACCGTATCCGCCACATGCTTGGGTTCGAACTCATCGGCCTGGCGCTGGTAACCCCGCTTGGCGCCTGGGCATTTGCTCTGCCGCTTCACGACGTCGGCTTGCTCAGCCTCGTCGGGGCGACGCTCGCGGCGGCCTGGACCTATGTTTACAACTGGGTGTTCGACATAGCGCTGCTGCGCTGGAAAGGCACGACGCTGAAGTCGCTGCCGATACGTATCCTGCATGCGGTGCTGTTCGAGCTCGGGCTGCTGGCGGCCTTCCTGCCGCTGCTGGCGCTCTATCTCGGCGTCAGCCTGTGGGAAGCGCTGCTGATGGATGGCGCCTTCGCGCTGTTCTATCTGGTGTACGGCTTTGCCTATAACTGGGCCTATGACCGGCTGTTTCCGCTCGCCGAATGGCGGACGATTGTTCCACGTGAATCCTTCTCAGCCGGGCAGGACCGGTGAAACCGGGGCAGGGGCGTTGGGATGCAGCACGCCCTCAGCCTTGAGCTCATCCCACAACGCAGCCGGTATCTCTGCCCGCAGATGGCTGAGATTGTCGGCCAGCTCCGAGGCCTTCGCCGGCCCCGGTAGCAATGCGATGACCGCCGGGTGCCCGAGCGGGAAGTTCATCGCGGCGCGGAGCAGGCGCACATTGTGACGACGGCAGACGGCTTCGATCCGCCGGGTCTTTTCGAGCATCGCTTCGCTGGCCGGCGCATAATCAAAGCTCGCGCCGGGGACCGCGCCGGTCAGCAGGATGCCGGTATTGAGTGGCGCGCCGATGATGATGGAAACCCCTTCGGCCTGACAGCGGGGCAGCAGACCCTCGACCACCGCATGGTCGAGCAGGGTGTAGCGGTTGGCCAGGAGGAACACGTCGAAGCGGGCGTGGTCCATCAGCGTTTCAATGATCGGCGCTTCGTTGACGCCCGCGCCGATCGCCCGGACCGCGCCCGACGCCCGCAGCTCTTCGAGCGCCCGCAGGCCGCCGCCGGCCAGGAGCTGACCCATGGCGTGATCGTGATTGTCCTTCTGGCTGAACCAGCCGATGTCGTGCAGGAAGAGGATATCGATGCGTTCGAGCCCGAGCCGCTGCAGCGAGTTCTCGTAGCTGCGCATCACCCCACCATAGGTGAAATCGAACACCGGCCTGAACGGCATCGCCTCAGCCGTGCCGAAACGCTCTGTCGCCCAAGCGCGGTCCGGCACCAGCAGGCGCCCGACCTTGGTGGAGAGCACATAGCTGTCGCGCGGCTTGCCGCGCAGAAAATCGCCGATCCGTCGTTCCGAGAGACCGCTGCCATAAAAGGGCGCCGTGTCGAAATAGCGGATGCCGGCGTCCCAGGCGGCCTGCAACAGTTCGTCGGCCTGAGCGGCTTTCGGCGCCTTGCGGATATCGCCGATCGGCGCCCCGCCAAAACCGATACGGGTGAGGTTGAGCCCGGTCTTGCCGAGTGCGCTTGCGGGGATCATCGAGCCGCCCAGAGCAGACCGCGCTCGAGAATTGTGATGATCTCGGACTTTTGCAGCTCGGCCGGCTTGTGGCCGAGCGCGGTATAGAAGACCCGGCCGGCGCCGTAGGCGCTCTTGTAGACGACCGGCATCTTGACGCCCTTTTCCAGCTGGCGTGGTCGCCCGAAAAGGTGGTGGTGGCCAGCACCTCGACAGAGGGGTCGACATGCATGAAATACTGCTCGGAGGTGTGCTCGAAGCTGCCGATGCCGGCCATCACCGGATCATCGGTCCGCAGCGGATCAACCCGATAGCTGATGATATCGCCCGGATGGGTGGCAAAGGTGCACCCTGCGAGGAAGCGGAAGCGCGCGTTGCCCGGAAAGCTGGTGGCCAGCGCATGGTGGAAACCAGCCAGGCCCGTCCCGGCCTCAACGGCGGCGCAGAGCGCGATCGAGCTCTCACGGGAGAGCTCGCCGCCCGTTACCTGCGGCACCACCAGATCAAAGCTGGCGATGTCGGCGCGACCCAGCGCCTCGGCATCGCCGCTGACCTCGACGGCAAAGCCAGATTTTTCGAGCAAGCCGCGCACGATGTGCGCGCCGGCCTCGGGCTCGTGCAGTTCAAGCCCGCCCCAGACGATCAATGCCTTCTTCAAACTACTCTCCCCAGAAGTCTTCTTGTCTAGCGCAGGCGCCGCGCCACCTCGTTGCTGAGGTATTTTGCATCCTCAGGCGACAGCCGGCCAATGTCACGCGCCAGCCGGTTGGCGAGTTCGGTCGCCTCCGGACTGAGCCCGCCGGTATCGACGGTGACGCGAGGATCTGAGATTTCGGCGAGTCGCTGCAGTTCCTCGGCTTCGTCCCAGATGACGTTGAAATAGGTGATGATCCGCTGCAGCAGGATCCAAGTCGGCTTGCCGCGGCGGCCATGTTCGAGCGCCGAGAGATAGGCGCTGGAGACGCGCAGCGCCGCCGCCATGTCCTTGAGACTGACGCCGCGCTCCTCGCGCAAGGCCCGCAGTTTGGCGCCCAGCGGGGTCATGAGCGGCGCTCCGCGCGGCGCAGGCGAACGTAATAGGCGCCTTCGCCGCCATGACCCTGGGCCGCAATGTCCCAGCCGGCGATGAAGGGCGAGAGGGAAGGTTCGCTGAGCCAGATCGGCAGCATGGAGCGCAGCACGCCGCGCTCGATGATGACGGACGCGTCGCCATCGACTTTCTTGAGCCCCTTGCCGGTGATCACCAGCAAGGTGCGATCGCCGCGGCCAGCGCGGGCATGGATGAAGCGGCTGAGCGCCGCATGGGCTTCGACCTGACGCATGCCGTGCAAATCGATTGTCCCGTCGATGTCGATATGGCCACGCGTCAGCTTGCGCTTAAGTTTGGGCTCGATCACCTGACCCGCCTGCCGACCCGGACGCCCGCTCGGGGTGTAGCTGGGCATGGCGGGCGGGAGCTTTATCGGCTTGGCCCGAGGCGCTGGCGGCGCCTTGGGCAGAGGCAGCGCTTCGCTGGCCAGCTTCAGCACCTGGCGCATGCGGGTGCGCTGCAATGGACTGACGGTCTGGGCCACTTCGGACCAGAGGTGCCAATCGGGCAGTGAGGGTTTCTCACGCTTTGCCATTGCGGCATCCGCGCCGTGCCGGGTACGGGCTCAGGCGATCTGGTTGGTCGCCACCAGCTTCCAGTTCGGATCGCGCGACTTGGGATTGCGCGCAAAGGTCCATTCGTCCGAAATGGTCTGGACCTGGTCGGCATTGCCTTCGATCAGCGCGCCAGCCTTGTCGCGAGTCGCCTGAACCACTTCAGCGTCAAAGCGGATGGTGACATTGGCATTGCGCTTGTCGAGTTCGGCTTCGGTGATTTCCACCTTGGGCAGGCCGACGAAGGTGAAGTCGACCGTATGGCCGATGGTCTCGCGGTCCTTGATGGCGCGCTCGAAGCCGTCATAGACGTCCTTTTCGAGCAGGTTCTTGAGCGTCTGCCGGTCGCCCTGGGCGAAGGCGGTGACAATCATCTCATAGGCCTGCTTGGCGCCTTCCATGAAGCTCTTGGGGCCGAAGGCCGGATCGGCATCGGCGATGGCCTTGAGCCCTTCGGCAATGGCGACATTGCCGCGCGAGAACTGTTCAACCTCGGTGGCGAGCTTGCGCGCCCGGCGCTCCGCATCACCATCATCAGCCGGCGCCGCCGGCTGCGGCCGCATCTGAACGACAGTATCCTCGCCCGGCTTGGCGGGCTTTTGCGCCGCGTCGCGATTGCGCTCGACCGGTGGGCGTTCATTGCCGGTACGGGTGCCCAGCACCGAGCGGAGCCGATAGAGCACAAAGATGGCTAGACCGATGACGATGAGCGTCGGGATATCGAGAAATTCGTCCATGAATCTGTTGCACCGGTTCGAGATCGGGGGAGGCGCCTCGAAAGCGCCGCGCGTTGCCCTATATATAGGGAAAGCCTTACCTCGAAACCAGTTCAGCTATGGGTGCGATTTTGTCGCGACGGTAAGCAGGAGACACTATGGGCCTTGGACGCATTCTGTTCGCCGTATTTCTGATCGTGCCGCTGATCGAGATCGCCTTCTTCGTGCTGATCGGAAACGCCATCGGCCTGTGGCCCACACTGGCAGGCGTGCTGATCACTGCGGTGGTTGGTTCACTGGTGCTGCGCCACCAGGGTATGGCGGTGTTGACCGACCTGCGCCAGCAGATGGCCCAGGGCAGGGTGCCGGCCAGGGCGTTGGCTGATGCCGCGCTGATTGGCGCTGGCGGCCTGATGCTGTTGCTGCCCGGCTATTTTTCCGACCTCATCGGCATCCTGCTGCTGCTGCCTCCGACCCGTCAGCTGATCTATACGCTGGTCCTGTCGCGCTTCACCGTGGTGACCACCACCAGCTACACGGCGCAACGCCCTGAAGAATCACCGCGCGTCATCGATCTCGACGACGATCACTGGCGCACGCGTTAGCCACTCCGGACGCACTCGGCTTGTTCGTTTCTCGCGAAAATGCTAGCCAGCGGGCCGCAAACAAGAGGGATACCCCATGGCCGACGAAACTCCGACCGCCCCGGCTGGCGCTCAGACCGCCCCCAGCTTCACGCTGGTTGGTCAGTACATTCGCGATCTGAGCTTCGAGAACCCGGGCGCGCCCGGTTCCATGCTGGCGGGCGGCGGTGGTGGTCCGGCTGGTCTCAACATCTCGGTGGGCGTCAAGAAGCAGGCCGACGAGATCTACGCGGTCGAGCTGACGCTGACCGCCAAGGCCGAGCGCGAAAAGACCGTGCTCTTTAATGTCGAGCTGATCTATGGCGGCGTGTTCCGCGTCAAGGCGATCCCGGAAGCGCAGCTGCCGATGCTGCTGATGGTCGAAGGCCCGCGCCTGATCTTCCCGTTCGCCCGCCAGGTGCTCGCCAACGTCACCCAGCAGGGTGGCTTTGCGCCGCTGATGGTCGAGCCGGTCGACTTCCTCCGCCTCTACCAGCAGAACGCCGCACAGCTGGCCGCCGCCAACAAGGACGCGGCACCTTCGGGCGACAAGCCGAACTGACGGATAACGTGATTCAGTGACGTTGAAGGGGGTGGCGAATGCCGCCCCCTTGTTTGTTTGGGAAGTGTTGAGATTCGGCGCAGGTCCGCTCGGCACACGCGGTGTCATCCCTGCGAAAGCATGGATCCATTTCGAAGCCAGCGCTGGAGGAGAGGTGGATCCCTGCCTTCGCAGGGATGACACCGTTGGTTCAGGCGATCACCACGACATAACCTGATTCATCGCTACTCCGCTGCGTCGGCGCTGTCGGCGTAGTAGGCCCATAGCGCACTGTCGCCCATCTTGCCGATGAACGCCGCATGGGCAGCCCGTTCGTCCTCGGTGAGGCGCGAGGGCAGTGGTTCCGGACGTGGACGTGCGGGGGCAGCTTTGAACTCGATAGCGACGTTGCGCTGCTCTTCGACCAGCGCCAGACCAACCTGCCGGCCGCCGATCAACTCGAGATAGACCTCGGCGAGAATCTCGGCGTCGAGCAAAGCGCCGTGCAGCGTGCGGCGGGAATTGTCGATGCCGTAGTGCTTGCAGAGCGCGTCGAGGCTGACCCGGGCGCCCGGGTGGCGGTCGCGGGCCACCATCACCGTATCGATGACCGGGTTCTTCAGACTCGGCCGACGCACCTTTTCCAGCTCGGCATTGAGAAAGCCCATGTCGAACGGGGCGTTGTGGATGACGAGGGTCGAGTCTTCGATGAACTCGAGGAAGGCGTCGGCCTTTTCCACGAATCGCGGCTTGTCGCGCAGGAAATCGTCCGAGAGGCCGTGCACCCGGAACGCTTCCTCGGGCATGGAGCGATCGGGGTTGAGATAGAGATGCAGGTGCCGGCCGGTCGGAATGTGGTTGAGCAGTTCGACGCAGCCGATTTCGACCACGCGATCCCCGGTGGCTGGCGAGAGCCCGGTGGTTTCGGTGTCGAGGACGATCTCGCGCATCAGCTCACTTTCTTCGCCCGCAGCCGCTTCACCAGATCGGCGACGTCGTGCTGGGTCTGCGCGATCGAGTTCCCGGTGTCGAGAACATAGTCGGCGCGCCGCTCCTTGTCGGCTTGCGGCATCTGGCGAGCAAGAATCGCCTCCAGCTTTTCCACTGTCATCCCCGGTCGGGCGAGGGCCCGGCGCCGCTGCTCGGCCGGGTCGACAATGGTGACGACGACGGCGTCGAGGCCCCAATCGTGTCCGCCCTCGTAGAGCAACGGGATATCGGCGACCGCCATGTCGGCGCCCGAGCCTTCCGCCTCGGCAAGAAAGCGGGCGATACGCGCTCGGACCAGCGGATGGACGACCGCTTCGAGTTCGGCCAGCCGTTCCGGTCGCGCCAGCAGGCGGCGGCTGAGCTCCGCCCGATCAATCGTGCCACTCACGCCCACGCCGGGAAACAGCGCATCAACCAGCTGCACCGCCTCGCCGGCATAGAGCTCGTGCACGGCGGCGTCCGAGGAAAAGGTCGGGATGCCCAGATCGGCAAAGGCGGCCAGCGCGGTCGATTTGCCGGTCGCAATCGAGCCAGTGAGGCCAAGCCGCAGCATCAGAGCGTGGCCTCGATCTTGGCGCGCAGCGCCGGGGTGACCTCGGGCCGCACGCCAAACCACGCCTCGAACCCAGGCACGGCCTGGTGCAGCAGCATGCCAAGGCCATCGACAGTGCGTAGGCCCAGCGCGCGCGCGTCAGCCAGGAGCGGGGTTTCGAGCGGCACGTAGACAATGTCGGTCACCAGCGCCGATTTCGGCAGGTGATCGAGCGCCAGGCCTTCGAAACGCGTGCCGTGCATCCCGATGGTGGTGGTGTTGACGACGAGGCCGGCGCTGGGCGCCAGCTCGGCAAAGCGATCTAGTGCCGCCGGCCGCAGATTGCCGCGGAGGTCGGCGCACAGGACTTCGGCGCGCTCGATCGTGCGGTTGAGGACATAGGTGTTGCCGGTCGTCCGCAGGCTCAAGGCCGCCGCCACGGCGCGGGCCGCGCCCCCGGCGCCCAGCACGATGGCATTCTCGAGCCCATCGCTCCAGCCGGGCGCCCCGGCGTCGAGATTGGCAAGAAAACCATAGAGGTCGGTATTGGTCCCGTAGATGCCGATGCCGGTTTGGGTCGGCTGGCCGATCAGGGTGTTGAAGGCACCCAGGTGCACGGTGTCCACATCGGAGAAGTCGACAAGCCTGAACACGTCTTCCTTGTGCGGCACCGTCACATTGCCGCCGACGAATTCGCCCGAACGGATGCGATCGAGGAAGGCCGGCAGATCCGCTGGCGCGACGTCGATCGCCTCGTAGCTGCCGTCAATACCTTGCTCGGCCAGCCAGTGACCATGGATCAGCGGCGAGCGGGAATGCTTGATCGGGTGACCGATGACGAAGGCGCGTTTCACGTGAATCCTTTGAGCGTTGCCGGGGCGTGTTCGCGTAGCGCTGCAAGCAGCGGCAGCAGCGGCAGGCCCAGGATAGTGAAGTAGTCGCCGACAATGGTATCGAAAAGCCGGATCGAGGGTCCTTCGAGCCGATAGGCGCCGACCGAACCCAGCACCGCGTCGCCTTCTTCAACCAGCACGGCATCCCGCTCGGCAGTTGAAAACGACCTCATTGTCAGCTCGGCGATGGAACTATGGGACCATAGCACCGCGCCATCTCGCGCCAGAGCCAGCGCCGACGTCAGCCGATGCGTTCTTCCGGCGAGGGCATCGAGCTGCGCGCGCGCTGCAGCCATGTTTGCCGGCTTATGGAAGATCGCATCGCCGAGACTCAGCACCTGATCGCCGCCGATCACCGTCGCGCCGGGATGCAAGGCCGAAACTGCGCGGGCTTTTGCCGTCGCCAGATGCACCGCTACGGCGCCCGGCGCTTTCCCCAGGGCGTTGGCTTCCTCCGCCCGTTCGTCGATTGGGGCTGGACTCGACTCGAAATCGAGACCGGCCCCGGCGAGCAGGGCCTTGCGGGCAGCGCTGGTGCTGGCAAGGATCAACATGCCAACCGGTTTTCCACACTGTTGTTGATTGCTCAAGGCCGGGCGAGGGAACCGGACAGCCGGACCTAGGGTTTTGGCGGTTATCCCTGCTGCGTCCCAAACTATCCCCAATTCAGCCCCGGGGGTGGGTTAACGGATCGTTAAGAACATCTCTGGGGATTGGCTTGTGCACAACTGCCTTGGCCATCCACAGGCTCGTTAACACTTCATTCACCATTGTGGCGGGCGCAAAGCCCCGCGTGCGCTGGCATTTGGTGTGGGATCCGCGTTTTCCGTCGTCGCGGCATTAACAGGATGTTAACGCTTTGGCCGCCGATGCCCTGCGGCGTGGCGCCGGTTGTGGGCAAAACCGGATTCATGCAAAACACTCCCATGATAATAATGATTAAGAATCTAGACTCTCTTTCTGGAACCCGACTGTGAGCCCGGCGCCTGTGGTCAAACCGCTGCTCGCGACAGTGCTCGGGGAACGCCAGGAGCGACCCCCTGTCTGGATCATGCGCCAGGCGGGACGTTACCTGCCCGAGTACCGCGCCATCCGCGAAAAAGTCGGCAGCTTTCTCGAACTTTGCTACTCGCCCGATCTCGCCACTGAAGTGACGCTGCAACCGCTGCGCCGTTTCGATCTCGACGCAGCAATCCTCTTTTCCGACATTCTGGTGATTCCCGATGCCCTCTGTCAGACCGTCTCGTTCGAGACCGGGGAGGGTCCTCGGCTTGAGCCGTTGCATCCAGATGGGCTGGGGAGGTTAAGGCCGGATGGCTTTCTCGACCACCTCGCCCCGGTCCTCGAAACCGTCAGCCGGATCAGGTCGGCCATTGCCCCAGACAAGACGCTGATCGGCTTTTGCGGTTCCCCCTGGACGGTGGCCACTACATGATCGGCGGCCGCGGCTCGTCCGACCAGGCCGCCGCGCGGCTTTTTGCGCTCCGCCATCCAGATGCCTTCGCGCAGCTGATGGATATCCTCGTCGAGGCCAGCATCGCGTACCTCGTGGCGCAGTTCCGGGCCGGCGCCGACGTGGTGCAGCTCTTTGAGAGCTGGGCTCTCAATCTCGACGAAGTGGCCTTTGCCGCACAGGTGATCGAACCGAACCGCCGCATCGTCGAGGGCGTGCGCCGGCAGATCGCCAACGCGCCGATCATCGGCTTTCCGCGTGGTGCGGCCGGGATGATCGCGCCTTACGCCGCGGCGACCGGCGTCAATGTCGTCGGGATCGACTATGCGACCCCCGTCGGCTTTGCCGATGCGGCGCTGCCCAAGACGCTTGGCGTCCAGGGCAATCTCGATCCGCTCCGACTGGTCGCCGGCGGCGTGCAGATGGAAAAGCGCGTCGAAGAGATCATCGCCGGATTGCCGGCCGCCGCATATCTTCAATCTGGGGCACGGCATCGTGCCCGAAACGCCGATCGAGCATGTCGAGTTGCTGGTGGCGACCGTCAAAGGGGTCTGACGTATGGAATGGGTGACGGCGCTGCACGTCCTGTCGGTGATCGCCTGGATGGCGGGCATGCTCTATCTGCCGCGGCTTTTCGTCTATCACGCCGATGCTGCGGTCGGCTCGGAGATGTCGGAAACCTTCAAGGTCATGGAACGCCGGCTCTATCGCGGCATCACCACGCCGGCGATGATCGCCACCTGGGTGTTCGGCCTGTGGCTCGCCTTCGGCTTCGGTATTGTCGATTTCTCGCAGGGCTGGATGTGGCTCAAGGCCGTGCTCGTGCTGGCGCTCAGCGGCATGCACGGCTTTTACGGCAAGTTGCGGCGCGACTTTGCCGAGGATCGCAATAGGCGGCCGGCCAAGTTCTTCCGCCTGATCAACGAGATCCCCTTCGTTTTCGCCGTCGGCATCGTCATCGCGGTGATCGTCAAGCCGTTCTGAGGCCCGCTCTCGGCCCGATTATCTGCCGAGAGTTGTTCAATCTTGAATATGGCAATGGTTCGGAGTATGCACTCAGCCATCGTGCCAATGGTGCTGGCGTCTCCCCGACGCTCAAGGCGGTACGAATCTCCCCCTTCAGACTAGTCTTTCTTCGATTCCCCAAAGGGTTTCCCGCATATGGAAAATATGAAGCTCAGCGAGCTCAAGGCCAAATCCCCGGCTGAACTTCTGGTGTTTGCCGAGGAGTACGAGGTTGAAAACGCCTCGACCATGCGCAAGCAGGAGCTGATGTTCGCGATCCTCAAGGAGCTCGCGGCGCGGGAAGTCGAGATCACCGGCGAAGGCGTGGTTGAGGTTCTCCCCGACGGTTTCGGTTTCCTGCGCTCCCCGGATGCCAACTATCTGCCCGGCCCGGACGATATCTACGTTTCCCCCAGCCAGATCCGCCGCTTTTCGCTGCGCACCGGCGACACGGTCGAGGGCGAGATCCGCTCCCCCAAGGAAGGCGAACGCTATTTCGCGCTGCTCAAGGTCTCGACGATCAATTTCGAAGACCCCGAGAACGTGCGCCACAAGGTCAATTTCGACAACCTGACGCCGCTCTATCCCGATGAACGCCTGAAGCTCGAGCTGCCCGACCCGACGGTCAAGGACAAGAGCGCCCGCGTCATGGACCTGGTGGCACCGCTCGGCAAAGGCCAGCGCGCGCTGATCGTGGCGCCGCCGCGCACCGGCAAGACCGTGCTGCTGCAGAACATCGCCCAGTCGATCGCCGTCAACCACCCGGAATGCTACCTCATCGTGCTGCTCATCGATGAGCGGCCCGAAGAAGTCACCGACATGCA
>JACDQI010000129.1 GCA_015657675.1 Devosia sp.
GCTGAGCCGGAAGATGAGACCCCGTCGCGGTCCATGAGTTTTGATGAATTGATGGGCGGCGCCGCGCTGAACCCGAGCCCGAGCCGTTTGCTGGTGCGGCCGAACTGGTCGACCCGGAGGACGTGTCGTTCGAGGCGGACCCGGAACCCGAGCCCGTGCCTGAGGCGGACCCGATGGCGATGTTCTCGGTGGCGATGGACGACGAGCTGGAAGAGCCGCCGCCGCCCGTCCGGCGCCGCGTCCGCAGCCGACGCCAGCGCAGGCTGCACCGATGCCGGATCCTACGCTGTCGAGCGACATCGCCGAGCAATTGCTCGACACCACGACGCAGTCGGCGGTCAAGAGCACGTTCTCCAAGCTCAGTGGTATGTCCATGGTCGGGTCTGGCGTGACGATCGAGGCCATGATGCGCGAGATGCTGCGGCCGATGCTGAAGGAATGGCTCGACGAGAACCTGCCCTCCGTGGTGGAGCGCATGGTGGAACGCGAGATTGCGCGGATTTCGCGCGGCGGAGAGTAGGCGAACGGACGGCTCGCCGTGCAGGTGACCGTTGACTTTGTGTCCACCCGTTTGCTTTAGACCATAAGCCGACTTCTTGAGGCCCGTCCGGCACCGCAGGGTGCAGCGCGACGGGCCATTGCTGCTGGACAGATCAATGCTCGAAAAGACCTACGAACCCGCCGCCGTGGAAGGCCGCATCTACGAGAGCTGGCAGGACGCCAAAGCGTTCGCGGCCGGAGCGGGGGCCAAACCGGGCGCCGAGACGTTCTCGATCGTGATCCCGCCGCCCAACGTGACGGGTTCGCTCCATATCGGGCACGCGCTCAACAACACCATCCAGGACATCTTGATCCGCTTTGAGCGCATGCGCGGCAAGGATGTGCTTTGGCAGCCGGGTACCGATCACGCGGGCATTGCGACGCAGATGATCGTCGAGCGCAAGCTGATGGAACAGCAGCTGCCGAGCCGGCGCGAGATGGGGCGCGAGGAGTTCCTGCGCCGCGTCTGGGAGTGGAAGGCAGAGAGCGGTGGGACCATCCTTAACCAGTTGAAGCGCCTAGGCGCGTCGGCCGACTGGTCGCGCGAACGCTTCACCATGGACGAGGGCCTGAGCGAAGCGGTGCGCAAGGTGTTCATCGGGCTCTATGAGAAGGGCCTGATCTACCGTGCCAAGCGGCTGGTGAACTGGCATCCGGGTCTCGAGACGGCGATCTCGGATCTCGAGGTCGAGAACATCGAGACCAACGGCAAGATGTGGCACCTCAAGTATCCGATCGAGGGATCGGATGAGACCATCGTGGTGGCAACGACGCGGCCGGAAACGATGCTCGGGGACGCCGCCGTGGCGGTCAATCCGGAGGACGAGCGCTACCAGCACCTGGTCGGCAAGTACGTCATCCTGCCGCTGGTGGGACGGCGGATTCCGATTGTGGCGGATGAGTACGCTGATCCGGAGATGGGCTCGGGCGCGGTCAAGATCACGCCGGCGCATGATTTCAACGACTTCGAGGTGGGCGTTCGCCACAATCTCAAGCCGATCAACATTCTGACCACCAACGGCAAGATCAACGGCCTGGCGCCCAAGGAGTACCGCGGGCTCGACCGGTTCGAGGCGCGCGACAGGATCGTAGCCGATCTCGACGCGATGGGCGTGCTCGTCTGGGTCGAAGAAAAAAAGATCATGGTGCCCTATGACGAGAAGTCCAAGCAGATCGTCATCGAGCCCTACCTGACCGACCAGTGGTTCGTGAAAGCCGACGTGCTGGCCGAACCGGCATTGGCATCGGTGCGCGAGGGGCGGACCAAGTTCGTTCCCAAGTCTTACGAGAACACGTTCTATGCCTGGATGGAGAACATCAAGCCGTGGTGCATTTCGCGCCAGCTGTGGTGGGGCCATCAGATTCCGGCCTGGTATGGCCCGCGGGTCAACACCGACCCTGACTTCGGCAGGCTTGATGCCGGCCCGAAGTGCTTTGTGGCGGCCAATGAAGAGGACGTGAAGGAACAGGCGCGCGCCTACTACGGCAAAGTGGTGGAGATCCACAATTCGGGCCTGACCTCGACGGCCTATCAGCAGGCGCTAGTTGAGTTCGAGTCGGCGCAGCGCGATCGGCTCGATCCGACCAAGTGGGCAAGCCTGAAGCAGACCGACCCATTTGCGGAGCTGCGCGATTCCAAGGTGCCGCTGCACCGCGACGAAGACGTGCTCGATACCTGGTTCTCGTCGGCACTGTGGCCATTTTCGACCATGGGCTGGCCGTCGGAGACGCCGGAACTGGCCAAATACTATCCGACCGACGTGCTGGTCACCGGCTTTGACATCATCTTCTTCTGGGTGGCCCGGATGATGATGATGGGGCTGGAGTTCACCGGCACCGAACCGTTCCACACGGTCTACATGCACGCTCTCGTCCGTGACGAGAACGGGCAGAAGATGAGCAAGACCAAGGGCAACGTCATCGATCCGCTGGTGCTTATCGACACCTATGGTGCCGATGCGACGCGGTTTACGCTGGCGGCCATGGCGGCGCAGGGCCGCGACATGCGGCTGGCGATCAGCCGGGTCGAGGGCTATCGCAACTTCGTCACCAAGCTCTGGAATGCGGCGCGCTTCCTCGAGATGAACGCCTGCCAGCGGGTGGGCGGCTATGATCCCAAGCGCAATGAACTGCCGGTCAATCGCTGGATCGTCGGCGCGGCGACGCGTGCCGTGGCCGCCGTGACGCGGCAGATCGAAGACTACAAGTTCAACGAGGCGGCAAACGCGGCCTATGACTTTGTCTGGGGCACGTTCTGCGACTGGTATGTGGAACTGGCCAAGCCCGTTCTGCAGGGCGAGGACGGGCCGGGCAAGACCGAGACGCAGGCGACGGCGGCCTATGTGCTCGACATTATACTGAAGCTTCTGCACCCGTTCATGCCGTTCGTGACCGAAGAGCTCTGGGCCGAGACCGGCAAAATCGGTCCGGCGCGGCAATCGCTGCTCATCACTGCGGCCTGGCCGACAGGCGGGTTCGAGGACGCGGAAGCGGATGCCGAACTGAACTGGCTGATCGAAGTGGTGTCGGCCATCCGCTCGGTGCGGACGGAAATGAACGTGCCGGCAGGCGCCAAGATTCCGCTGCAGATCATCGGCGCAGGCGCCGATACCGGGACGCGGGTGGAAAGCCAACTGCAGACGCTGATGCGGCTCGCCCGGCTCGAGAGCGTCGACTATGGCTCCGACGCGCCCAAGGGCTCGGCGCAGATCGTCATCGGCGAAGCGACGTTCGCGCTGCCGCTGGCCGGGGTGATCGACATTTCGGCGGAGCAGGCGCGGCTCGCCAAGGAGATCGCCAAGGAAGCCGGGGAGATCGAAAAGATCGACCGCAAGTTGGGCAACGAGCAGTTCGTCGCCAAGGCGCCACCGGAAGTGATCGAAGAGCAACGGCAGCGTCGGCAGGATGCAGTCGAGCGCAGCGGAAAGCTCGCTGCTGCGCTCAAGCGGCTGAGCTAACGCCGTGGCCAACACCCCGGCGAGCAATGCGCGGCCGCCTGTGAGGGATTGGCTGACAGTGGTGGTGTTCGACGGACGCGGCGGCGTGCGCCAGCTGTCGGACGCGGAGGAAGCCGACTACACCGTCCCGGCGCGGGGATACGCGCTGGTGGCCGGAAACTCGCGGGCACCCGAGTTCAAGGTGTGGCTCAAGAAGGAAGTCGGCGACTTCAATGCCGAGATTCTGACGGTGCCGAGCACGCGGACGCGCTGCACGGTGCTCGATGATCGGGCCATGGTGGTGCTGCGGGTGGCGCGTCCGGGGGCAGAGCCGGAGGATGTTGGTCGGCAACTGCTGAGCCTGATGATCGAAAAGGGCAGGGTGATCGTCGCCTCCGAACTCAACATCGTTGAACTTCTGGGGCTCAGCCAATGGCAGCAGACGCACCATGCGCCGCTGTCGCCGGCCGACCTCGTCGCGAGGCTGGCGTTGCGGGCGGCGGACCGGCTGGAGCCGCTGGTCGAGCGGATGGGCGATAATCTCGACGATATCGAGGAAGTGCTGATGATCGGCCGCCGGCAGGAAGTCGGTAGCCGGCTGGGACGGCTGCGGCGCACGCTGATCCAGTTGCGGCGGCTGGTGTGGCCGCAGCGCGATGTGCTCAATACGCTCGAAATCGAAGAGCTCTCTTTCTGACGGCCCGCGACCGGGTGCGACTGCGGGAAGCTTCGGCGCGAACGGCTCGGCTTGGCGATGAACTGCAGGCGCTCTCCGAGCGGGCCGTGCTGGTCCACGAGCAGATTCTCGACACGCGTGCCGAGCGGATGAACCAAACCATGCTGGTGCTGGCTGCGGTGACGGTGGTGTTTTCGCCGCTGACGCTGATCTCGGGCATGCTCGGGATGAATGTGGCCGGGATTCCATTCAGCGACAGCCCCTGGGCATTCTGGGGCGTGGCAGGTGGACTGCTGCTGATCGCCAGCCTGCTCGTGCTGTGGATGAAGGCCCAGAAGTGGCTCTAGGAAGGGCCTTAGGGGCTCGTCTCGTGACGTTTTTGCCACACAGCGATTGAATCCCGCAGCCCCCCTTGGCGATCAACCATTTGCTGAGGAACCTCGCCACAATCTCACCTGAAACTGAGGCGACGACGGACGGCAACGGGCGGGAAGAAGATTTGGCAAGGCGCGGCAAGCCGCCGCGGCCGAACGAAATCTTCGGTGTCTGCCCTTGTGCCTTGGCTGGGGTGCCGATCATAAGAACGCTTCTAATCTAGAGCGTCAGGTCGCGTGGTCCAGACAAGGGGAATGGGAACATGAACAGCAACTACATCGATAAGTCGCGGCTACCCAGCCGGCATGTGACAGAAGGTCCGGAGCGCGCTCCGCATCGGTCGTATCTTTATGCGATGGGCCTGACCGACGTGCAGATTCACCAGCCGCTGGTCGGCGTGGCGACGGCCTGGAACGAGGCGGCGCCGTGCAATATCTCGCTGCAGCGCCAGGCTCAGGCCGTCAAGAAGGGCGTAGCGGCCAACAGGGGAACGCCGCGGGAGTTCACCACCATCACGGTGACCGACGGCATTGCCATGGGCCATGCCGGCATGAAGTCGTCGCTGGCTTCGCGCGACGTGATCGCCGACTCCGTCGAGCTGACGATGCGCGGGCACTCCTATGACGCGCTGGTCGCCATGGCCGGCTGCGACAAGAGCTTGCCGGGAATGATGATGGCGATGATCCGGCTCAATGTGCCGGCAGTGTTCATCTATGGCGGCTCCATCCTGCCGGGCCGCTTCCGCGGTCGCGACGTGGTGGTGCAGGACCTTTTTGAAGCGGTGGGCCTGCATTCAGTGGGCAAGATGGACGACGAGACGCTCGACGAGCTCGAGCGCGTCGCCTGTCCCTCGGCCGGTTCGTGCGGTGGCCAGTACACTGCCAACACGATGGCGATGGTAGCCGAGGCAATCGGCCTGGCGCTGCCCTATAGCTGTGGCGCTCCGGCACCGTACGAAATCCGCGACCAGTTCTGCAGCGCTTCGGGCGAACAGGTGATGGAACTGCTCAAGCAGAACCTGCGGCCGCGCGATATCGTCACCCGCAAGGCGTTCGAGAACGCCGCGATGGTGGTGGCTGCGACCGGCGGCTCGACCAATGCGGCGCTGCATCTGCCGGCGATGGCGCATGAGGCGGGCATCGAGTTCGACCTTTTCGACGTCGGCGAGATCTTCAAGAAGACGCCCTATATCGGCGACCTGAAGCCGGGCGGGAAGTACGTCGCCAAGGACATGTTCGAAGCCGGCGGCATCCCGCTGGTGATGAAGGCGCTGTTGGTCGGCGGCTACCTGCATGGCGACTGCATGACGGTGACCGGCAAGACGATTGCCGAGAACCTCGAGAAGGTGAAGTGGAACGAGCAGCAGGACGTCATCCGTCCGACCTCGAACCCGATCACGCCGACTGGCGGCGTGGTTACGCTGCGCGGTAACCTCGCGCCGGACGGGGCGATCGTGAAGGTCGCCGGCATGAAGACTCAGCGGTTCGTTGGTCCGGCACGCGTGTTCGACAACGAAGAAGCCTGCTTTGCGGCCGTGGACAAGCGGACCTTCAAGGAAGGCGACGTGCTGGTCATTCGCTACGAGGGCCCAAAGGGTGGTCCGGGCATGCGCGAAATGCTGTCGACGACGGCATCGCTCTATGGCCAGGGCATGGGCGATAAGGTTGCGCTCATCACCGACGGCCGGTTCTCGGGCGCGACGCGCGGCTTCTGCGTGGGCCATGTCGGTCCGGAAGCGGCCGTGGGCGGTCCGATTGCGCTGGTCGAAGACGGCGACATCATCACGCTCGATGCAGTGATCGGGGAAATTTCGGTCAATGTCAGCGAGGAAGAGTTCGCTCGGCGCAAGACGCGCTGGGCGCCACGCGAGACCGAATATGGCTCGGGTGCCATCTGGAAGTATGCCCAACTGGTGGGACCGGCACGCTACGGCGCGCTGACCAATCCCGGTGCCAAGGGCGAGAAGGAGCAGTATGCGGACATTTAGGGTCCATACCCTGAACTCCGTTGCGGCGGGGTTGGCGATCGTTTGCGCGATCTCCACCCTGCCGGCCATGGCGCAGGAGGCGGCAGCGCCTGTCGAGACTGCCGTCGATGCGGCACTCAACATGGCGAACATCCTCGATGGCGCCGGCGGCGGTATTTCGAGCACTGACCTCATGTCGGTGCTCGAGGATGCGGCGGCCGAAGGCCAGCCGGCCGCGCTCTGGCAGTTGGGGCTGATGTACGAGAATGGCGAGGGCGTGCAGCAGGATCGTGTGCGGGCCTTCGGCTATTTCAACAAGATCGCGGCCGAACATGCGGACGCAGCGCCCAAGGGCGTCGACGCCGATATCGTGGCGCAGTCGTTCGTCAAGGTCGGCGAATACTATCGCGACGGCCTCCCGGAAGCGGGGCTGAAGCCCAATCCGGGTGAGTATGAGCGGCGCGTACAGCACGCGGCGACCTATTTCGGCAATGCCGACGCGCAGTATCTGCTGGGCGAGATGTATACCGACGACAAAGCGTTGGGGAATATCCCCAAGCTGTCCTACCGCTGGTTGACCATGGCGGCCCGCAAGGGCCAGGCGCAGGCGCAGGCGCGGCTCGGAGACATGGTGTTCAACGGCGAAGGGGTTGCGGCCAATCCCGAAGAGGGCCTGATGTGGCTCACCGTCGCCAGCCGCCGCGTGGCCGGGACGATCGACGAAGACTGGGTCAACGAATTGCTTCAGAACGCGATGTCGGTGGCGACGCCGGAACAGCGCAAGAAGGGCATTGAGCTGGCCGATACGCTCGGGCCGCGTTTCGGCGGGCTTTGACCCGATGGCGCCGCTGGCGCACAAGCCATGAGTGATTTCTCACAGAGCTGGCTGGGGCAAATGCGCCAGCTTGTCGGCAGTCGGGTGATCCTGATGCCCGGCACCCGCATCGTCATCGAGCGGGCCGACGGCCGCATTCTCCTTGATCACCGCGCCGATTTCCGCATCTGGGCGCTGCCCGGCGGGGCCGCAGAGGTCGGTGAGTCGATGGCGGAGACCATTGTTCGGGAAGTGGCGGAAGAGTGCGGGGTCGTGGTCGACGCGCTTATCCCCTTTGGCTTTGCCAGTGACCCTGCCAGCGAAACGACGACTTTTCCCAATGGCGACGTGACGCAGAATTTCTCGCTGATGTTCACCACGCAGGCCTTTTCGGGCGAGCCGGTGCCGCTCGATGGGGAATCGATCGGTTACCAGTGGGCCGACCCTGAGGATTTGCCGGAGATGGTCGCCAATCATCGACGAAGCGTCGAGGCGTGGCTGCGCTGGAAGCAGAGCGGAACGTTTCAGCTGATCTGAAGACTGGGTGTCTCAGCCTAGAGTGAGAACGTGCCTTCGACGGGGACGTGGTCGCTGGGGGTGTCCCAGCCGCGGACGTCGCGGTGGACGATGACGTTCTCGAGGCGATCGGCGGCTTGGGGCGAGAGCAGCAGGTGGTCGATGCGGATGCCGGCATCGCGGCGCCAGGCGCCGGCCTGGAAGTCCCAGAAGGTGAATGCTTCCTGGTCGTTGACGGCGCGCAGCGCGTCGGTCAGGCCAAGGTTGAGCAGGGTGCGCCAGCGGGAGAGCTTTCGGGCCGGTAGAGTGCGTCTCCCCACCAGTTTTCCGGGTTGCGGGCGTCGATGGGCGCCGGGATGATGTTGAAGTCGCCGAGCAGGATGAAGGGCTCTTCGAGGCGCAGGCGCTCTTCGACGAAAGCGATGAGCCGATCCATCCAGCGGAGCTTGTAGGGGAATTTCTCGGTGTCGACCGGGTTGCCGTTCGGCAGATAGATGCCGCAAACGCGCACCACGCTGCCTTCGACCGAGAAGACGCCTTCGATGAGGCGAGACTGTTCGTCGGTGTCGTCGCCCGGCAGGCCGCGGGTCACTTCATCGAAGGGGCGTTTGGAGAGGATGGCGACGCCGTTCCAGCTCTTCTGGCCGTGGGTTTCGATGTTGTAGCCGAGCGCCTCGATCTCGGCGCGCGGAAAACCCTCGTCGACGGTCTTGATCTCCTGCAGCACGACGATGTCGGGCTCCTCCTGCTTGAGCCAGGTGAGGAGGAGGCCGATACGGGCTTTGATGCCGTTGATGTTCCAGGTCGCGATGCGCATGAGGCGACCCTAGCTGCGTCGCCCCGAGGCGGCAACCTCAGCCATAGACGGCGTCACGGATATCTTCGCGGAAGGGACCGTTGCAGCCTTCGGGCGTGGTGTTGGTGCAGACCATGACGGTGATGCGGTTGATCGGATCGACGATCCAGTTGTGACCCCAGACGCCACCCCAATCGACGGTGCCCACCGGGCAGGGTGACGCGGCTGCTTTCGGATCGTCGATGACGGCGCCGATCAGGCTGAAACGCTTGCCGGCGTCCTGCGAGCGACGGGGAAGCGTGCCGATCTGATTGCGGATGGCTTCGGCAATGGTGGCGGGGGCAAGCAGGGAGCCGAAGCCGTTGTAGATCTCGAGCAGTTTCAGAATGTCGCCGGCCGTGCCGGCAGCACCGGCGCCGCCGGACTGGAAGGCCTTGGTCTCGAAGATGCGGGCGGCCGAGAAGCTGGTGGTGGAGCCATCGGCCGGATTGACCACGACGTGTGGCTCGGCCATGCGGATGGGCGGATTACCGTCGGCATAGGGGGGGGGCAAGGCGAGCCGGATCTGTGACGTGGAAGTGGGTATCGACCATGCCCAGCGGGCCGGTCACATACTTGTCGAGGGCGGCCTCGAGGGTCGAGTTGTTGATGGCGGCGACAACGCCGCCGAGCACGTCGATGCTCATACCGTATTCCCAGCCGGTGCCGGGGGCAAAGACCAACGGGTGCCTGGCGAGGCGCTTGAGGTTTTCTTTAAGCGAGAGGATCGGGCCGGAAAGGCCGGGCGAGACGTCGGCCGGGACGTTGCCATAGGCGAGGCCAGAGGTATGGTTCAGCAACTGGCGGATGGTGATGTCCGTCTGCGTGCCGTCAGGCGAGGGCGGAGTGAACCAGGGCAGGAAGCGGGTCACCGGATCGTCGAGGCCGAGCATGCCGAGATCGTGGAGGCGCAGCACGGCGGTGGCGACGATCGGCTTGGTCACGGAGGCTAGGCGGAAGATTGTGTCGAGCTGCATAGGGGTGGCTGCCTCGCGATCGGCTAGACCCGCCGCCCGGGCATAGACCGGCTTGCCGTCGATGTTCACCAGCACGACGCAACCGACGACGCGTTTGACCAGCGCAGCGTCAATCGCTGCGTCGACACGTTCCACCAAGCCCATTTTGACTCTCCCTTTTGAGGGTGAGGCTAGACGGCAGGGTGTTGAATTTCAATGCGGATTCGGACGCGTTTCAGGCGCCTAAGACGAAATACTGATCGCTTGCGGCGTCGTCCTGACCGGCGCTGCGGCTGAGGCCCCACGCAACGTGAGCACGGCCCAGTTCGGCCCGCTGCGCATCTCGAACGATGACGATGACTTCGCCATAGGGCTCCTGCGTCAGGCCCTCGACTGCGGCTTCATGGGCGGCGCGAAGCGCGAGCTGCTCGGCAGCATCGACGCTGTCGAGCTTGATGACCTCGGTACTCGCGGCGATCGCGTCGCCTTCGACATGGTCAAAGTAAAAGTCCGGCATGTACGCTGCTTGTTGAGCGTAGTATCGCGCATGGCGGGCGATAGCCTCTTGATACTGATCAAGAAACGACAATCGAATGGCGGGTCATCCGCTCCGGGCAGTGAAGCGCGAGCGCGGTCAGCTGGTCTTGGCGCCGTCCATCAGCATGCGGACGGCGTTCTGCATCGAGCCGGCGGCGGTGACGCTGCCGGCGTTGACGAAGAAGATCTCATCGGCGTTGTCGATGGTGTTGAGCCGGTGGGCGATGACCACCTTGGTCGTGGTGGGCGGCAGCTGGGCGAGGATGGTGCCCAGGAGTTGCTCGGTGACGGTGTCGATATTGGCGGTAGCTTCGTCAAGGATCAGCAGGTCGGGCTGACGCAGGGCAGCGCGGATGAAGGCGATGAGCTGCTTCTGCCCCAGGCTCATGGCGTCGCCGGCGGACGAGACCGGCGTGTCGAGGCCCTGGTCGAAGCGGCTGAGGAGAGCGGAGAGGCCAGCCGCCTCGAGGCGCGCCTTGAGCTCGTCGTCACTGAGGGCGGCGATGGCGCGGCTGCCGTAGCGGATGTTGTCGCGGACGGTGCCGGTAAAGAGGAACGGCTCCTGCAGGATAAAGCCGATGCGTTCGGCCCGGTCTTCGGCGGAGAGGCTGCGGATATCGGCGCCGCCCAAGGTGATGCGGCCCTGGCTGGGGTCGTAGAGCCGGGCCATCAGCGAGGCCGTGGTGGTCTTGCCGCCGCCGGTGGGTCCGATGAAGGCGTAGGTCTTGCCGCGCTCGAGGGCGAAACTGACCTGCTTGAGCACGTCCTTGCCGTCCGGATAGCGGAAGGAAACACTCTCGAAGGCAAGGAGCGGACCGGGTCTGGCCGGCTCGGCGGGCAGGGCGACGAGGTCGGAGTTGAGCGCCAGAACCTCGGAGATGCGATCGAGGCCAGCGAGCGCCAATTGCAGTGAGGACCAGATGGTCGCGAGCTGGCGGAGCGGGGTGTAAAAGCTGGTGACGTAGAGCAGGAAGCCGATCAGCAGGCCGACGGTGAGCTGGCCCGAGGCGATCAGCACAATGCCGTAGGCGATGACCACCAGCTGACCGAGATTGGAGGCGAGGCCATAGAGCGGGGTGAAGACGTTGCTGGCGATGCCGGCCTTGATGGAGGCCTTGTAGTTAGCATCATTGGCAGCAGCGAACTTGTCGCGAAAATAGTCGGTGCGGTTGAAGGCTACGATGACCTTGAAGTTGGCCAAGCTCTCCTGGATTTCGCCGCTGAGGCTGCCCAGCGTCTGCAGGCTCGTAAAGCTTGCCCGCTTGACCCAGCCCGCGATCAGCTGGGTGACGATCAGCACCAGGACCGCCGGAATGAGGGCTACGGCGCCCAGGCGGATATCGAGGACCAGCAGCAGGATGCCGGCGCCGACGATGAGGAAGGCGTTGCCGAGGAACTGCATCAGCGCCTGGGCGAAGAACTGGTTGAGCTTGTCGGTGTCGTTGTTGATGCGCGAGATCAGATCGCCGGAGCGGTTCTGGTTGAAGAAGGCGACCGGCAGCTCCTGCAGCTTGGTGAAGATGGCGTTGCGCAGGTTGAAGAGGATGCGCCGGCCGACGCCGCCCATCGTGCGGGTCTGCACGTAGCTGGTGACGAGGCCGACGAGGAAGACGGCAAGCAGCAGGCCGGACCAGGTGAAGAGGCCCATATAGTCGCCGGTGGCGATGAAGCTATCGACGATGTGGCCGATGATGAGCGGCGAGGTCAGCGTGGTGGCTGAGGTGATGAGGATGGCAGCGAGCGCCAGGGCGACGTTGCGGCCTTCGCCGGCCATGAGCGGAACGAGGCGCGCCAGGGCGGTCCAGATCGGCTCCTTTGCGGCGTTGTCGTCGCGGGTGTTAAGCCGATAGTTCATAGTCTTCGGTGCTCTGCTGGGACGAGAAGATCTGGACGTATTCGGGTGAGGTGGCGAGAAGCTGCTGATGCGTGCCGATGGCGAGGACCTTGCCTTCCATGAGCAGGATGATCTGGTCGTAGTCCTCGACCGGGGCGATCTTCTGAGTGACCGAGATCAGGGTGATGCCGGGATAACCGGCGCGGACGTTGCCCAGGATTTGCCGTTCGGTGCGGACATCGACGCGGGCGGTGAAATCGTCGAGCAGCAGGACTTTTGGATCGAGCGCCAGGGCACGGGCCAGCATCAGGCGCTGCTTCTGGCCGCCGGAGAGGCTGGTGCCGCGTTCCGAGACGACGGTGTCGAGTCCGGCGGGCAGGGTGGCGATGAAGTCATCAAGCTCGCCGGCGGTGATGGCCTTTTGCAGGCTCTTGTCGTCGACGGCGTCGGAGAAGGCGATGTTCTCGCGCAGACTCAGGTTGAAGGTGACGCTGTCCTGGAAGACGAGGCCGACTTGGCGATGCAGTGACTGTTTGTCAAATTCCGAGAGCGGCACGCCGTCATAGGTGACCTCGCCGGCGTCGGGTTCGATCAGGCCGGTGAGGGCATAGAGCAGCTGGGTCTTGCCGGCGGCGGTGGGGCCGATGATAGCCGTGCGGCTGCCGGCCGGAGCCGCAAAGCTCACATCGTCGAGGATCAGGCGCTGGCCGTAGCGGATGGTGAGATGGCTGACGGCGAGGGCGCCGGTCAATTCGGCGACGCGGGTGCCAGAGGGCTTTGGTTCGGCGGCGCCGAGCACGCCGGCGATGCGATCGTAAGAGGCGGTCGCCTGGGCGACGACGTTGCTCATGAAGCCGATGATCAGGATGGGGAAGATCAGGATCGAGAGGTAGGAGTTGAACGCCGTGAAGTCGCCCAGCGTCATGGCGCCGGAGATCACCAGGTGGCCGCCAAAGGCGACGATGGCGAGGGTGGCGAGGTTGGTGCAGAAGGTGATGACCGGTATCAGCGCCGAGAACATCGCCAGGATCTGCATGCCGATATCCTTGGCGCGCTGATTGGCGGCGATGAATTTCTGGTACTCCAGCGCCTGGGAGTTGAGCAGGCGGATGAGCGAGGAGCCGAGGATCGACTCGTTGATTACCCGGTTGAGCCAGTCGATGGCCTCCTGCGAGCGGCGGAAGAGCTTTCTGACGCGGCTGAGCACATAAGAGAAGGTGATGCCGATGATTGGCACCACGGCAAGCACGACCAGCGCCAGCTGCCAGTTGAGCAGCAGCAGCAGGACGCTGGCGCCGATGATCAGGAAGACCGACGAGACGATCGAGGCGATGGCCTGCGAGACGAAGTTCTTGATGGCATCGACGTCGGAGGTGAGGTTGGTGAGCAGCACCGAGGGCGAGGTCGCCTGCACATAGGCGAAATCCTGCTGGGCGATCTTGCCGACGAGTTTCTTGCGCAGGTCGCGGGCGACTCGCTCGGAGGTGAAGGTCTGCACGATCGACTGCAGATAGGTGAGGATGAAGACGCCGGCGGCGACCGCGGTGAACTCCAGCACCAACCCGGTCACCGACAGTTCCGGCGTGCCGATGCCGTCGATGGCCGATGAGATCAGCTGCGGGATGACGAGGTTAAAGCTGTTGCTGGCAATGGTGAGGACGACCAGGAGGGCGATCCACAGCCAGTAGGGGCGCAGAAGCGCGAAAATGCTGCCCTTTTTCGGGGGTTTTGGTGGCGTCGTCTGGTCGGCCATGTCGGCGGCGGTCCCTTGCATGGGCGCGTTGGCCCGGCTGCGGCAAGGGGTACTCTGAAAGGGCGGCGTTGGGAACGTAAGCCTTGATCACAGCTTGCGGAAATGGGGGACAAGCCGCCACGGTGTGGGTATCCCGGGGCGTGCCCCGGGAGGTTCTGGTGCGATCCTTCGGATCAGTCGTCGTTATCCTCGTTCTCGCCGTGGCGCTCGTGGCCTTCCCCGTGGCGGCCACCATGGCGGGGACCGTGATCGTCGTCCTCGTCGTCGTCATACTGGCCGACGCGCATGGGGGACGCCTTCATGTCGGCGTCGGTGCAGAGGACGCTGCCGGTGACGCGCTGGCCACCGGGCAGCATGAAGCGGCCCTCGGCATTGCTGCCGGCGCCATTGGCGAGGCAGTGCTGGGCGATGACTTCGGACGGCAATTGCGCGCGGACATCGCTGGCCATCGCGGGGGCGGCGAACGCCAGCAGGGCGCCGGTAGACAGCAGTGCACCGGTCAGCAGTGGGTTACGGGTGATACGCATGGAAGACTCCTCGTTTGCGGATGACGTGGGTCTAGCGCGCGCAACTGACGCCAGGCTGAAGGCGTGCAAAAGCGCCGGACGGCGGTGCCGACTCCGCCGGTAGCCGGGCGGCTACCGGTGTGGTGATGGGCGAGTCAGCCGATCAGCTGGCGGGCGTGAGGCGCAGGATCTGGGAGCCGCCGCCGCCCTCGGTGACGGCAAAGATCGCGCCGTCCGGGGCGACCTTGACGTCCCGCACGCGCGCGCCGATGGAAATCCGTTCTTCGGCAGCGACACGATCATCCTGCATGTGCAGCACGACGATGGACTGCGCCACGAGGCCGCCGACGAGGAAGGCGCCGTCGAGCGTGGGGAACAGGTCGCCGTCGTAAAAGGCCATGCCGGACGGGGCGATGACGGGGTCCCAGTAGTAGATCGGCTGCGTCGTCGATTCGCTCGCGGTGATGCCGTCGCCGATCGGCTGGCCGCCGTAGCTGACGCCATAGGTCACTTCGGGCCAGCCGTAGTTCTTGCCGGGTTCGGGTCGATTGAGTTCATCGCCGCCGCGCGGGCCATGCTCGACGGTCCAGAGCCGCCCTTTGTCATCGAGGGTGGCCGACTGCATGTTGCGATGGCCGAGGCTCCAGATTTCGGGGAGCGCGCCTTGCGTGGCGACGAGTGGATTGTCGGGCAGGGCCGCGCCGTTGCGGTCGATGCGGAAGACCTTGCCAAGACCGCTGCCGATATCCTGGGCCTGGACGCGTACCGCGGCATCGGAGCGCTCGCCGACGGTGACGTAGAGCTCGCCCTGGGCGCCGAAGACGAGGCGGGAGCCGTAGTGCTTGTCGCCGTCATAGGTGGGGGTCTGCCGGAAGATGACGCTCACGTCCTCGAGGCTGCCGGCGCCTTCGGCGTCGATGGCCAGCCGGGCGCGGGCGACCGAAGTGCCGTTGCCGCCGTCGCGCGGTTCGGAAAAGGAGAAGTAGATCTCCTGCGTCGACGCAAAGTCTGGCGCGAGGGCAACGTCGAGCAGTCCGCCCTGGCCGCGGGCGTCCACGGGCGGCACGCGTGAGAGATCGGGCGCGGCCGAGCCGTCGGCACGCACCACGAACATCCGGCCCTCCTTGGCGGTGACCAGCATGGCGCCATCGGGGAGGAATTCCATGGACCAGAGGCGCGGCAGACCCTCTGCCACCACAGCGAGATCGGCCGTGACGGGCGTGGCCGGCAGCGGGGCACGCGTCTGGTCGGTGGATTGCGGCTGCTGGCCGACGCCATTGGGGGGACGGGTGTCAACGGTTGACTGGGCCAGCGCCGGCAGGGCGGTGCCGGCCAGAAGCGCGGCGAGGGTGATGGCGGCTCTCATGGAATCATCCTTTTCGTGGCGTTCTAGGTTTTGCTGCCGACTGGCGGGTCGCCGCCAGTGACATGTAGTGACCCAACGCCCGGTCCAAGGGGAAGTGGCTGCGACATTTCCGTGATCGGGATGTGAAGAGGTCCGCCAGGGGGCCGGAGTTGCCCTCATACGCGGCGGCAAGAGTTTTAGTCCTCGTGGCGACCGGTGCCCGGACGGTTACCAATGTGGTGATGGGCGAGCGGGAAGGGCGGCAGCCAGGATTCTCGGCGCGCGGTCCAGAGTTCGTAGGTGGGGGTGAAGGCATCGGGCGCGTCGAAGGCGCCGAGATAGACCTCGATCTCGTCGTCCGAGCGGGCAAAGACCGAGCTGCCGCAGCGCGGGCAGAAGTGGCGGTTGTGGTAGCTCGCCGTGTCGCCGGAAATGCTCACGGCGGTTTCGGGGAAGATGGCGTAGCCCGCAAACAGCGCGCCGGTGTGCTTGCGGCAATCAAGGCAATGGCAAAGCCCGACGCGATAGGGGGCACCGGTGGTGGTGAGGGTAACGGCGCTGCAGAGGCAGGAGGCGGTGGGCATTTTTTGGCTCGAGTGGTGGGCTGCGGGAGGGTAGCGCTGTCGTTCCTGTTTGCGAAGTCGGATGCAAGCGGCGGGACCCCCACCAACCGGCCTGGCGGCCGGTCCCCCTTCTTCGCCTCGAAACGCTCCACTGGAGCGTTTCGCCCGTTCGGGTCGGCTCGAAGCCCACAAGGGGGAGGGAGTCCCGACTGAGAGATCGGCGGAATGCCGACCTCTCGGCTCTTGCCTTCCCTCCCCCTTGTGGGGAGGGGGGACCATGCGGCAGCATGGTGGGTGGGGGTACGATGTCGCAAACTCGCGCCAGAATCCTGCGCCGCCAGATGTCGCCGGCCGAGGCCGCGATGTGGATGCTGTTGCGCCGGCCGCCGCTCAGGGACTGGCATTTTCGGCGGCAGGTGCGGATCGGTCCGATCCATGCCGATTTCGGCTGCCACACGGCAAAGCTGCTGATCGAGGTCGATGGCAGCCAGCATTTTTCTGACCCGGCGCAGGAGGAGGATGCGCGGCGCGACCGGATCTTTGCGGCGGCGGGTTACGCGGTGCTGCGGGTGACGAAAGCGGAGGTGCTGGGTGATCCCGAGGCGGTGGTGGCGGCAGTGTTGGGGCGGCTGCCGGGGTGACCGTGATCTATCGGTTCTTGCTGTGGGGAGGGGGAACCACGCGAATGCGTGGTGGGTGGGGGGAGTGTTTCA
>JACDQI010000130.1 GCA_015657675.1 Devosia sp.
ACTCGCGGATCCGGCAGGTGCCACCGCCGGGGCAGCAGTGACACGCCGGAACCCTGGCTGGTCGACCGGCTGTTCCGCAACCTCCTGGTCGACGTCACCGGCAATACGCACCGGTCGGAAATCTGCATCGACAAGCTCTATTCGCCCGACGGCCGACCGGCCGGCTTGGCCTAGTCGAGTTCCGTGGCTTCGAGATGCGCCCGACCCGCGCATGAACCTTGCCCAGCAGGTGCTGGTCCGCGCGTTGATCGCCCGCTTCTGGGCCCGCCACAAGGATGGCAAGTTCATCCGCTGGGGCACCACGCTGCATGACCGCTTCATGCTGCCCCACTATGTCTGGACCGACTTTCTCGACGTGCTCGACGACCTGCGCCAGAACGGCTTCGACCTCGACCCCGAGTGGTTCGCCGCCCAGCTCGAATTCCGCTTCCCGTTCTGCGGCGAAGTCGAATATGGCGGCATGAAGCTGACGCTTAACCAGGCGCTGGAGCCCTGGAACGTCATGGGCGAACAGGGTGCCATCGGCGGCACCGTGCGCTTTGTTGATTCATCGGTTGAACGACTTCAAGTAAAGCTCGAAGGCCTCAACCCCGACCGCTACACGGTGACCTGCAACGGCCGGACCGTGCCAATGCGCATGACCGACATCGCCGGGACCGCCGTAGCCGGCGTGCGCTACAAGGCGTGGCAACCCGCCTCGGGCATGCATCCGCGCCTGCCGGTCAACGCCCCGCTGGTCTTTGACATCTACGACACCTGGTCGGGTCGCTCGATCGGCGGCTGCGTCTACCACACGGCCCATCCGGGCGGGCGGAACTACGAAACCTTCCCGGTCAACGGCAACGAGGCGGAAGCCCGGCGACTGGCCCGCTTTATCGGCCATGGACATACCGCGGGCGGCTATATCCCGCTGCCCGAGGAGGTTTCCGGTGAATTCCCGCTGACGCTGGACTTGCGCCGGCCGCTTTGAGATAGGACAGATAAGTTGACTCTCCTGCGGAAAATCCCTTGTGAATCCGTGGGTATGGGATAGCGCTAGGGGCGATGGAAAAGCGGAAAGAACGCCAGGCAGGCAAGAAACCGGCGGGGCCCAGCCTTATCGCCGACTATACGCTTTTGCCCGGTATTCCTGACGAAATGATCGGCGCCGACGGCGAAGTCCGGCCCGCCTGGCGCCACCTGATCACAGCCTTCGACTCACTTGGCCCCGAAGAACTGGCCGCCCGCTTCGAGCGCGCCGACCAGTATCTGCGCGATGCCGGCGTGTTTTATCGCAAGTATGACGGCGCCGAGGGCAAGGAACGCGCCTGGCCGCTGGCCCATGTGCCGCTTGTCATCGACGAGGATGACTGGAGCAAGATCACCGCCGGTCTGATCCAGCGGGCGGACCTGCTCGAACAGATCGTCGCCGACATCTATGGCAGCAACGATCTGGTGCGGCGTGGCCTGCTGCCGCCCGATCTGATCGCCCGAAATAGCGAGTTCCTGCGTCCGATGGTCGGGGTAAAGCCCCTGAGCGGACACTTCCTGCACTTCTGCGCCTTCGAACTTGGCCGTGGCCCGGATGGCGGCTGGTGGGTATTGGGTGACCGCACCCAGGCCCCCTCAGGCGCCGGTTTCGCGCTGGAAAACCGCGTCGCCACCACCCGTGCACTCTCCGACATCTATGCCGGCATGCATGTGCACCGGCTCGCCGGTTTTTTCCGCAACTTCCGCGATACGCTCAACGCCCAGGCCCGCAGCGAGGGCGGCCGCGTCGCCATCCTGACGCCGGGCCAGCATAACGAGACCTATTTCGAGCACGCCTATATCGCCCGCTACCTCGGCTTCATGCTGCTCGAAGGCGAGGATCTGGTGGTCGAGAACGGCCAGGTGATGGTCCGCACCGTCTCGGGCCTCAAGCCCGTGAGCGTGCTCTGGCGCCGCATGGACGCCAGCTTCGCGGACCCGCTGGAACTGCGGCTCGATAGCCGCATCGGCACGCCGGGCATGACCGAGGCCCTGCGGCAGGGTTCGATCTCGATGGTCAACGCGCTGGGCTCGGGCATTCTCGAAACCCGAGCTTTCAACGCCTTCATGCCGCGCCTGTCGCGCGAACTGCTGGGCGCCGAGCTTGCGCTGCCGACGATTGCCACCTGGTGGTGCGGCCAGCAGACCGAGCGGCAGCATGTGATTGCCAATTTCGACCGGTTGATGATCGGACCCGCGTTCGCCACTGGCCTTGCCATCGACGATCACAAGGCCACCTTCCTCGGCTCGACGCTCGACGATACCGAGCGGCTCGCCATGATCCGCCGGCTCGAAACCGAGGGCGCCAGCCTCGTGGCTCAGGAGCCGGTGCGCCTCTCGACGGCACCGGTACATGTCAACGGCCGGCTGGAGCCACGCCCCATCACGCTGCGCGTCTATGCGGCGCGCACCGCCGAAGGCTGGGTTATCATGCCGGGCGGCTTCGCCCGTGTCGGCTCGACCACCGACACCACCGCCATTGCCATGCAGCGTGGCGGCCAGGCGGCCGACGTCTGGGTGGTGAGCGACGCGCCGGTCGAGCGGGTCAGCTTGTTGCCGCAGGCCGGCGAAAAGCTGGTGCGGAGCAGCGCCGGCAGCCTGCCGAGCCGCGCCGCCGACAACCTGATCTGGCTGGGCCGCTATGCCGAGCGCTGCGAAGCCACGGTCCGCATCCTGCGCGCCTACAACGCACGGCTGGCCGAGCTCTCCAACCCGGCGTTGCCCATCCTCAAGCACACCCGGTCCTATCTCGAAGGCCTCGGCGTCGATGCCACCCAGGGCATGCCCGCCGGGCTGCTGATGGCCATCGACAGCGCCGTGCATTCGGCCAGCCAGATCCGCGACCGCTTCTCGCCCGATGGCTGGCTGGCGCTGGCCGACCTGCGCAAGACCTCGCGCAACTTTGCCACCAGGGTGCAGGCAGGCGACGACGCGACGCGTGCCATGACGGTGCTGCTGCGCAAACTCGCCGGGTTCTCCGGCCTCGTGCATGAAAACATGTACCGCTTTGCCGGCTGGCGCTTCCTCGAGATCGGCCGCCGACTTGAACGCGGTATTCAGCTCGCTTCGATCGTCAGCTGGTTCACCGCCAGCGAGGCGCCCGAGGGCGCGCTCGACATGCTGCTCGAGATCGGCGACAGCGTCATGACGCATCGCCGCCGCTATGCGGTGAGCGCCGGCAGCGACTCATATGTCGACCTCCTGGTCCTCGACCCGCTCAATCCGCGCTCGGTGCTCTTCCAGGTCGCCGACCTGCGCGAGCAGATCGAAAGATTGCCGGGCGGCAACGAGGATGGGCACCTGTCGGCCGCCGCCAAGGCGCGCTGGAGCTCCATACCGAGTTGCGCATTGCCGAGCCGGAGCACATGACCACCGAAAAGCTCGATGCCTTGGCCACCGGCATCGGCCACCTCGCCGACCTCATTGCTGCAAGCTATTTCGTATGAGGGGCTGACCAGCATGCTCTACGACATCCGCCTGGAGCTGCATTACGACTACGACGCCTCGGTACATGGCGACCGCCACCTGGTGCGCGTGTCGCCGATCTCCATCCCCGGCGTGCAGCGCGTCATCGCCGCCTCGCTGAGCTTTGACCCAAAACCCAAGCTGGAGACGTCGTTTCTCGACTTCTTCGACAACAACGTCACCTCCATCGCCTATGACGACTATCACGATCATCTCGACGTGCGGCTGACCGCGCGGGTGCAGGTGGAAGAGACGCAAAAGCCTGCCGACTTCTCGCCCACCGTCGATGGCCTCGCGGCCGAGATTTCCGGGCTCTGGTCGCTTGATGCGCAGTCGCCGCACCATTTCCTCGCCGCCTCGCCGCGCATCCCGTTGAGCCGGCCGATCACCAGCTACGCCAGGGAAAGCGTCGAGCGCACCAACTCGGTTCAAGCCGCGGCAATGGACTTCTGCCTCGCCATCCACCGCGACTTTACCTACGACAAGAAGGCCACCAAGGTGGACACGACCCCGATCGAGGCCTTCAATCTCAAGCGTGGCGTCTGCCAGGACTTTGCCCATGTGATGATCGCCGGCCTGCGTGGTGTCGGCATTCCGGCCGGCTATGTCTCTGGGTTCCTGCGCACCATTCCGCCCAAGGGCAAGCCGCGTCTCGAAGGCGCCGACGCCATGCATGCCTGGGTGCGGGTCTGGTGTGGCGTGCATCAGGGCTGGCTGGAGTTCGACCCCACCAACGCCATGCTGGCTGGGCCCGACCACATCACCATCGGCCATGGCCGCGACTATGCGGACATCTCGCCGATCATCGGCGTGCTGCGTACCAGCGGCGACCACAAGGCCAAGCAATCGGTCGACGTCGTCCGCGTCGAGTAGCGCCCTCCAGATTTCCCCTCTTGTGTCGGAACCGAACTGGGCTGGCCCGCATTATCAGGCCAACACAGATCAGAACCGACAAGCGCCGGCAGCTTCAGCCGGCCAGGATCAGAGGGCCCGACCATGACTCAGATCGAAATCGCCAATCTCGAACATGCCGGCCGGTCTGCCATGGCCTGGGTTCCCGAAGGCTATGACGGCAAGACCCACTACGGGCTGCTTGCCGCCGCAACGATCCCGGCTCTGGCCATCTTGGCTGTCGCCGTCGCGTTGGTGTTCGGCATCCGCTGAACGCCTAGACAACAAGAAGGAGCCACCCAATGGGTCTCGGCACAATCCTCATCATCGTTCTCATACTGCTTCTCATCGGCGCCATTCCGTCATGGCCGCACTCCCGCTCCTGGGGCGTGTATCCGTCCGGAATTCTTGGCACCGTGCTCGTGATCGTCATCATCCTCGTATTGATGCGCGTGATCTAGAGCAGACGCGGGCATAAGGTCGCCCCCCTTTCCTGCCCGCTTTCGGTCCGGTTCGTTCGCGAACCGGACCGACGTCTTTTCTGGCCTGATAATTCATATATCTCAAATACTTGGAACCTTTCCTTGGGCGAGGCGTTAAGCCCGCAACCTGAACCAAGGAGCGTCTTCCATGGCTACCACCACCGATATGGCCCCCAACCGCACTGCCACCCCGTCGCGCCGCACATCGGCCTCAAGCCGCCGTGCGCCAGCCAGCCGTTCCTCCAGCCGCGAGCCCGATCTGGAAGCCCAGATCACCCAGCTGCAGGCCGACCTGAAAGGCATCGCGTCAACCCTCGCCGGTTTTGCCGAGAGCAAGGTCGAGGAGGCGCAGGGCATGGCCAAGCGCGAGCTCAAGAACCTCAAGACACAGGGCCAGAATGCCGTCGAGGACGTGCAGGACGAGTTCGGCCAGATCGAGCGTCAGCTCAAGGACACCATCCGCGAAAAGCCGCTGACTGCTGTGGCCGGCGCCATTGCATTGGGGTTCATCCTCGCCGTCGTCTCCCGCTAAGGGGCACGACATGCATTTGCTGCTCTCGCTCGCCTCGTTCCTCGGGATCGAAGTCGAGTCGCTGACCGCACGTCTGAAGCGCAACGCCGTCGCCCTCGTGGCGATCGGCGGCTTCGCGCTGATCGGCGTCATCTTCCTCCTCGTGACGCTACAGACCGCCATGGTCGGCTGGCTTGGCCCCGTCTGGGGACCATTGACCATTGCCGGCGGCGCGCTGCTGATTGCGCTCGGCATCTTCACCGGGCTGCAGATCACCAGGAGCATTGCCGCCCGTCACAGCACGGAACGCCGCCAATCCGCCGAAAAGACTGCGCTGGTCACTACGGCGGCGCTGACCGCGGTGCCGATGCTGCTCAGGAGCCCGCTGATGAAGTCGATCGGCATTCCGGTGGGCGGAGCGCTCGCCGCCCTCTACCTGCTCTCCAAGCCCGGCGGCCATCGCGACGACTAGCCGAGCGGCAGCCGGATCTGCGCCTGCACGCCGTCAGGCAGGAAGTCGAGGCGCACCTGGCTGCCCAGAATCTTGTCGAGGCTGCGGTGGATGAGGCGCGAGCCGAGCCCGATAATCGGTGCCGCGGTGACCGCCGGCCCGCCCTGCTCCAGCCAGTCGAGCGTCAACGTGCCATCCACAATCTCCCAGGCGACCGCGACCTGTCCCGTCTGACCCGACAGCGCACCATGGCGCGCCGCGTTCGACGCCAGTTCATGCAGGATGATGCCCAGCCCGAGCGCATGGTCCGGTGGCAGCTGCGCATCCGCGCCACTGACGGTGAGCCGATCACCGGCAGCCAGCGCATAGGGCTCGACCTGCGATTGCACGAGTTCGACGAGTCCCACGCCGGCCCAGTCCCGATCGGCCAGCAGCGAGTGGGCATCGGCAAGGGTACGGATCCGGCCTGAAAAAGAGTCGATGAACTCCTGCGGGTCAGGCTTTTGCCGCATCGTTTGCCGCGCAATCGACTGCGTCATGGCGAGGGTGTTCTTGACGCGATGGTTGAGCTCGAGCAGCAGGTGGCGCGTGTGCTCGGCCGCCTCGCGCGCTTCGGTCATGTCGATGGTGATCCCCATCATCACTCTGGGCTGCCCGCTCGCGTCGCGTTCATAGACACGGCCACGAGCGCTGAGCCAGCGCCCCGAGAGCAGTCGGAACTCGACGGCGAAGTCGGCATCCTGCGTCACGCTCTGCTGCAGGGCAGCGTTGAAGGTCTCGACGTCATCCGGCTCGGTCGCTGCCAGGAGATCATCGATCCGCATGCTGGCGTCAGGCGGCAGGCCATACATCTGCCGCAGCATGTCGTTTCCGGACACCTTGCCGGTGGCGAGATTGAACGTCCAGCTCCCAACCTTACCAGCCTCCAGCGTCAGCGCGTGGCGCCACTTTTCGCGCATCAGCTCACTGGCAATGCGGTCGCGCACCGCCGCTTCGCGCTTGAGCTCGAGCAGCGTACCAGCCACACCGGCGAGGTCTACGAGGCGATCACAGAGGTCCGTATCGAACCCGTCCCGCGGGCTCTCGTCCATGACACAAAGTGCCGCCAGTCTCTGGCCGTGCACGATGACCGGTACACCGGCATAGAATCGGGCTCCCCCGCACATCTCGGCAGAAAACCTGCCATCAGCGACAGCATCGGCAAGTACCATGCAGCTCTCGTGACCGGCGATGGTGAAAGCCCCTAGACCGAGCGGGCGGGCCATGGTGGCAACACCGTGGGCACTGGCAAAGCGCTCGTCGTCGGCTCCAACCATGCAGAGGCCCGCCATCGACGCGCCGGTCGCTCCGGCGGCCAATCGTGCCAGCCTGTCGAGGTCGCGATCGGAAGCCACAACGAGATCGAGTTCCTGCAGCGCCTGGAGCCGACCTTGCGACAGGACCAATGCCTGGACTTCTGCGGGCAGCGCGCCGAGCTCAATGGTCAATTTAGCTACCGGAAAAGGAAGAATAACTGGCTCTGAAAACAGCAGAGTGGACTTGAATGCCGGGCAACCGGGATGGTTCCGGCGCGTTATGATTTGGCTGAACCGACAGACGGCTCGGCGGTAGACAACCCATGAGGTTTCCAATGTCGACCATCAAACGACGCATTGTGACGATCCTGACGGACAACGACATTCCCGAGGGTGAAAAGACTCAGGTGCTGCGCCAGCTCGAGGCGGACTCCTTGAGCAAGGAGCGCAGCGCGACCGAGGGGATGAACCCGGTCGACGGCGACGATGGCGAAGATCTGAAGGCCATCGAGATGGCCCTGCGCAAGCTGGGCCAGCAGCCGGTCGAGGGCGGCGCCGCCAGCCTCTAGGCGCGCCAACGCTGACCACCAATTGCAGTATCGATCACGGCCTCGTCGGGAAGCCGGCGGGGTCGCTTCGCTGGTGGCAGCGCCCGGCCCAGCAGCAGTGCCTTAGCTTTCGCCTTTGGACTGAGATACCAGGACTCAGTCGGCCGTCTTGGGCGGCTCCATCTGTGGCAGAGTCACGCTCACGCGCGTGCCGCCGCCTGGCCGCGGCGCGTAGGAAGGTTCACCGCCGAACTGTCGTGCCAGCTGCTTGACGATCATCGCGCCAAGCCCTGACTCGGTCACTGCGCCGTCGGACGGCAGGCCCTTGCCGTCGTCCTCCACCACCAGCCGCGCTACGCCGGTTTCATCGCGATCAAGCCGAGCCCATATGGTGCCGCTGGCCAAGTCGGGAAAGGCGTGCTTGAGCGCATTGGTGATGAGCTCACCCAGCACGATCCCCAGCGTGGTCGCGTCGCGGGCGTTGATCACCAGTGGTGCGAAATCGCCGATGAATTCGACATCCCGGCCGACCGCGTGGGTCGTGCGCAAGTCGGCCATTACCGACTCGAGGAACTCGTCGGCCTTGACCGTTTCGAGGTCGGCACCCAGCCGCAGTCTGCGGTGCGACGAGGCAATGGCGAGCACCCGGGCCTGCGCGGCATCGAGCGCGGTCCGCACTTCGGCCGAGCGAGTCCGCGTGACCTGCAGCCCAAGCAGCGATGACACCGTCGCCAGCGAGTTGCCGATGCGGTGGTTGGTATCCTGTAGCAATGCCTCGACGCGCGCCCGCTCGCGCTCGGCATGCGCGCGGGCCTCTTCGGCCTCGGCCGTGCGCTCACGCACGTGCGCCTCAAGCGCCTCGTTCTGCGTCTGCAGCGCGGTCCTGACGCGGGCCAGCGAGCTGACCTGCCGTTGAGTTCGACTGAATACGAAATAGGTGAGTGTCGCGGCACTGGCGAGCGCCGCCAGGATCGCAATGACGATCAGGTTGCGATAGCCCTGAACAGCCTCGTTGCGATCCACCAGCTTGGCGTCCTCGCCGGCAATAAAGCTCCCCAGTTCTGTGCGCAGGCTCGTGATCAGGTGTTGGCCTTCGTCAGACCGCACAATCGCCAGGGCCTCGGCAAGTCTGCCCTGCCCGGCAAGGCTCACAGTCTGCGCCATCTCCGCCAGCTTGCGCGCGATTGGATCGGCCAGCGGCGCAATCGCCGCCAGTTGGTCCGCATTGTCGCCGACGCTGTCGACCAGACCCTGGTGCAGGGTGGTGATTGTGGCGAGAGCCGTCTCGTAGGGAAGCAGATACTGCGCGTCCTGCGTGAGCAGATAACCGCGCTGTCCGGTTTCGGCCTCGACCAGCGCCAGCATAAGCTCCTGCGCCTGCCGGCGCACATTGTAGACAGTGGAGATATCGCTGAGCTGGCTATCCACACTGCGCAGCAGGATCAGCGCAGCAGTACCCGCGAGCACCAGCAGCACCAGGCACCCCAGGATGCCGAGACGACGCGCGCTTTCAGCCCTTGGCGGGGAAAACATCCGGCTCTGTGATGTTGTTTCGGTCAACGCGCATCCACCCACCCGAGCCCAGGGAAGGTCCGGCAATGCCGAACCTGCGTCTTGTAGTCACTAAGAGCGATAAGGGGCCAGAATGCGGCCGGCTCAGAGATGCGGGAAAGTCGTGACCTGCGTGGAGACCGCGTCCGGACCATAATCGGCTTCGCCCGACACCTTGAGCACGTCCTGCAGACGCGTACGGGCGCGGCTGACGCGGCTCTTCATGGTGCCCACGGCGCACTGGCAGATCTCGGCCGCTTCCTCATAGGAAAAGCCAGAGGCACCGATCAGGATCACCGCTTCGCGCTGATCGTCCGGCAGCCCGTCGAGCGCCTTCTTGAAGTCCGCCAGATCCATCACGCCATATTGGCTGGGATGCACCGACATGCGCTCAGTAAAGGCGCCGTCGCTGTCCTGGATTTCCCGGCCGCGCTTGCGCATCTGGCTGTAAAACTCGTTGCGCAGGATGGTGAAGAGCCAGGCCTTGATATTGGTGCCCATCTCGAAGCTGGACTGCTTGGCCCACGCCTTCATCACCGTATCCTGCACCAGGTCATCGGCCTTGTCGTGCTTGCCCGAAAGCGAGACGGCAAACGCGCGCAGACTGGGCAGCGTGGCCAGCAGCTCGCGCTTGAACGACGGCGTCGCAGCGTCGGATTTCACCTCGCGTGTGGCAGCCACAAGTTCGCCCATCGGCTACTTCCCCTTCTTGGGAGAATTGTTTTCAGCCTGATCGAGCTTTTCGAGCAGATCCATCAACCGGTCGGGGATCGGCTCGTCCTGTACGGCGCCGAACAGGGCACGCAACCGGGCACCGATGTCGGACGTCGGGCCGAGCCCGTCATCATTCCGCCTCGGTCGGGATGTGCTCATTTCATTCATCTTGGATTTATCTCGCATTACGCTGCCTTGGTGCACACAGAACCGACGCCTATTCTGCCGCAGAGCAAGCAATGCAGGCCAGAGCAAATAGTTCCGCATCGTCACGGAACTTTTTTGCGGGGTCCCCGTTTCATCGCTGGGTTAAGCTAATCGCGTCGCGCCGTCAGACGAGCGTCACAGGGAGTTTTTTGAATGACTTTATCCATGCGGATCGCCCCGCACCTGCCGTATCTGCGTCGGTTTTCGCGGGCGACCACTGGTTCGCAGACCTCCGGGGATGCGTATGTGGCAGCAACGCTCGAAGCGCTGATCGCCGATATCTCGATATTCCCCGAAGCCTCGAGCGACCGGATCGCCATCTACAAGCTGTTCTCAGGCCTCTTTACCTCATCGGCCGTCCGCATTCCCGAGCCGAGCTCGAGCTTTGCCTGGGAGAAGCGCGCCGCCGCCAATCTGGCCAACCTCTCGCCGCGCCCACGCCAGGCCTTCCTGCTCGTCGCAGTTGAAGGCTTTTCGCATGATGAAGCCGCCGAGATCCTCGACGTGTCGAAGGCCGATTTCTCCAAGCTGATCGACCAGGCCTCGCACGAGATTTCGAGCCAGGTCGCGACCGACATCATGATCATCGAGGACGAGCCGCTGATTGCCATGGACATTGAGCAGCTGGTCGAGAGCCTTGGCCACAAGGTGACCGGCGTCGCCCGCACCCACAAGGAAGCGGTGGCCATGTATGGCAAGACCCGCCCCAAGATGATCCTCGCCGACATCCAGCTCGCCGACGGCTCGTCGGGCATCGATGCGGTCAACGACATCCTCGCCGACTCCCCCATCCCGGTGATCTTCATTACCGCCTTCCCCGAGCGGCTGCTGACCGGCGAACGGCCGGAACCGACCTTCCTCGTGACCAAGCCGTTCAACCCCGACATGGTCAAGGCACTGATCAGCCAGGCGCTGTTCTTTGACGAGAATTCGCGAGCCGCTGCATAGTTTTAGCTACCGCGACACTGCAATCGAGCCGGGGGCGACCCCGGCTTTTTGCTGCCTGCGGGGAACTGCCGCACCCGTCACCCGTTAAACCCCAGGCAATCCGCTCTGCACCTCATGGAGACAGTCAAATGTTGTACCATGCAATGATGTTTCTGGCCGCGACGCTGGTTGCCGGCGTCGTAGGATTTGCCGGAATTCCCGGCACGATTTCCCTCGTCGGCCAGTTGCTGTTTTTCGGCGTACTCGTCTGCCTCGTGGTTTCGCTGGTCGTCACGATGCTGCAGCGCAGCCGCTGATTTGACCGGAAAGCGGGCCGGAGAACCGTCTTTTCTGCTTGCCAACCACCCATTCTATGCTTTGTTTACTCGATGCAAAGCCAAGCCAAAGAGCCGCGCGCCGCCGGCGCCCCGATCATCGAGATCACCGACCTGCACAAATCCTTCGGCCCGCTTGAAGTGCTCAGGGGCGTCTCCCTGAGCGCTGCAGAGGGCAAGGTGGTCGCCCTGATCGGATCGTCCGGATCGGGCAAGTCGACGCTGCTGCGCTGCATCAACATGCTCGAATTGCCCGATAGCGGCACGATGACCATTGCCGGCGAGACCATCGAGGTGGTGGGCAAGCCCGGCGCCCGGCGCGTGGCCGACGAAGCCCAGATCCGCCGCGTCCGCTGCGGGCTGGGCATGGTGTTCCAGTCCTTCAACCTCTGGAGCCACATGACGGTGCTCGGCAACCTCATGGAGGCTCCGGTGCACGTGCAGAAGCGGCCGGCCGAGCAGGTCCGCGCCGAGGCGCTGCAGATGCTCGACAAGGTTGGCATTCTCAACAAGGCCGACGCCTACCCCAGCCAGCTCTCAGGCGGCCAGCAGCAGCGCGCCGCCATTGCCCGGGCGCTGTGCATCAACCCCGCCGTCATGCTCTTCGACGAACCCACCTCGGCGCTCGACC
>JACDQI010000131.1 GCA_015657675.1 Devosia sp.
CCACCTGTTCTATATGTTCGCGCAGCGTGGTTTTTCGGTGCTGCGCTTCAACTCGCGCGGCGTCGGCCGCAGCCAGGGCATGTTCGATCACGGCATCGGCGAACTGTCCGACGCCGCTGCGGCGCTGGATTGGCTGCAGACCCTCAACCGCGAATCCCGCGGCTGCTGGATCGCCGGCTTCTCCTTCGGCGCCTGGATCGGCATGCAGCTGCTGATGCGCCGTCCCGAGGTCGAGGGCTTCATCTCGGTGAGCCCGCCGGAAAACCTCTACGACTTCTCCTTCCTCGCCCCCTGCCCCTCCTCGGGCCTGATCATCCATGGCGACAAGGACCGTGTCGCGCCGCCGCAGTCGGTGCAAAAGCTCGTCGACAAGCTCAAGACCCAGAAGGGCATCACCATCGAGCAGCAGATTGTCGAAGGCGCCAACCACTTCTACGAAAACAAGACCGAAGAGCTGATCGGCGCCTGTTCCGAGTATCTCGACCGCCGCCGCGCGGAAATCGCGGCGGGCAAGGGGCGCTAGCCATACGCCTCGGACCTCTTCCTCATCTAGGCTCGGGAAGAGGTCCTCATGGGGGTAATGCCCTCATGAAGAGCCGGTCATCTTCTCTGGGGCACGCCAATGGCAGCCAAGTTCAAGTCCGATTTCCTCAACGTGCTCGATCAGCGCGGCTTCATCCACCAGATCTCCGACCCCGAGGGGCTCGATGCACTGGCGGTAAAGGGCCCGATCTGCGGCTATGTCGGCTATGACGCCACCGCGACGTCGATCCATATCGGCAACCTGATCAGCGTCACGATGCTCTATTGGCTGCAGCAGACCGGCCACAAGGCGATCAGCCTGATGGGCGGCGGCACCTCCATGGTCGGCGACCCCTCGTTCCGTGACGATCAGCGAAAGCTGCTCACCGTCGAGCAGATCGCCGCCAATATCGAGAGCATCAAGACCGTCTACGGCAACATTCTCGACTATGGCGGGTCCAACCCTGCCATCATGGTCAACAATGCCGACTGGCTCCTCAAGCTCAACTATGTGGAGTTCCTGCGCGACGTTGGCCGCTATTTCTCGGTCAACCGCATGCTGAGCTTTGACTCGGTGAAACTGCGCCTCGACCGAGAGCAGTCGCTGAGCTTCCTCGAATTCAACTACATGATCATGCAGGGCTACGACTTCGTCGAGCTTAACCGCCGCTACGGCACGGTGCTGCAGATGGGCGGCTCCGACCAGTGGGGCAACATCATCAACGGCGTCGATCTCAGTCACCGCATGGGTGGCCCGCAGCTCTACGCCCTGACCACGCCGCTGCTGACCAAATCCTCCGGCGAGAAGATGGGCAAGTCGGCCTCCGGCGCCGTCTGGCTCAACGGCAATCTCTTTTCGCCCTATGATTTCTGGCAGTACTTCCGCAACACCGAAGACGCCGACGTCGAAAAGTGGCTGAAGATCTTCACCCGCCTGCCGCTGGACGAGATCGCCCGCCTGACCACGCTGGGCGGCACCGAGGTCAACGAGGCCAAGAAGATCCTTGCCACCGAGGTCACTGCCATCGTGCACGGTCGCGCTGCGGCGGAGCAATCTGCCAAGACGGCAGCCGCTACTTTCGAAGCCGGCGCCCTCGACCTGTCGCTGCCGACCGCCGAAGTGGCCAAATCTGAACTGGCGGCCGGCATCGGCCTCCAGGCAGCTCTCGTCGCGGCCGGTCTCGCCGCCTCGAACGGCGAAGCCCGTCGTCACATCCAGTCCGGCGCCGTCCGCCTCAACGACACCGCCACCACCGACGAGCGCGCCACGGTCTCGACCGCCAACCTGCTCCCCGAGGCGTCGTCAAACTCTCCGTTGGCAAGAAGAAGCACGCCCTCCTCAAGCCGATTTGAACCCGCGACTCTAGCTCAGGTCTTCCTCCCCTTGCGGGCTTCGAGCCGACCCGAAGGGGCGAAACGCTGCAGTGGAGCGTTTCGAGGCGAAGAAGGGACAGGGGTGGGGGTTGCAGGGGCCGTGACGCCAAAAACTGTGGGTTGACCCCACCCCAGCGTCTCAGACCCTTGGCGTTACCGCGTCACCAGCACCGGTATCTTGCTCTGCGCCAGCACATTGCTGGTCTGGCTGCCCAGCAGGAGACGGCCAAAGCCGCGCCGGCCATGCGAGGCCATCACGATCAGTTCCGCCTTGGTGGCATCCGCCGTGGCAATGATACCCTCGGCCGGAAAGCTGTTCTCGACCACCGTGGTCTTGACCGCTACTCCGTGCGCCGCGCCGGCGGCCACGCCCTTGGCAAGAATCGCCTCTGCGAGCTTTTTCTGCGCTTCGATCAGTTCGGGTAGCGGGTCGAAACCCACCCCGCCATAGGCACCATAGGCGCCGCCGATCATTGCTGGGGGCTCGCTGACGGTGAGCACGGTCACCTCGCTCCCCAGCGCCTTGGCTAGTTTCAGGCCCTGATCCAGGGCCCGATCAGCAAGTTCGGATCCATCGATGGCAATCAAGATATGTGCGTACATGGTGCACCTCCGCCTCTGATATGGGCAGACAAGGCGCCTTTGCCTAATCGCCGGCTTTGACCTCGGTCAAACCGGCTTACTCGACGCGCGGAATTTCCTTGGCGCGATATTCGAACATGCGCCGGAAGGCACCGGGCACCAGCGCCGAAACCGGGTTCACCTTGAAATCCGGCTTGTCCAGCGGCCCTCGGATCGCAAAAGTAATGCCGAACAGACCTTCACCGTCACGCCCGCCCAGCAGCGGCCCGAAGATCGGCAGCTTCTGGAATACGCTGTTGAGCCCGAAGAGCGGCACGTAGGTGCCCGTAATGTCGTATTGCCGGCTGTCGGTATAGATGAAGCCACGCGCCGTGCCGCCGACAGTGTCCCCCGCCAGCACGCCATCGGTGATCTCCACCCGGTCCTTGCGCCGCACAAAGGTCACTTCGCCGCTGCGGAAGCTGAGCTTGTTCTGCCGCGAAATCAGCGCCCGCGACTGCTGATCGTTGTTGAGGATCTGCGCAATGTTGGCCTCATCGACAATGGCGAAGTTCTTCAGCGTGAACGTGCCGAAATCGGCCTTCTGGTCGGTAACCGTCTGCATCACCAGCGTGCCGGCGCCGCCCTCGACATTGGGATAGACGTTGAGCATGCGCAGCACCGTGCCCAGGTCATTGAACGCCACCGACAGGGTCTTGCCCTCCGGCGTCGGATTGGTCGTGACCGAAATGCTCGACCCGTTGTTGAACTGCGCCGCCACCGCCACGCGCCGCAGGTCGGTGCCCTTGAGCGCCAGGCTCAAATCCACGTTGAACGCCGTCGTCTTGTAGAAACCGAGTGCCTGGTCGAGCTTGGCATCGATGGTGATCGTCTGGTTGATTCCGGTCGCCTGCGGTCCCCCGGTCGATTCGCCGCTCAGGCTGAAGAACCGCTTCAGCATCGGCTTGAGGTCGAGCTGCTTGCCGCGCAGTGCCACAGCAAATCCGCCGTCCACCGGCTTGAGGCTGACCTGCGCCGAATCCCCCTCGGACAGCTTAAAGGTGCTGAATTCCGCCGACTGCAGCCCCTTCTTGGTGTCGAACGCGATGCTGCCGAGCAGCTTGACGTTGCCGAACCCGACATCGACCTGCGTCAGTTCGGTCAGCGTACCGCTCTGCTTGACCTCCGCCCGCAGCGCCCCGGGCACGCCCTTGGCCTTGGAAATGGCAAGGTCCTTGATATTCACTGCCGCCTTCTCGAGGTCGACATCCATCTGGATCGATCATCCGGCATCGGACGCGCCGCAAAGGTGATCTCGCCGTCGATGAACTCGGAGACGTCAAAACCCATCTTCTTGAAATCGGCGGCGGCCAGCGTCGCGCCCAGCGTCATCACCGGCGGAGGCGCGTTCTCGCCAACTTCGCCCTCGATCACGAGGTTGGCCGGCAGCCCGTCCACCTCGGCCTGCCCCTGCACCTTGAAGCCGGCCTGCGAGGCAACAAACGACAGCTGGCCATTGGCAATGGTGTGGTTGTCGAGCGGTGCGGTGGAGCCAAAATCCTGCACCACGCCGTTAAGCGCGTAGTCGAGCTTCTTGGTCTTGCCGGCCTTGTCGAGCACAATCGTCGCGACCATCGAGAGCGTCAGGTCGCCCCCCAGCGCCGTCACGTCGATCGGCAGCTTGCTGTCCTCGAGCGCCGCCGGCTGCTGGTCTTTGACCAGCCCGATCAACGCCGGGATGCCGCCCGACACGTCGCCAGAAATCTCGATCAGGCGCTCGTCGGTATTCTCGCTGCTGATCACCATGGCCGCATTGGCCACCGAGATCGATCCGCCCGAGGTTTTCACCGTTCCGCCATCGCCCGAGATCGTCACCTCGTTGTCGCGCACGATCAGCTTGGTTTCGCCCTCGATCGTGATCGGCAGCATCGTTTCGGTCGGCTTGATCTGCACCCCCACCCCGGTGATGTCGATCGACATCGCATCCTTGGGGATCGGCTTGTCCTCACCCGTCGTGGCGATCGCCCCCACGGGGAAATCATAGCGCATGGACGACTTGGTGATATTGCCTGCCAGCACGTTCTTGACGAACCACTGCCGCGTATCTGCAGCGATGAAATAGGGCCAGACACGCTTCAAATCATCCGCCGAAATGCCGTCGCCGGCGACCGTCAGGTCAAAGCCGATGCCGCGGCGCAGCATGTCCACCCGGCCCTTGGAGGCCAGCTGCGAACCATCGGCTTTCTTCGCCACAAACTGATCAATACCCATCGCGCCATAGAGCGGCGCCGACCAGCCCTGGAACGACACCTCGCTGAACGGCTCCTTGGGCAGCCCGTTCTCGGCCGAGATAAAGACGTCATGCCCGGTCATCGACATCGCCACTGTCGGCCCGTAGCTCGGATCCATGCCGAGCAGGAACACGCCCTTCACCCAGCCGGTGCTGTTGCCGATGGTGATCTGGGAATCCGCCATGGTGAACTGCCCTTTGTAGGGGTCCCAGGCGATTTCCATGATGCTGGTGGCGAGCGGAAAATAGTCTCTCTCGATCCGCAGATCGGTCCCGGTCATGTCGATATGGAACAGGCCGTCCTTGATCTTGCCGGTCGTGGCATCGAACGCGACGTCGATAGACAGCGCGCTGGCCCCCACGATGCCGCCCGTCCCCTCGGGGTCGTTGATGAACGGCATGAACGAGGCCAGGTCGAGATTGGTCACCGACGCCTTGAGCCGCGCCGTACCGTCGCCATCCTCCACGCGCTCGAGAATGCCGTTCATCACAGTGCCACCGAAATCGGCGGTAAAGAGCCCGGAGGCCAACTTGCCGTCCGGGCTAGGCGTTACGTCGAACGTGATGTCGTTGAAGGTGCGGAACAGCCCATAGAGGGCGTCATTCATGTCCAGCGTACCGTCGCGGATCACCAGGCGCGAGAACCGTCCGAGTTTCGCCTGCTCGATGATCCCCGCCAGCCCATTGCCGGCCGCTTCCAGATTGTAGATCAGCCAGTCATTGTCCGACCGCATCTGCATGGCTGACGCCGGGATGTCGCCCTTGAGCTCCACCCCGTCGGACTCGAACGACACCTGCGGAAAGGCATCCTCACCTTCGATGATCCGCACCGTTGGCCGACCGCCGCTGGCATCCGGTACAACTTCGAAGCTCGCCAGCCGCGGGCCGAACAGGTCCTGGTTCACCTGGATATGCGGGCCCACGATGGTGATCGTCGCACCTGGTTGGCCAATGAAGGCCCGCACCGGCGAAAAGCCTACCTCAAGCGCCTCCATCCGCACCTTGGCGCCCGACTTGGCATCGGTATACGTCACCGGCGAGAACTGGATGACCGGGAACATGTAGTTTTCGAGCGCCAGCGCCATGTCGCCCAGCTCGATATCGGCGCCCGCAGGGAGCGAACCAGCAATAAAGTTGCGCACCTGCTGGCCGACGAAGGGCAGCGGGATCGGCGTCACCAGCAACACCAGATAGGTCAGCAGCATCAGTGCCACCGGCACGCCAAACAGCCACGCAGTGACGCGCGCAGCCTTACGCACTGGCGACCGTCGCTGAACTGCTCCTGGAACGGGTGTTGGTTTCACTGCTTTCCGCTTGAGGCAATCCGGTTGCGCGCCCTACTTTAGAATCAAACCGGTGCAATGGCTTGTTCGCCCATGATACCGGCTGGAATATGGCACATATACCCCCTCTCGCCAGCCATATTGGCGCGCCCTTAGAGACCCGAGGCTGAACAATGACCGCCCTCACTCTCGGCTCGAAAGCACCAGACTTCGCCCTGCCCGCCGATGACGGCTCGACCTTCCGTCTCTCGGCCCACAAGGGCAAGCCGATCGTGCTCTACTTCTATCCGCAGGACGACACCGACGGTTGCACACTTGAAAATCAGGAGTTCACCGCCCTGCTTCCGCAGTTTCACGCGCTGGGCGCCATTGTCGTCGGCATCTCGCCCGACACCGTCGAGAGCCACTGCCGCTTCCGCGACAAGTTCACCCTGCGCGCACCGCTGCTCGCCGACCCCAATCTCGTGGCGGTGAAGGCCTACGATATCTGGCAGCTCAAGAAGCTCTACGGCGTTGAGTACATGGGCCTGGTGCGGACCAGCTTCATCATCCTGGCCAATGGCACCATCGGCGGCATCTACCGCGCCACCCGCATCCGAAATCACGCTGCAAAGCTCTTGGAGGAGCTCCCAAAGTTCCTCGTTAAGTGACTGTAAACGCTTCTTTTCGCGTTTGTTAACCTTAACGGACCATTCTCTGTTCCAGTGAGTTCTACCCACGTGGAGTATCGGTCGTGCGTCACAAGTCCGAGTCAGCCGCAGCACCTGCAACGGGCTTCGGTCGTCCGCAGCGCAAGGCCCCTGCCCGGACCGGCATCTCCCCAAAACTCTTCTACGGACTTTTTGCTACGCTCCTGGCCAGCAATGCCCTGACACTGGTCGGCTTCCTTATGGCACCCGACATCTCCCGCCTGATGAATGGCCAGAACGAGATCGTCTTCGGCGCCTATGAAGATCGCATCGCCCAGCTCCGCATCGAGGTCGACCGGCTGCAGTCACGTCACTTTGCCCAGGCCGGCGACATCAATCTGCAGCTCCAGGAACTGACCCAGCAGCAGGAAGTGCTGCTTGAGCAGCACCAGTACGTCAAGCAACTGGCCGAAAAGGCTGCCGAGCTCGGCATCAAGACCGCTGACCTGAAGCCGGAAACCGAAGACGAGGCCCAACTCCCTCTGGTGATGGGCTCCCTCGCCGGCGGTCCCGGCGACATCGCCGCCGTCGCCGGCTCGGTCAAAGCCATGATGGACGACAGCCGGCTGGCCCTGGCAGCCATCTCCGAGGAAGCGACCAGTTCGACTGATGAGATCGTCGACGAACTCAAACGCATCGGCATCCGGCCCAAAATGCCGGACCTGAGCGGCGACGCCATCGGCGGGCCCTATTTGCCCCCGACGGATGGCCCGGCCACCGAGTCCCTCGTTGACGATGCCAATGCCGTCTATGAAGCACTCAGCCGCTTCAAGGCTGCCAAGGGCGCCATCGACCTCGCGCCGATCCACAAGCCGATCGGGATCTCCGTCCGCATCAGCTCGGGCTTCGGCAACCGCAGCGACCCCTTCACACGGGGTCGCGCCTTCCACGCTGGCATTGATTTTCCCGCCCCCACCGGCACCACCGTGCTCAGCGCCGGCTATGGCAAGGTCACGTTTGTGGGTCAGAAGTCAGGCTACGGTAACCTCGTGGAAGTCACTCACGGCGGCGGCCTCGTCACCCGCTACGGCCACCTCTCAGCCTTCCTCGTCGAGCAGGGTCAGGTCGTCAACACAGGCTCACCGATCGCCAAGGTCGGCTCGACCGGCCGCTCCACTGGCCCGCATCTGCATTTCGAAGTGCGCCGCAACGACGCCGCCGTTGATCCTGCGGGCTACCTGGCAGTCGGCAAAAAGCTGAAGCGATTTCTGGGCGCCTGAGGCCGGAACTCGGGCATCCGTGCAACGATCATTGCAAATCAGCGATGCGCGCTAAGAAAAGCTTGCCGTAATTCTAGCCATCGACTGACCCCGGGTTTAGGGTCCTCAGTACGATGCTGATGACCTCTGACATTCCAACGATGTTGCGGTTGCACCGGGCCATGTTCATGGCGCGCGAGGTCGATCGCGTCGAACAGGCGCTCATCAAGCAGGGTCTGGCGCACTTCCACGTCTCCGGCGCGGCCATGAATCCACTGCGCTGATCGCCGACTATCTGGGCGAACGCGACTGGCTGCACCTGCACTATCGCGACAAGGCGCTGATGCTGGCGCGTGGCATGCCGGTCGTCGAGTTCTTCCGCGGCCTCCTCGCGACCGGCCCGTCGCATTCCTCCGGCCGGCAAATGAGCGCGCATTTCTCCGCTCGCGACCTCAACATCACCTCGATCGTCGGTCCGGTTGGCAACAATGCCCTCCATGCGGTCGGCAACGCCCAGGCCATCAAGCACCTGCCCGGCGCCCCGGTCGTCCTCTGCTGCACCGGCGACGGCACCACCCAGCAGGGTGAGTATCTCGAAGCCGTGGCCGAAGCTGTGCGCACCCAGGCTCCGGTGGTCTTCCTTGTCCAGAACAATCGCTGGTCCATCTCGGTCAAGACACCTGGCCAGACCTTCTTCGATCTGCCCAATGGCCCGGCCAAAGAGTTCATGGGCATGGAGATCCTGCGCGTCGACGGCGTCGATCTCGCCGCCACCCGCTCCGCCTTCGAAACCGCCGTGCGCAGCACTCGCACCGCGCGTGGCCCGACCATGCTGGTGCTCGACCTCGAACGGCTCTCCAACCATACCAATGCCGACGACCAGGAACTCTATCGCAGCCCCGAGGACATTGCTGCCAGCGCAGGCCGCGACCCGCTGGAAGCGATCCGGCAGTCGCTGCGCGAATCCCAGATGGGCGAAACCGCCCTCACCCAACTCGAGACCCAGCTGATCGCTGAAGTCGCCGCCGCCGCCAAGGCCGCCCGCGCCGAACCCGCACCCACCACTGCAGGCGCCGCCAAGGCGCCCTACCCGACCGAGCTCGCCGCCCGTCGCGATTATCGCGGCGACCCCAAGGCCGCCAGTCTCACCATGCGCGAAGCGCTCAACGCCGTCCTGCACGAGCACCTGAGCAAGAATGCCGGCGTGACCTTGCTTGGCCAGGACATCGAGGACCCCAAGGGCGACGTCTTCGGCGTCACCAAGGGCCTCTCCACCGCCTTCCCCGGCCGCGTCCGCAACGCTCCACTGTCGGAATCCACCATTGTCGGCACCTCTATCGGCCGCGCGCTGGCAGGCGAGCAGCCCGTGGCCTTCCTGCAGTTCGCCGACTTCCTGCCGCTGGCCTTCAACCAGATCATCTCCGAGCTCGGCTCGATGTACTGGCGCACCAACGGCACATATCCGGTGCCAGTGATCATCATGGTGAGCTGCGGCGGCTACAAAGCCGGCCTCGGCCCGTTCCACGCCCAGACGCTGGAATCAGTGATGGCGCACACCCCAGGCGTCGACGTGGTGATGCCCTCGAGCGCCGCCGATGCCGCTGGGCTGCTCAACGCCGCCTTCCTCTCGGGCCGCCCGACGGTCTTCCTCTACCCAAAGAGCGCGCTGAACCTCTCTGACCGCAAGACCTCGCCCGATACCTCGGCGCAGTTCGTCCACCCCGGCCGAGCCAGAACCCTGGTCGAAGGCAACGACCTGACGCTCGTCACCTGGGGCAACCCGGTGGCGCAGTGTATGCTGACAGCCGAAACCCTCGCCGCTGCTGGCGCCTCGGTCGACGTGATCGACCTGCGCTCCATCTCGCCCTGGGATGAGGAAATGGTGCTGCGGTCGGTCCGCCGCACCGGCCGCCTTGTCGTCGTGCACGAAGACAACCACACCTCCGGCTTCGGCGCCGAAGTCCTTGCCACCGTGATGGAAAAGGCCGGCGGTCCGGTCATGGCCCGCCGCGTCACCCGCGAGGACAGCTACGTCCCCTTCCACTTCGAGACCCAGATCGCCGCGCTCCCCAGCTACCGCCGGATCATGGACACCTGCGCCGACCTGCTCGATTTCGACCTCGCCTGGGAAGCCCCCAAGGCCGAGACCGGCCCCACCCCCATCGCCGCCATCGGCTCGGGCCCGGCCGACGACGAAGTCGAAATCGTCGACCTGCTGGTCAAGGTTGGCGACACTGTCCGCAGCGGCGACCTCGTTGCCATCGTCGAGGCCACCAAGGCCGCGGTGGATGTGCAATCCACCGTCACCGGCGTGGTCACAGCCATCCCGGTGGCTCTCAAGGACAAAGTCGCAGTTGGTGCACCTCTGATGTTCGTCGAGGCCGCCGCCGGCTCCGCCACCGAAGCCCGGGCCATCACTGCCGAGCGCATCGACGAGGCGCTGCTCAAGCGCCGTCCGTCGGTCGCTGCCGTTCCGACCCAGCATGCTCAACCCGCCGTCATCGTTGGCGTATCCGGCATTGCCGCAACGACCGGTAGCCGCAAGATTACCAATTCGGACCTCAAGGGTAACTGGCAGACCCGTGACGCCGGCGACATCGTCAAGCTCACCGGTATCGAGAGCCGCCGCTGGTCGCCCCGGGCGAAACCGTGCTGTCGCTGGCCATCTCCGCCGCTGGAAAGCTGCTCACCCAGCACAAGCTCTCGATCGACGACATTGATCTCGTCATCGCCACCACCGGCACACCGGACGTCATCACGCCCTCGCTCGCCTGCCGCGTCGCCGATGCACTCTCGACCAGCGGCAAGGCCAAGCTGCCGGCCTATGACATCAATGCCGCCTGCTCGGGCTACCTCTATGCCTTGGCGCAGGCGCGCGACTTCGTCGTCAACAACCCCGCCGCCCGGGTGATGATCGTCACTTCGGAAGTGCTCTCGCCGCTCCTCGACCAGGATGACTTCAATACCGCCGTGCTCTTTGCCGACGCGGCCACCGCCTCCATCGTCACCAGCACCGGTGTCGACGCCGCGCCGCTCTTCACCTTCGCCCGCCCGACCATCGCTGGCGCCCCGGAATCCGGCGAACTGCTTTCAGTGCCGCGCACCGGCGAGGGCTATATCAAGATGAACGGCCGCGAGGTCTTCGCCGATGCCGTGCGCGCCATGACCCAGACGTTGATCTCAGCCTGCAGTGCCGAAGGCATCACCATGGACGACATCGACCTGATGGTGCCGCACCAGGCCAACCAGCGCATCATCGACGCCATCGCCCGCCGCTCCGGTCGCCCGGCCCACTCGGTGATCCGGACGCTCGGCAACACCTCGTCCTCGACCATTCCCATCGCCCTGCTCGACGCCCTGCCCGGCCGCAAGGCCGGCGAACGCCTCGGCCTCGTCGCCTTCGGTGGCGGCATCACCTACGCCGCCGCCGTCGCCACCGTCGCTTCACCGCGCTGAAGCCACTCACTTTGAGCTTAGGGTCCCCAGAAACACGGACCATCTTCCCCACTGCTTGCGCTTGAGGTACGCTCCGCAAGGCGGCATGAGCGACATTGGGGACGTTTATGCATCTGGACTATCAAGGCGAGAACCGCCGCTGGCTGCGACGCCCGCGGCTTCGGCTGGTTGAGCGCCGTCTTCGGCGTACATTGCGGCGCAAGCGGGCGGCTTTCCCTGCCGAGAGGCAAATGCCCCTTGGCCCCGTCCCGCTCGGCACCCGCTGGCTTTAGTCTGGTGGCAATAGTCCGCCGGCTTAGTTGCCGGCGGCTTGCTTGTCGGCATGCCCGCCGATGCGGCTTGCCAGCGAGGCTTCCATGAACATGTCGAGGTCGCCATCGAGCACCGCCGAGGTGTTCGAGGTTTCCGCGCTCGTGCGCAGGTCCTTGACCATCTGGTAGGGCTGCAGCACATAGCTGCGGATCTGGTGGCCCCAACCGACATCGGTCTTGGCTTCGGCGACGGCGTTCGCCGCCTCCTCGCGCTTCTGCAGCTCGGCCTCATAGAGCCGCGCCTTCAGCATCGCCATGGCGGTCGCCCGGTTCTTGTGCTGGCTGCGCTCCTGCTGGCAGGCCACCACAATGCCGAGGCACGTGAGTGATGCGGATGGCCGAGTCCGTGGTGTTGACGTGCTGGCCGCCGGCGCCCGACGAGCGATAGGTGTCGACCTTCAGATCAGACTCGTTGATCTGGATATCGATCGTGTCATCCACTACCGGATAGACCCAGGCACTCGAAAAGCTGGTATGTCGACGCGCCGCGCTGTCATAGGGCGAAATCCGCACTAGCCGGTGCACGCCGCTCTCGGTCTTCAGCCAGCCATAGGCATTGTGACCGGTCACCTTGATCGTCGCCGACTTGATCCCGGCCTCTTCGCCGTCATGGAATTCCATGACCTCGACCTTGAACTTCCGCCGTTCAGCCCAGCGCGTGTACATGCGTAAGAGCATGCTGGCCCAGTCCTGGCTTTCCGTACCGCCGGCGCCCGAGTGGATCTCCACGTAACAGTCGTTCGCGTCCGCCTCGCCCGAAAGCAAGGTCTCGATCTGCGCGGTACGGGCGGCCTGCAGCGTCTCGTTGAGCGCTGCTTCGGCATCCTTGACGATCTCGGCGTCGCCTTCTGCTTCACCCAGTTCGATCAGTTCGACATTGTCGCGAATCGCCGCCTCGAACTGGCGGACATTCTTGACCTGCACGTCCAGTTCATCGCGCTGCCGCATGATGGCGCGCGCCTTTTCTGGATCATTCCAGAAGTCGGGATGTTCAGTGCGGTTGGTGAGGTCGTCGAGGCGTGCTTCGGCTGTATCCCAGTCAAAGATGCCTCCTCAGCAGGCTCAGCACCTGCTCGATTTCCGTGACGATCTTGTCGATTTCAGCGCGCATCGGTCTTCCGCGTCAAAGTGTTAGGCTCATGTAGAGGACAGTTCGGCCCGGATCAACCCGCCCGCTTCTTCCATTTCTTCAGCGCCATGTCGCGCTTGAGGCGCGATAGCTTGCTGAGGAAGAACACCCCGTTCATCTGCTCGATCTCGTGCAGCGCAATACGCGCCGGCAGCCCTTCGAAACGCTGCGTCTGCCGCGTGCCGGCCGCGTCGTCGAAGGCAAGCTCCGCCCAGACCGGCCGCTCGATCTCCACCTGCACCCCCGGCAGCGACACCGACCCCTCCGGCCCGGAAGCTTTATCCGGCGCCACCGCGACCACCTCAGGGTTGTAGAGCAAAAGATAATCCGGCGTCGCCGGGCTCGACCCGGTCGCAATCACCACAACCGGCGCTACCTGTCCGATATGCACCCCCGCCAGCCCGTAGGCAGGCGCCGCCTTCGCAGCAGCGATCAGGTCAGCGCCAATGGCCCGCAGGGCATCGTCCACCGGCCGCGCCGTCGCAGCCTGCGTCAGCCGGGCATCGGGATAGAGCACAATCGCCATGGCGGATCAGAACAAGCCGCCACGGCCCATGGTAATGTCGGTCGCTGGGTCGGTCCCCGTCTGGATGTTGGTGAAGGCATCCGAATCCACCCCGATCACCGAGGTGATCAGGTTCGGCCCGGTGCCCGGCTTGAAGGCCTCCGAGATGGCAGCCTCGCCGCCCATCGCCTTGACGCCCGAAGACGGGTCGATCCACACCTGGCTCATACCCGGCGGCATGTTGAATGGCGTCGGCGGCGCGCCGGCCAGGGCCTTGCCGACGAAATCGGCAAAGATCGGCACGGCCATTTCGCCGCCCGTCGACTGCTTGCCCATATTGCGCGGCTTGTCGAAGCCCACATAGACGCCCACCGTCAGCTCCGGCGTAAAGCCGATAAACCAGGCGTCCTTGTAGTCGTTCGAGGTCCCGGTCTTGCCCGCCACGGGCCGGCCGAGCTTTTTGGCGCCGGTACCGGTGCCGCGCTGCACCACGCCCTCCATCATCGAGGTGATCTGGTAGGCTGTCATCGGGTCGAGCACCTGCTCGCGATTGTCGATGATCAGCGGCTCGGCCTGGCTTTGCCAGGCGTCGGCTGTGCAGCCATCGCAGACGCGCTCATCGTGCCGGTAAACGGTCTTGCCGTAGCGGTCCTGGATGCGATCGATCAGCGTCGGCGTGATCCGCCGCCCGCCATTGGCAATCGTCGCATAGGCCGCCGTCATGCGCATGTCGGTGGTCTCGCCCGCCCCCAGCGACATCGCCAGCAGCGACGGCATGTTGTCGTAAATTCCGAACATCTTGGCATATTCGGCCACCAGCGGCATGCCGATATCCTTGGCCAGCCGCACCGTCATGACGTTTCGGCTGCGCTCGATGCCGCGCCGTAGCGTCTGCGGCCCATAGAACTGCTGCGCATAGTTCTCCGGCCGCCACACCGAGCCATCCGTATTGACGATCTCCAGCGGTGCGTCGAGCACCACTGAGGCGGGCGTATAGCCATTGTCCAGCGCCGCCGAATAGACGATCGGCTTGAACGAAGAGCCTGGCTGGCGCAGCGCCTGGGTCGCCCGATTGAACTCGGATTCGGCAAACGAGAAGCCGCCGACCATCGCCAACACGCGGCCGGTGCGCGGGTCCATGGCGACCAGCGCACCCTCCAGTTCCGGCACCTGTTCGAGCGTGTAGAATCCCGGCTTGTCCTGGACCGGCGAGACGTAGATCACGTCACCGACCTTGAGGAAGTCCTGGACCTTCTTGCTCACCCATTTGATGTCGCCACCGGCCAGCGTGCCCGTATTGCGCTCCGGCGCCACCTTGCCTTCGATATCGGTCACCGGCCGCAGCCCGATCTTGGCTTCGTTGCTGCCCAGTTCCAGCACCACGGCCAGCGTCCATTCCGGCACGTCGCTCAGCGGCTTGATCTCGTTGACCGCCACGCCCCAGTCGCCGGAAACGTCAACCGTCGCTACCGGCTCGCGAAAACCCTCGCCGTGATCGTAGCGGATGAGGCCATCCATCAGCGCCTTGCGCGCATATTCCTGCAGTTTCGGCACCAGCGTGGTCCGCACCGAAAGCCCGCCGCCATAGAGCTCTTCCTCGCCATAGAGGCCCTTGAGCTGGCGCCGTACCTCTTCGGTAAAGTACTCGGCCGAATAGAGCTGGCTGCCTGAAGCGCGCGGCACCACGTTGAGCGGGTCCTGCTTGGTGGCGTCAGCTTCTTCCTGGGTGATGTAGCCATTCTCGGCCATCCGATCGAGCACCCAGTTCCGGCGCTCGATCGCCTGCTTGGGCCGGCGGAACGGATGATAGTTGTTCGGCCCCTTGGGCAGCGCCGCGATATAGGCCATCTCGCCGAGCGACAGCTGGTAGAGTGCCTTGTCGAAATAGTTGAGCGCCGCCGCCGCCACGCCATAGGAGTTGAGCCCGAGGAAGATCTCGTTGACGTAGAGCTCGAGGATCTTGTCCTTGGAGAACGTGCTTTCGATGCGCAGCGCCAGGATTGCTTCCTGGATCTTGCGGTCCCAGGTCTGCTCCGACGACAGCAGGAAGTTCTTGGCGACCTGCTGCGTGATGGTCGAACCGCCGCCCTGGATCGAGTCATTGCCGTCGATCTTGGCCATCAGGTTGTCGCGCACGGCGCGGATGATGCCGTCAAAGGCAATACCGCCGTGACGATAAAAGTCCTTGTCTTCTGCCGAGATGAAGGCATTGAGCAGCATCGGCGGGATGGTCTCGATCGGCTGGAACAGCCGGCGCTCCCGCGCATACTCGGCCAGCAACGTACCGTCGGCGGCGTGCACGCGCGTCGTCACCGGCGGCTGGTAGTCCTTGAGCACCGTATAGTCGGGCAGTTTGCCGTTGAGATCGGCGAGATAGACCGCCGCCACTGCCACTGCGCCAAGCGCACAGAAGATGCCGAAACCGAAAAGCCAGCCGAGAAGTCGCAGCATTAAGTCGAAAACCTTGCGGGGCGGCGCCGCAGGAGAGCGACGCAGACAATTTCGGGAATCATAGCAGAGAGCGGCGAAAATGTGGACGCCGGCACCATCACGCCGCGATTATGCCCTTTGCGCCACACTCAGGGCGCCGCTGGCGTGTTGAGGGCATCGAAATAATCCGCCACCCCGCGGGCCAGTGCTGCCACTACCCGCTGCCGCCAGTCGGACTTTTGCAGATTGGCGATGTCGGCGGCATTGGAGAGAAAACCCAGCTCCACCAGGATCGAGGGCACGTCAGGCGCCTGCAGCACGAAGAAATCCGCCTGCCGCACCGGAAACCGCCGCATCGTCACGCTCGGCTCAAGCTGGCGCACAAGGGCCTGCGCCGCAATGAACGACGACTTCCGCATCTCCCGCCGCATCAGGTCGAGCAAAATGTCGGCGACCACCGGTTCGGTTGTGGGCAACGTGAAACCGGCGACGATGTCATACCTGTTCTCGTTCTCGGCCAGCACCTTGTCGAGCACGTCCGTCGCGTTTTCGTCGCGCGTATAGACACTGGCGCCCCGGATTTCCGGCTGCTGGAACGTGTCGGCATGCAGCGAGATGAAAAGGTCCGCCTTGTTGGCCCGCGCCAGTGCCACCCGGTCGCTGAGCGTCAGATAGGTGTCATCCTCCCGCGTCAGCGCCACGTCATAGCGCCCCGACTCCACCAGCAGCTTTTGCAGGTCGAGCGCAAAGGCCAGCGTAATGTTCTTTTCGTGCACCCCATTGGGGGCCGAAGCACCATTGTCGATGCCGCCATGGCCCGGATCGATCACCACCAGCGGTCGCACTGTAAGGTCCCCGCCATGCGTCCCCGGATCGGTGGAGAGCGCCGAAGGCGGCACCCCCTGGTTGGCGGCTGAGGCCGCCAGGTCAGCCGCTACCCGCTCGGCGAAGCGTTCGGGCGTATCGGTGATCAGGTCGACCACCAGTCGCGCCGGCTGGTCGCCGACCGCATCGAGAATATAGGCCTGCTGCACTTGCGAGGGTGCAGCCAATTCCAGCGTCGTACGGACCCGGCCCGGCTCTGCCAGCTCCACCCGGTAACGGCTTACAATGCCGCCACCCGCCACGTCTGGCGGTACCGCAATCTCCGTACCCGTCGACTTCACGTCCACCGCGATCCGGTCCGGCCCGGAGAGCGAAACAATCGCGAACTCGGTCGGTCCGGAGAGATCGAGGATCAGACGCGCCCGCTCGGGCGTCGCCGTGACGCGAGCATCGAGCACTTCGGGGAGCGTCGAGATGCCGCCGCGCGGATCATCGACGGCAGGCGTCGTCTGCGCCGCCACCGGCAGCGCCAGGGCCAGCCCAAGCCCGATAACGGCCAGCGCACGCCAGAAACGTCCGGCCAGGCCGGAGGCGTCGAAATTGAACACTGCCGCAGAGCTCCCCATATAGTCGTCAGAGCAATCGCCTGATTGTCTGGCGATTCTGGGGCGTTACGCACCTTGATTGTCAAAAGCAAGTTGGCGCGCTTTTCGGCAAGGTCTAAATCCGCCCGTCCCGGGCCGGTTTCGACTTTCCTGTTGCCAATTGGCAGCAACATCCCTAAAGGCTTCAGATGAGGTGCTTCGCAGCCTTTTCCCGGTGCCGGACCCAGCTGTCCGCAGGTTGCCAGGGACGCGGCTGCGGCCGGTCGAAAACATACAAGTGATTGTTTTCGGCTACGGAAATGCGGCACATTTGACGCCTCGACATTGGAATTTCGGCCTCCATCAGGTCGAACGGCAGGCCCGGGCCACGGCGTTCCGGGACTGCTCTAAAGGAAGAGGTCTGATGACCACTGGGCGGACAAACTCTGACGCGATCGCTTCTTTCGATTGCGCATTTGTCGCGCTTCGCCCCCCGGTCCAGGCATTCCACTCCCACAGCGGCGCTTGCGCCACTGCCTCGTCCGGCGCGTCCTGCGCCATTGATTTCACACAATACGCCTCGCATGGCGCCACGCTGAGGAGCCCGGTTCGCCGGGCCTTTGTTGTTGGTGCGCGACGGCGCGGAGTACTTTTTTATGGCTACCAAGAGAATGCTGGTGGATGCCATCCACCCGGAAGAAACACGGATTGTCGTCACCAACGGCAATAAGCTCGAGGAATTCGATTTCGAGTCCGCCCAGCGGCGGCAGTTGCGGGGCAATATCTACCTCGCCAAGGTGACCCGCGTGGAACCCTCGCTCCAGGCCGCTTTCATCGAATATGGCGGCAACCGCCACGGTTTCCTCGCCTTTTCCGAAATCCACCCGGATTACTACCAGATCCCCGTTGCCGACCGCGAAGCGCTGCTGCGCGATGAGGAAGAGGAAGAAGCCGCTCGCTCGGAAGCCGAGCATGGCGACTCCACCGACCTGCCGGTCGCCACCCCCGGCGATACCGCCGACGATCAGCCTGACGCTGACGAAGAGCACAGCCATATCGAGCAGGCGCCCGCCAACAGCGAGCCCGTCGAATCCATCGGCGGCAGCGATGCCCTCGATGACGTGCACGAGCGCCGCCGCCCCTCGCAATCGCGCCGCAACTACAAGATCCAGGAAGTCATCAAGCGCCGCCAAGTCATGCTGGTGCAGGTGGTCAAGGAAGAGCGCGGCAACAAGGGCGCTGCGCTCACCACCTACCTGTCACTCGCCGGCCGCTACTCGGTCCTGATGCCCAATACCGCCCGTGGCGGCGGCATCTCGCGCAAAATCACCAATGCCGCCGACCGCAAGCGCCTCAAGGACATCGTGGGCGACCTCGAAGTGCCGCAGGGCCAGGGCATTATCCTGCGCACCGCCGGCGCCTCGCGCACCAAGGCCGAGGTGAAGCGCGACTTCGAGTACCTGCAGCGCCTCTGGGAAAACGTCCGCACGCTGACGCTCAAGTCGACCGCACCCTGCCTCGTCTACGAGGAAGGCTCGCTGATCAAGCGCACCATCCGCGATCTCTATTCCAAGGAAATCGATGAACTCCTGGTGGCGGGCGAAGACGCCCACCGCGAAGCCAAGGACTTCATGCGGATGATCATGCCGAGCCACGCCAAGAACGTGCAGCTCTACACCGAAGACCAGCCGATCTTCTCGCGCTTCGGCGTCGAGAACCAGCTCGACTCGATGTTCTCCCCGCAGGTCCACCCTGCCGTCGGGCCGGCTATATCGTCATCAACCCGACCGAAGCGCTCGTCTCCATCGACGTCAACTCGGGCCGCTCCACCAAGGAGCACAATATCGAGGACACGGCGCTCCAGACCAATCTGGAAGCCGCTGAGGAAGTCTCCCGCCAGCTGCGCCTCCGCGATCTGGCCGGCCTGATCGTCATCGACTTCATCGACATGATGGAGAACCGCTCCAACCGGGCCGTCGAGCGCAAGCTCAAGGACTGCCTCAAGGACGATCGCGCCCGCATCCAGGTCGGCCGCATCAGCCATTTCGGCCTGATGGAAATGAGCCGCCAGCGCATCCGCTTCGGCGTCGTCGAAAGCTCCACCCACAAGTGCCCGACCTGCAGCGGCACCGGCCTTGTCCGTTCGGTCGAGAGCCTCGCGCTCATGGTTATGCGCCAGGTCGAGGACCACGTGCTGCGCAAGCCCGGCCAGTCGATCAACGTCAAGGTCCCGACCGACGTTGCGCTCTACATCCTCAATTCCAAGCGCGGCACGCTGACCGGGCTGGAAATCAAGTACAACCTCTCGATCACCATCGTTGCCGATGACCATGTCGGCCCGCAGCACTTCCAGATCGAGCGCGGCGAAGCCCGCGTCGCCGATCACCGCGAGCAGGTCGTCGCCGGCGCCCATGTGCGCGTCGATACTGCCGCCATGGATGAAGCCGACGCTGCCATCGTCGACGACGAGGAAGACGAGGTCGAAGTCGAAACCGTCGATGCCGGTTCCGAGGAACGTCGCCCCGCCGCCGATCGTGGCGAAGATGGCGAACGCTCCGGCCGCCGTCGCCGTCGTCGCCGCCGTGGCGGTGCCGATCGCGAGGACCGTCCCGCCGCAGCCAACCAGCAGCAGCCCCGCGCTGCCGTTGCCGAGACCGCCGAAGACGACTCCGAAGGTGACGAGGGCGAGGAAAACCCCCGCGAAGCCGGTGCCGAAGGCGCCCGTGATGAGAATGGCGAGGGCCGCAAGCGCCGCCGCCGTGGTCGCCGCGGTGGCCGTCGCAATCGCCGTCCGGGTGAAGAAGGTGGCGATCGCGTCGAAGGCGCTACGGCCGACGCCAGTGCCGCTGTGGACGCACCCGTCGCCGACGCCGTGGCTGCCGCTCCGGCACCTGTAGAAGCCGCTCCCGAGGCAGCCGCAGCCGTGACCGACGCACCGGCCGAAAAGCCCAAGCGCGCCCGCCGCAGCCGCAAGACGGCCGATGCCGCCGAACCGGCCGCCGAGGCCGCTCCGGTTGAAGCCCCCGCGGCCGAAATCGAGGCCGCGCCGGCCGAGGCCGAAGCCGCCCCGGTGAAAAAGCCACGGGCCCGCAAGCCCAAGGCCAAGGCCACCGAGGAAGCGTCCGAGGCCGCTGCGCCGTCCGTCTCCGCCCCCGTTGTGGCTGAAGCCGCCCCTATCGAGGCCGCCAAGGCAGCCGAGCCGGAAGCGCCGCGCCGCGCCAAGAAGGAAGTGCCCGAGGGCGAGATCGTCGTCAGCTCGACGGCCGCTCCAGAGGAAGCCCCAAAAAAGAAGGGCGGCTGGTGGCAGCGCCGCCTCGGCCTTGGCTAGGACGCTGAATAATCAGTAGTTTAAGGGCGGGAGTGATCCCGCCCTTTTCATTCCGCTCGGTTTCCCGTAGCCGAAGCGTGCCAATGGCAGAGGAATCCGCTATCCCTGCCCAATGTCCCGCGCCGCCCGACTGCTCGATCTCATCCAGAATCTCCGCAACCGCCGCGCACCTGTCTCTGGCAGTGATCTGGCGTCAGAACTCGGCGTGTCCCTACGCACGCTCTATCGCGACATCGCCACACTGCAGGCCCAGGGCGCCGACATCCGTGGCGAGCCCGGCCTCGGCTATGTCCTCCGCCCCGGCTTCACCCTGCCGCCCCTGATGTTCTCGCCAGATGAGCTTGAGGCTCTGGTGCTCGGCTCCCGCTGGGTCGCCGGCCGCGCCGATGATCCGCGCCTCGGCAAGGCGGCGGAGCAGGCGCTGAGCAAGATCGCCACCGTGCTGCCGCAGGACATGCGCCACGGCATCGACGTCGCCACCCTGCTGGTCGCCGGCCGGCGGGTCGAGCCGACTGTCGTCGATCCGGCGCTGATCCGCGACGCCATACGCAAGGAGCAAAAGCTCCGCATCACCTACACCGCCGAGAGCGCCGAGCCCACCGAGCGCGTCATCTGGCCGATCTGCATCGCCTATTTCGACTCCACCCGCGTCGTCACCGCCTGGTGCGAACTGCGGCAGGCCTTCCGACACTTCCGCATCGACCGCATCAGCGCCCTTGACTCCCTCGCCGAGCGCTACCCCCGTCGCCGCGCCGTCATGTTCAAGGAATGGCGCCGCGAACAGGGCCTCTCGGAGCTCTAGCCCGTCGGGCCCCGACCGAGCCTCTACCAGACATTCCCCAACCACTGTCATCCCCGGGCTTGACCCGGGGGCCCATCTCCCCCCTTTTCGCCCTCTCCCCACGGCGCAAAACCGCAGCCGGCGCTCAGCCGCTGCCACAAACTGACATCTCCCGGGCCTACCCCTCGCTGCACCAGCAACCCAGGAGAAACCCCATGCTGACGCCCGATTTCACCTTCCTCTATGTCGATAGCGCCCCGGCTTCGGCCGCCTTTTATGCGCGGCTGCTCGGCGTCGAGCCGCAGGAAAGCTCGCCCAACTTCGCCATGTTCAAGTTCCCCAATGGCCAGCGCCTCGGCGTCTGGGCGCGCAGCGACGTGCAGCCTGCTCCCACCACGCCTCCAGGCGGCGCCGAATACGCCTTCATGGTGCAAGGCAATGACGCCGTCCGAGCCCTCCACGCTGACTGGCAGTCCAAGGGCATCGACATCATCCAGTCGCCCGAGGCCAAGGAGTTCGGCTTCACCTTCACCGCCCGCGACCCCGACGGCCACCGCCTCCGCGTTTTCTCCCCGGGCGCGGAATAGAGCGCCTCACGGCCGGTGGCGGTAGACCAGATCCTCAGGGTCCTGACGCGGCGCCGCGTCATCCCGCTCCGCCCCGAGCCGCCGCGCCACGGCGATCGAGGCCGCATTGTTGGGATGGAAATAGCTCACCAGCGAGGTCAACCGCAGCTCCAGGAACGCCCAGTTCCGCAGTGCTGCGGCGGCTTCAGTGGCATAACCCTGCCCCTCGAACCCTTCGTAGAGCATCCACCCCAGCTCCTTTTCAGGAAACAGCGGCCCGTCGTTGACCTCGACCACGCCCATCGCCACGCCATCGCTCAGCCGCTCGATCAAGAGACCGCCGTGGCCATAAAGCTCCCAGCAGGCGATCTCGTGGCAGAACATGCCCCAGGCCGCCCAGCCCCGATATGGCCCGCCCATGAACCGCGAGCGTTCCGTCGCCAGGAACGCCCCATAGGCTGGAAAATCAGCGGCCTGCAAAGGCCGCAGCACCAGCCGCTCCGTGCGCAGCGTCGGCGCGCTCATTTGACAAACCCCGCCAGGCGCTCCAGCGCCTGGTCCATCGCCTGCCGCGTTCCCGCGTAGGAAAAGCGCACGAACCGTCGACCATCGACCCGGTCGAAATCGATCCCCGGCGTCGCCGCCACGCCCGTCTGCTCCAGCAGCCGCTTGCAGAAATCCAGCGAGTCATTGGTGAAGGCCGAAACGTCAGTATAGGCATAGAACGCCCCGTCCGACGCGGCCCCCAGCCCAAAGCCAAGGCCGCGCAGCCCCTCGGTCAGTACCTGCCGGTTCTCGGCATAATGCGCCTTTTGCACTTCCGAATACTCCCGCTCGCCTAGCGCCACCCGCGCCGCAATCTGGCTCAGTGTCGGCGCCGAAATGAAGAGGTTCTGCTGCAGCATTTCGGTGCGCCGGATCAGGTCCTCGGGCAGCACCATCCAGCCGATGCGCCACCCGGTCATGCAATAGTATTTGGAAAACGAGTTGATGACGATCGCGTCGTCGCCAAACTCCAGCGCACTGACCGACGGCCCGCGATAGTCGAGCCCGTGATAGATCTCGTCCGAAATGAACCGCACGCCAAGCCGCCGGCAGGTGGCGATGATCTCGCCCAGCCCCGCCCGATCCACCGCCGCCCCGGTCGGATTGGCCGGCGATGCAAACAGCAGCCCGTCGAACTTTTCGCGCGCGTAGGACGCCTCAATCGCCGCGCCGGTCAGGTGCCAGCCGTCCGCCGCAGTTACCGGGATTTCCACCGCCCCGAAGTTCAGACCGTCGAGCGTATTGAGATAGGCCGGATAGCCCGGCCGCGTCACCGCGATCTTCGATCCCGCCTCCAACGCGCCGAGGAACCCCAGAATAAATGCCGAGGACGACCCCATGGTCACCACGATCCGCTCCGGATCGACCGCCACCCCATGCTGCGCCCGGTAGTAATCCGCCAGTCCCAGCCGCAGCTTCAGCTGTCCCTTGGCATTGGTGTAGCGCTGCGCCTCGGGCAGCGCCGCCCGTACTGCCTCGATCACCCTTGGCGCCGGCGGCACGCCCGGCTCGCCGACTTCGAGGTGCACGATGTCGCGTCCCTCCGCCTCGAGGGCCTTGGCCCGGGCGAGGATTTCCATGGCAAAGAACGGCTGCAGCGTCGAATTGGCAAAGCGGGTCATGCCGCTTGGCTAGACCGGAACGGCTTGCCGCTCAACCAGAATTGATCTGCCACAGCGCCGCCGCTTACGCAGTGTAGCCAACTGTGGCATATGCTGGCCGCCTGTCGCCGTTTCGGAGTGTTCAATGCCTCGTACCACCGTCCTGCTTTTTGCCCTCGTCGCCCTCCTGGGCGCCGGCTTTGTCTGGGTCGCCAATCGGCCCGCGACGCAGCTGAGCGAGGCGCAGGTCGCCGAGATCCTGGCCCTCAAGTCAGGCCCGGACGCCGCTGCCGTCACCCAGATGGTCGCCGACATCCTTGCCAAGCAGAAGGCCGAGGAGCCGCCCCATTCCGACGCGCTTATTGACGCTGACACCCTCAACCCGCTGATCGAGTCCTACCTGCTCGAGAACCCGCGCATCCTGCAAAAGGTCTCGGCCGCCCTCGACGCCGAGATCAAGACCGCCCAGGCCGCGCAGACCAAGGAGGCGCTGCAGTCGCTCCAGGAGGTAATCTACAACGATCCGGACCATGTCGTGCTCGGCAATCCCAATGGGGACGTTACCCTGGTCGAGCTCTTCGACTACAATTGCGGCTATTGCCGCTCCGCCCTGCCAGACCTCGCCACCCTGATGGCCGAAGACCCGAACCTGCGGATTATCCTCAAGGAATTCCCGATCCTCTCGCAGGGCTCGGTCGATGCCGCCAAGGTCGCGGTCGTCGTCGGTCGCGACAAGTCGGTCGACTACTGGACCTTCCATCAGAAGCTCTTCACCAGCCGCGGACAGATCACCAAGGACACTGCCCTGGCGGCCGCCAAGGAACTCGGGCTCAATCCCGTCACCGTCGGTCTCGAGACCGAGGCCCCCGAAATCGACCGCATCCTCGCCAGGAGCTTCCAGATCGCCCAGGGCCTCAACGTCACCGGCACACCCACCTACATCATCGGTAACGAGGTGATCCCGGGCGCCATTGGGCTGGATTCCCTGCGCGAGCGCATCGCCAATATGCGCAAGTGCGGCGAGACCACCTGCCCCGCCTGATCCGCCTTTCCTTGCGTTTCCCGTGCATTTCGCTTAGTCGGGCTTGCGCCCGGCCCGAGCGGCGGTGCATTAGGCGGAGATCATGGCCAAACGCGTCCTTGTCCTCAACGGGCCCAACCTCAATATGCTCGGCATCCGCGAGCCGCAGACCTATGGGTCGCAGACGCTGGCCGACATTGAGAAAGCCTGCATTGCCGACGGCAAGGCGGTGGGGCTCTCGGTCGAATGCCGCCAGTCCAATATCGAAGGTGAACTCGTCACCTGGATCCAGCAGGCGCTCGGAAAGTTTGACGCCCTCGTGCTCAATCCCGGCGCCTACTCCCACACCTCGATCGCCATCCACGACGCCATCCGCGCCGTTGGCCTGCCGGTCATCGAAGTGCATCTGTCCAATATCCACGCCCGCGAGGCGTTCCGTCACCATTCCTATGTGTCGCCAGTTGCCCTCGGGGTAATTTGCGGACTTGGCGCCAGCGGGTATAAGCTGGCGCTCCACGCACTGGCCGAAAAACTATAAGAGGCTCAATATGACCAAGGCGTCTGCAACGTCCGATCAGGACCTGATCGAGGCCATCGCCAAGCTGCTCAACGAGCAGAACCTGGCCGAGATCGAGATCGAGCGCGAGGACATGCGCGTCCGCGTCACCCGCTCTTATGCCAACACCGCCGTCCAGCACGTGCAGGTTCCGGCCTACGCCCCGGCTCCCGCCACCGCTCCGGCTCCCGCAGTCAGCGCCGCTGCTGCCGCCGCTGCTGCAGCCCCGGTGGAGGATCTCGCCTCCAACCCTGGCACTCTGACCTCGCCGATGGTGGGCACCGCCTACCTGTCGCCCGAGCCAGGCAAGCCGACTTTCGTGTCGGTTGGCTCCAAGGTGTCGGAAGGCCAGACCGTCCTCATCATCGAAGCGATGAAGACCATGAACCAGATCCCGGCCCACCGCTCGGGCACCATCACCCGTATCCTGGTGGATGACTCGAACCCCATCGAGTACGGCCAGCCGCTCGCGGTGATCGAGTAACATGTTCTCAAAAGTCCTCATCGCGAACCGCGGCGAGATTGCGCTGCGAATCCTGCGCGCCTGCAAGGAACTCGGCATCCAGACGGTTGCCGTGCACTCGACCGCCGATTCCAACGCCATGCACGTCCGCCTCGCCGACGAGAGCGTTTGCATCGGCCCACCGCCGGCCAAGGACTCCTACCTCAATATCCCGGCCATCATGGCCGCCTGCGAGATCACCGGCGCCGACGCCGTGCATCCGGGTTATGGCTTCCTCTCCGAGAACGCGCGCTTTGCCCGCATCCTCGAAGAGCACAAGGTGACCTTCATCGGTCCCTCGTCGCACCATATCGAGATCATGGGCGACAAGATCACCGCCAAGCAGACCGCCAAGGAACTCGGCATCCCCGTGGTTCCTGGCTCGGAAGGCGAGATCAAGACGCCCGAAGAGGCTATCGCGCTGGCGCGCGGCATGGGCTACCCGGTCATCGTCAAGGCAACCGCCGGTGGCGGTGGCCGCGGCATGAAGGTGGCGCGCGACGATGAAGAAATGCGGATCGCGCTCTCCACTGCCCGCACCGAAGCCAAGGCCGCGTTCGGCAACGACAGCGTCTATATCGAAAAATACCTGCAGAAGCCGCGTCACATCGAAGTCCAGCTGATGGGCGATGGCAAGGGCAACGCCGTGCACCTCGGCACCCGCGACTGCTCGCTGCAGCGCCGCCACCAGAAGGTGCTTGAAGAAGCGCCAGCGCCGACCGTGCCCATGGACCAGCAGCTCAGGATCGGCGAAGTCTGCGCCGCCGCCATGCGCAAGCTGAAATACTCCGGCGCCGGCACCATCGAGTTCCTCTACGAGGACGGCGAGTTCTACTTCATCGAGATGAAC
>JACDQI010000012.1 GCA_015657675.1 Devosia sp.
AGTCGTCGACCGACTTGAGTTGATGCGTCTCGCTGCCCACGCCACCGGCGGTAAAGCCGAGCGAGGTGGCCAGCACCGGCGCGTTGGAGGCGGTGATGCCGGTAATGGCGATATCGGCGTTTGGGTAGTCGGCAGCGGCGGTGGAGCTGAAGGCGATCTTGCCGCCGGCATTGCTGGTGTCGATCGCGAGCCCGGCGGTGCCGAAGGCGGCATCGAGCGCACCGGAAAGTTCATCCAGCGAGACCGCATTGGCATTGGCGATGGTGGCGGTGGAGGCGGCGCCGCCGTCAATGCTGATGGCGAGCGTTGTCGCGTTGGTCGCCGAGATTGCGACGCTGTGCGTGGTCCCGCCATTGAGCGCGACGCTGAAGCTCAGCGACTCGCCGAAGGCGCCGGCATTGTCGAAATCGAGCGCCGTATAGGCGTTCTCGGCCGTCTTGGTGGCATACATGTCCGACAGGTAGACCATCGAGCTGCCACTCAGGCCGCCGCCCGCAAGGCCCATGGCTTCGAGGCCCGGCGTCACGCCGCCGCCCGGCGCGATGGTGTACGACTGGCTCTTGAACGACTTGTCCTGCCGCGCCTGGCGCAGCGTCGACTGCATCATCTCGACCGTCTTGGTGATGGACTTCAGGCCATTGTCCGCCGCCTCGATGGTCTTGATGCCGCTCGACATCGAATCGAGCAGGTTGGCCATGTCGCTGGCGCGGCTGTTGAGCTGCGAGGCGGTGAAGAAATTGGTCGGGTTATCGAGGGCCGAATTGACCTTGAGCCCGGTGGCCAGCTTGTTCTGGGTGGTCGCCATCTGCGTGGCAGTCGATTGCAAGGAAAGCAGATTCGACCGGACGGCCTTGGACAGGTGAATGTCGGACACGGCAAAAATCCATTTTCAGCAATAGCTTAAAAAAATATGACGACCGTTGTGACGGGCGTTCGCCTAACAAAAGGTTAAGACGCCGGTGCGGGGCTCAGGCGAACTTGCGCCTGGCGTCGAGCGCCAGGCCCAGCCCGACGCTGCCGAACGCATCGGTGGAGACGGCGCGGGCGTTGGGCAGCAGCTCGCGGATGCGTCGCGACACCACCGGCACCTGCGTCGAGCCGCCCGTGAGGATCAGCGTATCGATGGCGTCGGTCGTCACCTCGGCGCTGGCCAGCGCATTGCGGATGGTGGTCTCGATCCGGTCCACCGAGTCGGCGAGGGCGGCGTCCAGATCGGTCTGGGCAATGTCGGTTTCGATAACCGACGCCTCCGTCGCAAACGAGAAGCGGGTCGAGAGCTGGTCGGTGAGGGCAATCTTGGCCTCCTCGACCCGACCGGCCAGCCGATGGCCGAGGCGTTCGTTGACCACCTCGATCATCCGCTCGACCAGCGCCGGTTGCGCTGCTTCGCGCGCCGTCGAGCGGAGCTCCAGCATGGTCTTCTGATTGTAGAGCCGGTTGATCCGGTGCCAGGTGGCCAGATCGTAGTAAGGCGCTGACGGCAAAGGTCGTTTTCCGTCGGCGGTCTCGGTGCGATAGCCGAGCAGCGGCATGACTTTCTTGAGCGACAGCAGCCGGTCGAAATCCGTGCCGCCGATATGCACGCCCGCGGTCGAGAGGATATCGTTGCGCCGGTCGGTGGCGCGGGCACGCTCCGGCGACACGCGGATCACCGAAAAGTCCGAGGTGCCGCCGCCGATATCGATGACGAGGCCGAGCTCTTCCGCGGTCACCTGCTGCTCGTAGTCGAGTGCTGCCGCGATCGGCTCGAACTGGAACTCGATATGGCGGAACCCCTGGCCGCGTGCCGCCGATTCGAGCTGGCTCTGCGCTTCCGCATCAGCCGCGTCGTCATCATCGACAAAGCGCACCGGCCGGCCCATCACCACGGCATCCACATCATCGTCCAACTGCGCCCCGGCGCGGGTCCGCAATTCGCCGATAAAGGTGCCCAGGATCTCGGAAAACGGCAGCGAGCGCCGTTTGATCCGGGTGGTGTCGGAGAAGAGGTTGGTGCCCAGAACGCTCTTCAGCGAACGCATCAGCCGGCCATCGCCACCGGTGACATATTCGGCCACCGCGGAGCGCCCGAAAAACGCGCTATCGTCTTCAAACGAAAAGAAGATCACCGACGGCAGGGTGACGCTCGTGCCTTCCAGCGGCAAGAGTCGCGGCGGCGCATTGCCCCCGGCAACCGCAAAGGTGGAATTGGAAGTGCCGAAATCCATGCCGCACTGAACTTGCGTCATTTCCTGTCTCGCTCGGAAGGAGTTACGCCGTGGCCGGGCACATGGGCGACCAACAAAGCGGGCCGGTCCAATCGGGGATTTTGCCGGGGGAGTCAAGGCCAGCCGGACGCACGGCTGCGGTGCAGGCGGTGCCGGCTTGTGCCCGACCGCGATGCATTCCTACATGCGACGCATGACCGATCCCGCTTTCGCCGTTGCTCCGCCCACCCAGGCTGTCGTCAAGACCGATATCCTGGTGATGGGCGCCGGGCAGGCGGGCCTCTCCTCGGCCTATCATTTGAAGCAACGCGGCCTCGCCCCTGGGCGTGGCTTTGTCGTGCTCGACCGGTCGCCCGAGGCCGGTGGCGCCTGGCAATATCGCTGGCCGTCGCTGACCCTCTCCACCGTCAACCGTGTACACGACCTGCCGGGCATGGCCTTCGCCGAGGCCGTGGACACGTCCGAGACGACGGTCGAAGCGGCGGTGGCCGTGCCCCGCTATTTCGCCGCCTATGAGCAGCGCTTCGAGCTTCCCGTCGCGCGTCCGGTCGTTGTGCAGGTGGTGAGCCCGCGGGGCGACCGTTTTCGTGTCGAAACCGATCGCGGCGTCTTTTCGGCGCGCGGTATCATCAACGCCACCGGTACCTGGGAGAGCCCGTTCATCCCGGACTATCCGGGGCGCGAGCTCTTTCGCGGCAGGCAGCTGCACACCCATGACTATCGCACGGCCGCCGAATTCACCGGCCAGCACGTGGTGGTGGTCGGCGGCGGCATTTCCGCCATCCAGCTTCTCGACGAAATCTCGCTGGTGACGCGCACCACCTGGGTCACACGCCGCGAGCCGGTCTTCACGGAAGGCCCTTTCGATCAGGAAGCCGGCCGCAAGGCCGTCGCCATGGTCGAGGAGCGCGTCCGACAGGGCCTGCCACCCAACTCCGTGGTGTCAGTCACCGGCCTGCCGATGAACCCGCGCATCGCCGCCATGCGCGACCGCGGCGCGCTGGTCCGCCAGCCGATGTTCACCGAAATCACCCCGACCGGCATCCGCTGGGCCGACGGCCGCGAGTTAGGCGCCGACTTCATCCTCTGGTGCACCGGCTTCCGCTCTTCGCTCGATCACCTGGCGCCGCTGCAGCTGCGCGAACGCAGCGGCGGCATCACCATGACCGGTAAACTGGCAACGCAAGTGGGACGCGACCCGCGCATCCACCTCGTCGGCTACGGCCCCTCCGCCTCCACAATCGGCGCCAACCGCGCCGGCGCCGTCGCCGCGCGCGAGCTGATGGAGACGTTGGGGATTTAGAGAGATGATACCTCGTGGGAAGAGAGCCAACTCCCATTCTTCCCCAACCGCCGGCGCGTGGGGTCGGGTCCGGGGAAAGTGCGCGTAAATCCGGTCGCCGGGACGCAACGGCCCGGGACATCGCTTCACAACTTGGGGAGAAGATTTGGTGGAGCTTAGCGGGATCGAACCGCTGA
>JACDQI010000132.1 GCA_015657675.1 Devosia sp.
GACGGCGACCTCATCGACAAGTCCACCACTGGTCCGGCGGGCGTCGACAATGGTGGTCCCGCGACCGCCTCGGGCTCACTCGCGGGGCTCGCAATCGGCGCGGACAGCCTCCTCACCTATGGCTTCACCCCAGATGCCGTCGCGCAAATGGTCACTCTCACGCTCAGCTCGGGCGGCAAGCCGGTAAGCTATGTGGTCAGCGGCAACGTGCTGACTGCATTCGCAAACGCTAATGGCAACGTCGGCGTTACCTATGATCCTCCGGCCGACACGAAAATCTTCGATCTCACGCTGGACCAGACGACCGGGGCATACAAGTTTGAGCTTTATGACCAGCTCGATCATAAGGGCGGCAATGGCGCCAGCCTGCCGATCAATCTCGGCGCTGCCCTGAGAGCAATCGATGCCGACGGCGACTGGACGCCGCTGACAGGACGCGTGACGGTCAGTGTCACCGACGATACACCGTCGGTTGCCAACGACATTGACAGCGTGACTGAAGATGCGATCGTCTTCGTTGCAACCGGAAACGTGCTCACGGCAGCCTACACCGGCAGTGGCAGCCTGGGGACCGCCGACGGCAACGGCTCAAACGGCGTGGCCGATACTGTCGGCGCCGATGGCTTCAAGGCGATTACCTGGGTGGGCGTCAACGCAAACGTCATCGCCGGAACCTACGGCAGCTTGCGTGTCGACGCACTCGGCAACTATCGCTACGAGCTCTACAATAACGCTGGAAACGTCCAAAGCCTTGGCCACAACGATCACCCCACGGAAGTGTTCAGGTATACGATCACCGACGGGGATGGCGACATTTCGGCCCAAGCGACGCTGACGATTACGGTAAATGGCGCCAATGATGCGCCGATCATCACTTCCAACGGCGGCGACGCTTCGGCGTCGATCTCAATTGCCGAGAACACGACTGCGGTGACCACCGTCACTTCTACCGATGCCGAAGGTACCGCCAGGACCTACTCCATAGTTGGTGGCGCCGATCAGGCGTTTTTCAATATTGATGCGACGACGGGCGTCCTCACGTTCAAAAACGCTCCGGACTTTGAGACCAAGCTGGATGCTGGTGCCAACAATGTCTACGACGTGGTCGTGCGCGCTTCAGACGGCGATAGATTCGACGATCAGGCGATTGCTGTAACCGTCACTAACGCCAATGAAGCCCCAATGATTACTTCAAACGGCGGCGGCTCGACCGCAGCGGTGTCTATTGCCGAGAACAGCGCTGCCGTGACAACGGCGGTGGCAACTGATCCGGAAGGTACGTCAATCACCTACTCGATCGTGGGTGGCACCGATCAATCGAAATTCCAGATAGATGCGACTACAGGCGCTCTCCGTTTCATCACCGCGCCTAACTATGAGGTGCCTACCGACTCGGGACTGAACAACGTCTATGACCTTATAGTCCGGGCCTCGGATGGCATAAACTATGACGAGCAGTCTATTGCCGTCACGGTCACCGACATTTCCGAAGCCCCCCCCGTTCCAACACCAGCCAGCGACACGATCCAGACAAATCTCGGCGACGGCCAGATTGCCATTCCGATCTACGCGTTGCTCGCCAATGACGGCGTTCCGCTCCACACGAACCTGACTCTCACTGGGCTAACCGTTGGCGCAAGCCTGAGCGCCGACGGCAAATTCGTGAATATCTCGTTCAATGGCGCCGGTCCGGTGTCGTTCAGCTACCAACTGTTCGATGGCACCAACACAAGTACTGCAGCTACCGTCAGCATCAGCCGCACATCCAACAAGCTGGACGCGGACAACGGCAACAACTTCTATATTGCGCGCGACTGGGGCGAGAACATAGGCGGCGGGCAGGGCAACGATGTCGTCGTCAAGATGGGAGGCGGTGCTGATGGCGGCCAGGGCAAGGACACGCTCATCGGCCTCGGCGGCAACAACATTCTGACCGGCGGACAGGATGACGACGTTCTCTACGCTAATTGGAAGGGGGGCCACTCCTCGACTTTGAGTGGCGACCAAGGAAACGACATCCTCCACAGCGGACACGTCAACGGTACCACCACGCTGACCGGTTGACAGGGGCAGGACACCTTTGTGCTTCACAGCTATTCAGTAGCCGGAAATCTGGGAAGTGCTACCAATACGATTAACGACTACGTTCTTGGCGATGACGTCATCGATCTGTCTGAACTCGTCAGCGGTCTGGGGGCGAATGCCGCCGCCAACGTTCGCCTTGTCTATGGTAGCGTCGCGAACACGCATTTGCTTAGCGACGCTGGTCCGTCGCCGTCTGTGAACGGTGACGTGACCATCCAGGTCAACCAAGGCGGTTGGAAGGATGTTGCGGTCGTCAAGGACACAGGCTCGAACCTGACGTCCGGTCTAGACGCCTTTAAGTTCATTCTTGATGGGGACACCATCATCACGCACGATGTTTGATCAGACCTGCAAGTTGCAACAAATGGCCCGCTTCGGCGGGCCATTTTCGTTTGTAGTGAGACGGCGGCCCGGAGGGAAGACACGCTTCCCCGCCTCAGTTCCCCTCACCCAGCCGGATCCCGGCCATCCCGCCCTTCATCGCAATCGCCGTCTCACCGCCCTTGAAGCCGTGGACGTAGCTCTTGGTGCCCACGAAGGAGACGATCGGCTTGTAGGTGCGGAAGATGGTGTCGGTGGCGGCGGTGTTGGAGAGGTTGTCGAGGATGTAGCGCTTGCCCTCGACATGCACGGCGAGGACGGCGTGGTAGAGCTGGCGGCGGGTGTCCTTGAGGACGATGAACTGCAGCTGCTCGGGGGCAAAGCCGAGGCCGGCGAGCAGCTCCATCTTGGCGATGGCAAAGTCTTCGCAGTCGCCGGTACCGCGGGCGGCGCTCTGGGCCAGCGTCTGCCACGTATCGCCACGATCCGACTTGTAGCGTATCAGGCGGTTGACGGTGCGGTTGACCAGCGTCAGCGCCTCAACCTGCGAGAGGTCGGCGGCCGAGTGCGCCAGTGCGGCGAGCTGCTTGCCGGCGGTGCTCTTGCAGAACGAGCCGGTGCAGAGCTCCGCAACCTCGCCAGCGGTAGGGCGCACCCTGCCCCACTGCCCAAAGGCCTTGAGCTGGCCGACCGGCACGACAACCGATTTGAACACATTGTAGTCGGGAACGGCACGGCGCACCGGCGCAACCGTTTCGGCCTGCGGGCCGATCGAGGCGGTGGTGAGGCGATCTGGCACACGCGGCGCAGCACTGAGCACCGTGCGATCCACCAGATCGAGCATCGGGCGCAGCATCGCCGCCTGCCGCGGCGTCATGTCGTCGAAGCGGGCTTCTGCCGCCGAGATCGTCACCATCAGGCCCGCCAGCATTGCGGCTAGGGCAACCGATATTTTCTTTGTGTTGTTGAGCATTCTGCTCTCCCTGTTACGAGAGAGCCTAGCTTTCAGATCATAATACTACGCCAATCAGCATACTCTATTTGGCTTTACTGAACCCGCTAAAAAGCAATCCATTAAGCTTGCCAGAGGATGAATCAGCCGCCGCGAACCGCGGCTGAAACCGAATATTTACCGGCCTGTTGCAGAACAGAACTGGAACATCTATACATCGTTCAGCCTTTGTTCCGATTCTGCTCACGGGGCCACCCAATGCTGACGCGCAAGCAACACGAACTGCTCATGTTCATCCATGAGCGCATGAAGGAAGCCGGCATCCCGCCGTCCTTCGACGAAATGAAGGACGCGCTCGACCTGCGTTCGAAGTCCGGTATCCACCGGCTGATCACCGCGCTCGAGGAGCGCGGCTTCATCCGCCGGCTGCCCAACCGGGCGCGAGCACTCGAAGTGGTGCGCCTGCCCGACTCGATGAACCCGTCGCTGGGCGGTCGCAAGTCGCGCTTCGAGCCCAATGTCATCGACGGCAGCCTCGGCCGCGTCGCGGCGCCGCCGCCACGCAGTGCCAATGCCATGCTGACGGCCTCCGAAGCGGGGCGGCCGGTCACCATCCCGGTCATGGGTCGGATCGCGGCCGGTACGCCGATCGAGGCGATCCAGACGCACAGCCACACCATCACCGTGCCGCCCGAAATGCTGGGCAGCGGCGAGCATTATGCGCTCGAAGTGCGCGGCGACTCGATGATCGAAGCCGGCATCTTTGATGGCGACACCGTGCTGATCAAGAAGCAGGACAATGCCGCCACCGGCGAGATCATCGTCGCGCTGGTCGACGACGAGGAGGCCACGCTCAAGCGGCTGCGTCGCAAGGGCAATTCGGTGGCGCTGGAAGCCGCCAACCCGGCCTATGAAACCCGCATCTTCCCGCCAGACCGGGTCAAGGTGCAGGGCCGGCTCGTGGGCCTGCTGCGCAAATACTAGAACGACCCATGCAAATCGCCCCATCCCCGTGGGGCCGCTCGGAGCCGGTGCATCGCATCGGCTCTTTTTTTGCGCGTGCTGGACGGTTTGCGCGGCCGGCCATCTAGGCTCGGGCTGCCAATTTGACTAGACCACCTTCCAGATATGCTGGAGCCCGCGGCCCGAACCGGTCAAGAAGGGCTGGCAGAATGGGAGAGTGGATTTTGGCAGGCCAAGCCGCGTGGATCGCCGTCGACTGGGGTACTTCCAACCTGCGTGCCTGGGGGATCGACGTCAAGGGCGAGATCGCCTTTGCGCGCAGCTCCGACCAGGGCATGGGCAAGCTGACTCGGGACGCCTACCCGGGTGTCCTCACGGGCCTCTTGTCTGACGCCATCGATAGCGCCGCCCCGATGGACGTGCTGATCTGCGGCATGGCCGGGGCGCGGCAAGGCTGGCTCGAAGCGCCCTATCTTGATGCACCGGCCGACCTGCGCAGCCTTGCGGCGCGTGGCGTCTCTCCGGTGGTCCCGGGCTCGGGCCTTGCAGCCACCATCCTGCCCGGCGTCTGCGTCCGGACAGCGGGCGCCGAGGATGTGATGCGCGGCGAAGAAACGCAGTTGCTTGGCCTCCATGCCCTGCAGCCCGGCTTTGCCGGCCTTGTCGTGATGCCCGGTACGCATTCGAAATGGGCGACGCTCGAAGGCGAGCGGATCACTCGTTTTTCAACCGCCATGACCGGCGAACTGTTCGAGGTGCTCCGCACCCATTCGGTGCTGCGGCACTCGCTGCAGGGCGAACTCGATGGCCCTGATCGGGCCGAAGGCTTTGGCGCCGGCGCCGCGCAGGGCATCGACGCGCCGCAGCGGCTGACCGCAACGCTCTTCAAGGTCCGGGCGGGCTCCCTGCTCGCCGGGCGGTCGGCGCCCTGGTGCGCCGGGTTCCTCTCGGGCCTGCTGATCGGCGCCGAAATCGGCGGCCAGCGCGACTGGCTCAGTGGCACCGAGATCCCGCTGGTGGGCAGCACTGGGCTCTGCACGCTTTATGCGCAGGCCTTTGCCATGCTAGGGGCCAGTACCCGCATCGTCGATGCCACCGACGCCACGCTTGCCGGCCTCAAGGCCGCTCGCGCCGCCTGAGGACCCCATGAGCACTCATCGCCACATCATCGCCATCCTGCGCGGCATCGCGCCCGCCGAAACCATCGCCGTTTGCGACGCCTTGGTGGCGGCCGGCATCACCATGATCGAGGTGCCGCTCAACTCGCCCGAGCCGCTGGTGTCGATCGCCGCCGCGGCCAGGCAGTTCAAAGGCCGCGCCGAGATCGGCGCCGGTACCGTGCTGACGATCAAGGATGTCGACGCGGTCTCGGCGGCCGGCGGCACCTTCATCGTCTCGCCCGACACCCATCCCGAAGTCATCGTCCGCACGCGGGACAAGGGGCTCCTGAGCTATCCAGGCGTCTTCACGCCGTCCGACGCGTTTTCGGCGCTTCGGGCCGGGGCGACGGGCCTCAAATTCTTCCCCGCCGAAGTGCTGGGGCCCAAGGGCATCAAGGCGATGAAGGCGGTGCTGCCGCCGGCCGTGCCGCTCTATGCCGTGGGCGGGGCCAACCCCGACAATTTCTCGGAGTATTTTGCTGCCGGCTGCGCCGGCTTCGGGCTCGGCACTTACATTTTCAAACCCGGCATGTCGGCCGCCGATGTGGGCGAACGCGCCCGCACGGCTGTCGCCGCCTATGACGCAGGACAGACCAAATGACCGCCAAGGCCGAACTCTTTGTCGACAGCCGCTGCGAGCTGGGCGAAGGCCCGTTCTGGAACCCGCTGCTCGACCGCCTGTTCTGGTTCGACATTCTCAACCAGACGCTGCTGAGCGCCACGGCAGACGGCCAGCTGGTCGATCGCATCACCTTCAAGGACAAGGCCTCGGCCGCTGCCGTGGTCGATGCCGATACACTCGCCGTGGCGCAGTCGGGCGGGCTGGTGCGCTACCAGTTCTCGACGGATCTGACGACGCCGATCGCGCCGATCGAGGCCGATGCGCCGCACAACCGAACCAATGACAGCCGCATGGATCGCTCTGGCGGCTTCTGGATCGGCACCATGAACCGCGGCGGCGGCGGCCCGAAGACCGGCGCCGTCTACCAGTGGAAGGCCGGCGTGCTGACCCCGATCCTCAGCAATCTCGGTATCCCGAACTCGATCTGCTTTTCGCCCGACGGGACCCGCGCCTATTTCACCGACGCCGGCGCCGTAATCCTCACCGCGCCCTTAGATCCCGAAACCGGCTTGCCGATCGGGCCTTGGACGGAGTTCTTTTCCGGTGCGCCGGGCGGCGGCGATGGCTCGGTGGTCGACAGCGAGGGGTTTGTCTGGAACGCCCGCTGGGGCGGCTCCTGCGTCATCCGCATTGCACCGAACGGCAAGCTTGACCGGGTGATCGAACTGCCGGTGCCCAATGTCAGTTGCCCGGCCTTTGGCGGCAAGGATTTCAAGACGCTCTATCTCACCACCGCCCGCGAACACATGAGCCCGGCCGAGCTCGAGCAATATCCGCTCTCGGGCAGCGTCTTTGCCATTGATGTCGACGTCCCGGGCCTGCCCGAGCCTTTCCTCAAACTCTGAGTTTTCCTGCCGTGACCACTCCCACCCTTGGCGTCTGCTACTATCCCGAACACTGGCCGGTCGAGCGCTGGGATGACGACGCGCGCCGCATGGCCGAAGTCGGCATCAGCTATGTCCGCATCGGCGAGTTCGCCTGGTCCAAGCTCGAACCCGAGCCGGGCAAGCTGGATTTCGGCTGGCTGATCCAGGCAATGGATACGCTCGGCAAGCACGGGCTCAAGGTTATCGTCGGCACGCCGACCGCCACGCCGCCGCGCTGGCTGGTCAAGAAGACACCCGATATGCTGCCGGTCGATGTCGAAGGCCGGCCGCGCGGCTTTGGCTCGCGCCGCCATTACGATTTTTCGCATCTGGGCTATCGCGAGGAATGCGCCCGCATCACGAAGCTGCTCGTCGAGCATGTCGGCCAGCATCCGGCGCTCGCCGGCTGGCAGACTGACAACGAATATGGCTGCCATGGCACCGTGCTCTCCTACTCGGATGCCGCGCGACAGGGCTACCGCCGCTGGTTGCAGGCCCGTTACGGCACCATCGCCAAGCTCAACGAGGCCTGGGGCAACGTCTTCTGGTCGATGGACTATGCGGACTTCGACGAGATCGACCTGCCCAACCTGATGGTCACCGAGCCCAACCCGATCGCCGCGCTCGACTTCCGGCGCTACTCGTCCGATCAGGTGTCTGCCTTCAATAAGGTACAGTTCGACATCCTGAAGGCGCGCGGCCCGACCTGCCGGTGATCCACAACTCGATGTGCCGGTTCACCGACTATGACCACTGGGACCTGGCCGAGACACTCGACGTCATGGCTTGGGACTCTTATCCGCTCGGCCATCTCGATGGCGCGCCGGAGCCGCAGGAGGTCAAGACCCCCTATTTCCGCCAGGGCGACCCGGACTCCTCGGGCATGCATCACGATCTCTATCGCGCCGTCGGCCACGGCCGCTGGTGGATCATGGAGATGCAGCCCGGCCCGGTGAACTGGGCCGACTACAATCCCGATCCGCTGCCCGGCATGGCCCGCCTCTGGGCCTGGGAAGCCTTTGCGCATGGCGCTGAGGTGGTGTCCTATTTCCGCTGGCGGCAGGCGCCGTTCGCGCAGGAGCAGATGCATGCTGGTCTGCTGCGGCCTGACAGCGAGCCAGCGCCGGCGCATGCCGAGGCCATGCAGGTGGCCGAGGAGCTCAAGGCGATCAATTTCGGTGGCGAACCGGGCAAGGCCCGCGTCGGCATCGTCTTTGACTATCAGAGCGAGTGGGCCTGGAAGATCGAGGCGCAGGCCGCTGGCTTCTCGCATATCCAGCACGTGCGCAACTGCTACATCCCGCTGCGCAAGCGCGGCATCGATGTCGATATCCTCTCGCCCAAGACCCGCGACTTTTCGCGCTATGACCTTGTCATCATCCCGGCGCTGTTTGCCTGGAACGACGAGCTGCGCGAGGCGATCGCCAACTTCGATGGGCATCTGCTGATCGGGCCGCGTTCCGGCGCCAAGACGCAGGATTTCCGCATTCCGGACGGGCTGGCGCCCAACCTGCCGAGCAACCTGCTCGACCTGAAAGTGACCCGCATCGACAGCACCAACCCGGTGCATCGCGTCTCGGTCAAGGGTGGCGGCAATGTCGCGCACTGGCGCGAACGCATCGAGACGCGGGCCGAAGTGATCATCGAGGACGAGGAGAATTTCCCGGTCCTCGTGGCGCAGGGCCGCCTGCACTATCTGGCGGCCAGCGGCGACCGGGCGCTGATGCAGCGCATCATCGATCATCTGATCGACGAGGCGGATATCACCACGCTGGAACTGCCGGCTGGCGTCCGCTGCCGGGTGCGCGGCCAATTCCGCGTCTATTTCAACTACAACAACCAGGGCGCCACCCTGGTCCCGGCAGCCGATGAGGCGGGCTATGTGCTCGGCAGTGCCAGCATGCCGGCCTGCGGCGTCACTGTGGCACGGCTCGCCAGGGCCGGTTGACCCCGGTCTTGGCTGGACGGCGCTCGAAGCGGGCGCCGTCCCAGGCCAGCCACTGCACGCCACCCTGCTCCAGTTCGGCGGCATCGATCACCAGTGGCGTGGTGCAGGTTTTCGGCGCGTCCCGCCGGGTGATCACCAGATCGACCCGCCCACACTCCTCAAAAACCGGCCGGGTCGTTGACCAGCGCCAGCGAAAAGCCGCGCGGGCTCTCGGCAATGCAGGCCACCGAGTCACATCGGCCGGCCGCAGCTGCGATCGGCTCGCCATAGGTCTCGGCCCAGACTTTCACCGCAAAGCTCGTCGGCTTGCCGTCGACAAGCGCGAGGCCATCGGCTGTTCGGATCGCCACGGCCCGCGTCGTGTCGGCGACCAGCACGTCGGGTGGCCGGTCGACCGCAAACAGCATTACTGCGGGCGCCAGGAGCGCCGGGCCAGCAAGCCGCACCCAGCCTTCGAAGAAGGCGAACCAGGCGAGCGCCCCAAGCCCCAGCAGCAGCGCCAGCGGCGTCAGCAGCGGATGCAGGCTCAGGCCCTCGCTCCATTGGCTCACCAGCGTGGCGATACCCACCAACGCCTCGAGCAGCACCTGCAAGGCTTCGAGCACCGGCGCCTCCCAGCCAAGCGGCATCAGCAGGGCGCCGAGCACGATGGCGGTCATGATCGGCATGATCAGGATCAGCGCCATCAGGTTGGCCACCAGTCCCAGCGGCGCCGTCTGCTGGAAGTGGTAGGCGGAGAACAGCAGCGTCGCGAGCCCGGCGATGAGGCTGGTCAGCGCCGTCCCGACGATCGCTCGACGCAGCCAGCCAAGGGCGCCTCCATGTGCTTCGCCCTCTGGGCGGCCCCATTCATAAGCGCCAATGAGCGCGACGACAGCCGCGAACGAGAGCTGGAAGCTGGGACGGAAGACGCTGGCCGGGTCGGTCAGAATGATCACCAGTGCCGCCAGCGCCACATTGCGCATGGTCAGCGCCCGCCGTCCCGCCAACACGGCGCCGAGCACCAGCGCGATCATCAGCGTCGAACGGAAGGCCGGAACGTTGGACGAGCCGCCGGCCAGCAGCAGGTAGAAGAAGGCGGCCAGCAGCGCCACCACGGCCGCCAGCTTCTTGACCGAAACAAAGCGCGAGATCCCTGGAACAAGGATCAGGAGGTAGCGCAGCACAGTCAGCACGCCGATGGCGACGAGCGACAGGTGCAGGCCCGAAATCGAGTAGATATGCGCCAGCCCCGAGGTGGCCATGACCTCGCGCACGTCATCGGTGATGCGGCTCTGGTCGCCGATCATCATTGAGCGCGCGAGGCCATTGGCCACGCCCTCGATCTGCGCGTCGATGCGCTGACCTATGGTCTGCCGCAGACCATCGATCGTCCGCTCCGGGCCGTCGGGGCCGCTTCGGACGATCGAGACTGCGCCCGTGGCGTTACCGAAGGCGCCGACGCCGTCGAAATAGGCGTGGAACTGGGTGTCGTAACCGCCCGGCACTGCCGGTCCCGGCACGGCGTAAAACCGCATGGCGCCGCTGACGATGTCGCCCGGCGCCAGGCTCGGGCCATCAGCGACGACAATGCGCGCCCGGCGGATCGGCAGCGCTCTCGCCTCGCCCGTTGGCGTGATGGCAGAGATCACGACCCGCCGACCACTCTCGGCCTCGGAGACGATTTCATCGACCCGCGCCTCGTAGGTGCCGTAGGCGGGGAAAGCCAGCATCCGCGTGCCGAACAGCGCGCCATGCAGCGGCAGCAGGCAAAACCCGGTGCAGACAGAGGCGGCAAGCACCAGTAACCGGAAGGTGACGGGTTCTCGCCGCGCCAGCAACAGGCCTGCACAGAGTGCCGCCATCATGGCCATCAGCAACCAGGTCGCCGGCCCCTCCTCGCCCTGCACGAACAGCACCAGGCCGGCGATCAGGCCGAAGGGCAGCAGGATGAAAAGCCGGCGGGTGTCGAGCAGGGTAGCCAGACGCGTTGCCGCATCGGCCCGCTGCGGCGCAGCCAGCTTTCGCACCGGCAGCTTGCGCGCGTCGATGTGCTCGACCCTCGGGCCTTCCAAGACCTCGGACATGGCGTCTGCCCCGCCCTTGCGCTTGCCGCCCCGGATGCTTACACGGTGGACACGAAAACGCCACTCCTGCCGAGGTTCCCGGTTGCCCATGGCCAAGCCAGTCGTCACCCGCTTCGCTCCGTCGCCGACCGGTTATCTGCATATCGGTGGCGCGCGCACGGCCCTCTTCAACTGGGCCTTCGCCCGCCATACCGGCGGCAAGATGCTGCTGCGCATCGAAGACACCGATCGGGAACGCTCGACCGAAGCCGCCGTGCAGGCGATCTTCGAGGGCCTCAAGTGGCTGGGCGTCACCTGGGACGACGAGCCCTACATGCAGTTCGCCCGCGCCGAGCGCCACGCGCAGGTCGCCAAGGAGCTCTTGGCCCGCGGCCAGGCCTACTACTGCTATTGCTCGCCCGAGGAACTGGCCGAGATGCGCGAGAGCGCCCGCGCCGCGGGCAAGCCGCCACGCTACAATGGCTATTGGCGCGACCGCGATCCGTCCGAAGCACCGGCGGGCGTCGCTCCGGTCATCCGCATCAAGGCGCCCGAGAGCGGCGAGATCGTCGTGCACGACCATGTGCAGGGCGAAGTGGTGTTCAAGACCGAGAACCTGGATGACTTCATCATCCTGCGGTCTGACGGGACGCCGACCTACATGCTCGCTGTGGTGGTCGACGACCATGACATGGGCGTCACGCACATCATCCGTGGTGACGACCACCTCACCAATGCCGCTCGGCAGATCATCATCTATAACGGCATGGGCTGGGACGTGCCGGAAATGGCGCATATCCCGCTGATCCACGGTCCGGACGGCGCCAAGCTTTCCAAGCGTCACGGTGCGTTGGGCGTCGAGGCCTATCGGCAGATGGGCTATCTGCCCGAAGCGCTGCGCAACTATCTCGCCCGCCTTGGCTGGAGCCATGGCGACGAGGAGCTGTTCACGACCCAGCAGATGGTCGACTGGTTCTCGCTCGATGCGCTCAACAAGGGCGCGGCGCGCTTCGATTTCGTCAAGCTCGAGAACGTCAACGGCCACTATATCCGCGGCGCTACGCCAGAGCGGCTCTATGAGGTGATGCTCGAGACCGCCACCGAACTCGATCGGGTCGTCGATCGCGACGGGTTGTCAGTCAACAAGGCAACGGTGCTCGCCGCCCTGCCCGAGCTGCAGCCGCGTGCCAAGACGGTGCTCGAACTCATCGATCTGGCGCAGTTCATCTATGCTGTTCGTCCGATCGGCATCGACGCCTCGGCAGCCGCGCAGCTGACGCCGGAAAGCCGGGCCAATATCGGCGCTTTTGTCGAGGTGCTGCGCAGCCTCAATGACTGGTCAGTGGAGGCCATCGACGCGGCCGCCCGCAGCTTTGCCGAGGATCGTGGCCTCAAACTGGGCAAGGTGGCGCAGCCGCTTCGCGCGGCGCTCACCGGCCGCACGATTTCGCCCGGAATCTTCGAAGTCATGGTACTTATCGGGCGCGAGGAGTCGCTGGCCCGCCTCGCAGACCAGGCCGCCTAATCACTTCGTTTGCTTTAGGTCAGCGCTGTTCACCCTTGTGTTGCGGAACTTGGGTAAAAGGGGTTACCTGAACTCGACTACCCATCGTTAACGGCCTTCCCGCATCCTCCCTCAAGCGGGATTCCAGCCGCCAAGGAGAGCTACGTATGACCGACACGATCGCGAAACTGACCATCGGCGACAAGACCTTCGAATTTCCGGTCCTGTCTGGGTCTGTCGGTCCGGACGTCATCGACATACGATCTTTGTACGCCAAGACGGGCCTGTTCACTTACGATCCGGGCTTTACCTCGACGGCGGCCACCGACAGTTCGATCACCTATATCGACGGTGACAAGGGCGAGCTGATGTATCGGGGCTACCCGATCGACCAGTTGGCCGAGAAATCCCACTATCTCGAAGTCTGCTACCTGCTGCTCTACGGTGAGCTGCCGACTGTGGCGCAGCTCAAGGATTTCGAGCATCGCGTCACGACCCACACCATGCTGCACGAGCAGATGCACTTCCTCTATCGCGGCTTCCGTCGCGATGCGCATCCGATGGCGGTGGTTTGCGGCGTGGTCGGGGCGATGGCCGCGTTCTACCATGACTCTACCGACATCACCGATCCGATGCAGCGCGAGATCGCCTCGATCCGCCTGATCGCCAAGATGCCGACGATCGTTGCCATGGCCTACAAGTACTCGGTCGGCCAGCCGTTCGTGTACCCACGCAACGACCTCGACTATGCCAGCAATTTCCTGCGCATGTGCTTTTCGGTGCCGGCCGAGGAGTATGTGGTCAACCCGGTTATTGCCCGGGCGATGGACCTGATCTTCACTCTGCATGCCGACCACGAGCAGAACGCCTCGACCTCGACAGTGCGCCTCGCAGGCTCTTCGGACGCCAATCCCTTCGCCTGTATCGCTGCCGGTGTGGCCTGCCTCTGGGGGCCCGCTCATGGCGGCGCCAACGAAGCGGCGCTCAACATGCTCAAGGAGATCGGCACTCCGGACAAGATCCCGGAGTTCATTGCCAAGGTGAAGGACAAGACCAGCGGCATCCGCCTGATGGGCTTTGGCCACCGCGTCTACAAGAACTACGACCCGCGCGCCAAAGTGATGCAGGCGACGGCCAAGGAAGTGCTCGCCACCCTCGGCGTCGAGAACAACCCGCTCCTGCAGGTTGCCCAGCAGCTCGAGCACATCGCGCTCACCGACGAGTATTTCGTCTCGCGCAAGCTCTACCCGAATGTCGACTTCTACTCGGGCATCATCCTCGAGGCGATCGGCTTCCCGACCTCGATGTTCACCGCCATCTTCGCCCTCAGCCGCACCGTCGGCTGGATCGCGCAGTGGAAGGAAATGATCGGCGACCCGCAGAAGAAGATCGGCCGCCCGCGCCAGCTCTACAACGGTGCCCCGGCCCGCGACTACGAGCCGATCAAGAACCGCTGAGGCGTTTCAGGGTTTTTGATATCGCAGGATCCGCTCGGCCGGATCGACGCGGGGCGCCTCAGGCGCCCCGTTTTGCATCAGGCGCCGGATTTCGGCGAACCCCGCCACCTGCGCATCAGCCACGGTCTTGTCGTCGAGGAGGCAGCGGACCTCCGCAACCAGCGCCTCGGGCTCCGGCGCCAGCTGCAACACCTCCGGCACCAGGGTCCGGTCGAGCAGCGCATTGGGCAGCGAGGCGAACTTGACCTTGTACTGCACCCAGCGCTTGGCCTGCCCCTTGTCGGCGACATAGGTCGTCGCCATCGGCACGCCGGCCAGAGCCAGTTCCAGTGTCACGGTGCCGGTCACGGCCGCCGCGGCGATCGCCGTCGCAAACGCCTCGGCCTTGCGCGCCTCGCCAGTGATCACCTCGACCGAGGCGCCCCACCCGGCCACTTCTGTGGCAACCCGTGCCTCAAGTACCCGCGGCGTGGGCAGCATGAAGCCCGTCACGCGCGGATGATCCTTGAGGCGTTCAGCCACAGCCCGCATCAGCGGCAGGTGGCGACGTAACTCTCCCTCGCGGCTGCCGGGCAGCAGCAGCACCGGTCCGCGCGCCGGCACGGCCGGTCGCTGCGTAAAGCGCGCCAGCGCGGGATGGCCGACATAGGTCGTCTCGGGCCCGCCGACCCTTGCCATGAACGCGGGCTCGAATGACAGGACCGATAGCACTTCACGGAACCTTGGGGTCAACTCTGCCGCCCGCTCCGGCTTCCACGCCCAGACGGCCGGCGCCACATAGAGGACGACCGGAATGTCGGGCGCGGCTTTATGCACCTGTCCGGCCACGATGGCGGAGAACACCTGCGAGTCGATCAGCACCGCGACATCGGGTCGGGTGCGGATGATCTTTCGGGCCATCGAACGGGCGCGCCAGAGCAGTTTGGGTAGCCGCGGCAGCACATCGGCCCATCCCATGACCGAAAGCTCGTTCATGTCGAATTCAGACTTGAGGCCTTTTTGTGTCAAAGCCTCGCCGCCGACGCCCGTCAGGGTCACCGGGCCACGTGCCTGCAGCCGCTCCACCAGGTCCGCGCCGATCCGATCGCCGGACGGTTCGCCGGCAAGGATGAAGAGATTCAAGGGCTTGGTCATAGGGTTAAGCCGATGACGCTGACGCCCAGCCGGTCGGCCGTCGCACGGATCGCCTGTCGCTGGATCAGCAGCGTTCCGCCCGCCGCCACCGCGATGGCGGAAACCCCTGATTTCCTTGCGTTTTCCACCGTGCGCGGGCCGATTGCCGGCATATCGACGAACAGCGGCTGGTCCGGCTTCGGGCATTTGCCGAGCACCAGCGGCGAGGCTTTTCCGTCTGCCACGAGCCCGCGGAAACGCAGCCAACGGACCCGCCGCAACAGCGCATCGGTGCCGCCGACATCCTCAGCCGCGATGGCGCGTTTGCCTGCAACAACAACGGCTTGGCCCAGGTCGAGCCCGCCTGCCTGGCGTGCCAATGTGAGGGCGTGACGGGCAGTTTCGAGGACCAGGGCATCCGGTTGGGGGCCGCCGAGCGTCCCCTCCCCGGCCAGCAGGTCCGGCGCGATCTCGTGCACGCCCATGGGCTTGGCCCCGGTCATGTCCTCAAGCCGTCGCACCAGGTCGGAAATGCTTGTATCGCCAATGGATTGGCGGGCCGGTGCACCGCTGAAGTAGCTTGCCAAACCCTCGCGCACGACGTCGGAAAGGCTGACGCCACCTGCCATGGCGAAGCGTGTTGCGCCAAAGGCGCGTATCGCCTCGACGGCGGTCTGTGGGTTCGCGAGGCTGAATTTTACGGGTTCGTAGTCGGCCAAATCATGCCGACGCCCAATCGTTAAAAGCTTGAGTTCAAAGCCTTTTTGCCGGGCTGCGGCGATGACCTCAGGGACCAGCGCACCGGACCCGGCGATCAGCGCGAGCCGTTCGGCCATCTATTCTTCGGCCTGGCCATTGCGCGGCAGGCAGAGCGGCCGATCGCTGGCGCTGGAGATGAAGCTCACCACGTCCTGCACCAGCGGCTCGTCCTTGAAGAGCTGCGCCGCATCGTCGACCCGCTCGCGCAGCGTCCCCTCATTGGAAAAGACCATGCGGTACGCGGCGCGCAGCGTGTGGATCGATTCCCGCTCAAACCCGCTGCGCTTGAGGCCGACGAGATTGAGGCCGGCCAGCCGCGCGCGGTTGCCCACGGCCATGCCGTAGGGGATCACGTCTGCATCGATCATGCTCTGGGCGCCGATGAACGCATGGGCGCCGATGCGGACAAACTGGTGAACGGCGCACATGCCGCCAAAGCGGACAAAGTCGCCAATCACCGAGTGACCCGCGAGCCCCACATAGTTGGCCAGCACGACATTGTCGCCGACCACGCAATCATGCGCGACGTGTGCCGACGCCATGATCAGACAGTTGTCGCCAACCCGGGTGGTCATGTTGCCGCCCGCCGTCCCCGGATTGATGGTGACGTTTTCCCGAATGACGCAATTCTGGCCAATCGTCAGCGTGCTCGGCTCGCCCTTGTACTTGAGGTCCTGCGGCTGGTGGCCGATGGATGAGAACGGAAAAATGCGCGTGCCGGCGCCGATTTCGGTGCGCCCGGCCACGACAACATGTGAAACGAGTTCAACATTGTCGCCCAGCACCACGGTCTCGCCGACCACAGAGTAAGGGCCGATCTTGACGTTCTGGCCAAGGCGCGCGCCGGCGCTGATGACGGCGGTGGGGTGTACTTCCATATGGCCCACGCTCATTGCTCCGGGACGATCATGGCGCCGACTTCGGCTTCGGCAATCAGCACGCCATTGACCATCGCCTTGGCCTCGTAGCGGCCCACGGTGCGGCGGCGGTGGATTTTGCGAATGTGGAACTCGATCTGGTCGCCCGGGCCGGCAGGCTTGCGGAACTTGGCCTTGTCGATGGTCAGCATCAGCACGATGCTCTTGGCGCCATTGGCGGCTGCATCATGTGCGATGACGATGGCCCCCGCGGTCTGCGCCATCGCTTCGATAATCAGCACACCCGGAAACACCGGCTTGCCGGGAAAATGCCCCTGGAACATCGGCTCGTTGAAGGTGACGTTCTTGATGCCAATCGCCGACTCGTCCCGGTCCACATTGATGATCTTGTCGATCATCAGGAACGGATAGCGGTGCGGGAGGGCCGCCAGAATGTCGCCAATGTCGAGAGAGGTCAGTGTCCGCCCCTCCGGGGTGCTGGCAACCGTATCCATCAACGCTGCTCTCCCTTGTTCATCATCCGCTTCAACATCGCGGTCTCACGCCAGTATTCTTTTATGTCACGGGCCGGCGCGCCAAACAATTTGCTGCCGGCCGGCCAGCTTTTTGACACACCGGCGCGCCCGTAGACAACCGAGCCGGCGCCAATCGTCAAGTGTCCGCCGGTGCCGGTGCCACCGGCCATCAATACGCCGTCCTCCAGCACTGTCGAGCCCGAAAGCCCGGACTGCGCTGCAATCAGACAGTAGCGACCGATCCGGCAGTTGTGGCCGATCTGCACAAGATTATCGATCTTGGTGCCCTCGCCGATTACCGTATCGCCCAAAGCGCCGCGATCGATGGTCGCGTTAGCGCCGATCTCAACGTCGTCCTGGACGATGACGCGGCCGAGTTGTGGGATCTTGCGGTTGGAGCGCGCATGGTCGAGCCAGCCAAATCCCTCGGTACCGATGCGGGCGCCCGGATGGATCACGACATTGCCGCCCAGATAGGCGCAGTCGATGGTGACGTTGGCGCCAATGGTGCAGTTGCGGCCAATGGCGACGCCGGCGCCAATCACCGTGTTGGCGCCGATCACGGTGCCACGGCCGATCTCGACCCCCTCCCCCAGCACCACGTTGGGGCCGAGGCTTACACCCTCCTCCAGGAACGGTGACGTGCTCGCGCCGGCGATGCCGCCAACGCCGCCGCGGGTGCTGGCCGGATAGAGCGCATCGAGAATATCGGCAAACAGTTCATGCGGGCGGTCGTCGACAATCGCGATGCTCGTTGCCGGGACGGCGTCGCGAAGCTGGGCGGAGACAATCACCAGCCCAGCGGTCGTCGCCTTGAGATCATCGAGATAGTTCTTGTGGGCCGCCAGGGCGACATGGCCGGCGCCTGCAAGCGACAGCTCATCGGCGCCCAGCACCATGAAGGAAGCCGCCCGGTCGTCGTCCAGCACCACAGGGCGGGGCAGCACGCCGACGAGGGCGTGCAGCGCGTAGGTCTGCGATAGTCTGTGGAAGCGGGTATCGACCATTGTCGCAACTCAACAAAAAAACAAACCGCGGTGCAACTACCGCGGTTTGTTGACTTGTCCCATGCCCGGCGCTGCCGAGCAAGCTCTTGGGTTGGCTCTTGGCTAGAGCAGCGACTGCAGCGTCAGCTGGAAGACCTGCGTACGGTCTGCCGTTGCCTTGCTGAGCGCGTAGCCGAAGTCGCCACGCAGCGGGCCGAACGGGCTGTCCCAGATGACCGAAGCACCGACCGAAGCCTTGAGCGGGTTGTCCGTGCTGTTCGGGTCCACGCCATTGCCGTTGTCACGGCCGGCGCCACCGACATAGCCCGCATCCGCCCAGAGCGCGGCACTGATGCCGTAGTTCTCAGGCAGAACAGGGATCGGGAACTCGATTTCAGCCGAACCACCGACATACCAGGTCGCACCAACTGCTTCGCCCGTCGCCAAACGCGGGCCGATGCCCTTGTTCTCGAAGCCGCGCACGAAGGTGGGCCCGAGCTGGTAGGCTTCAACCGAGTGCACACCGGCACCGCTGAAGTCGTTGATCATACCCGCCGTGCCACGGAGGCTGGTGCGGATGCCCGTATCCTGCAGCACCGGAAGATAGTAGCGGGCCTTGGCTTCGGACTTCAGCAGGTTGTGGTCCCAGCCGATATACTGCTGGGTGAAGGTCGCATAGAGACCCTCGGTCGGCTTCTTGGGATCGTCGAGGCCGTCATAGGTCAGCGTGTAGCCAGCCCAGACCTTGTTCAGGGTCTGACCGTTGTTCACCAGCTTGGCGGTCGGAGCAGCAACGTCGGTGATCGACTTGAGTTCGACGCCGGTGAAGAGGCTGGCCGAGATATCGCTGGTGATCGGCATGCCGAAGCGCAGCTGGCCACCGTAGGCGGTCGAACCGTAGAAGTTGGCCGTCGTCTCGTCGACCGTGCGGTAGTACAGGTCGATGCCCGAGGACACCTTGAGGCCCATGAAACGGGGCTCGGTGAACGAGAAGTCGAAGGTCTTGCCACCGCCGGTGGCGCCGATCGCGGCACGCAGATACTGACCACGACCGAGGAAGTTGCGCTCAGTGAGCGAGACTTCGCCGAGGATGCCGTCAGCGGTCGAGTAGCCGGCAGTCACGCCATAGTCACCCGTCGACTGTTCCTTCACGGCAATGTTGAGAACAACCTTGTCCTGCGCAGAGCCGGGTTCGAGACCCACATCGACGCTCTCGAAAAAGCCAAGCGCTTCGATGGCGGTCTTGCCGCGCTGTACCATGGAGCGGTTGAAGGGGTCGCCTTCACCGAAATCGAGCTCGCGACGGATCACGAAGTCACGAGTCTTGTCGTTGCCGGTGATGTTGATCCGCTCGACATAGACGCGCGGGCCTTCATCGACCAGGTACGTGACGTTGAAGCGGCGATTGGCGGCATCGCGGTCGAGACGCGGACGGACGTCAGCGAAGGAAAAACCCTGCGCCGTTGCCTCGTAAGCCATCTCGGACTGCGTCTTGGCCAGATCTGTGTAGGTGTAACGACCACCCTCACGGGTCCTGATCGTGCCCTTGAGCACATCGGCGTTGAGGCCGTCGATGCTGGTCTCGATGCCGATCGAGCCAAACTCGTAGAACTCGCCCTCACTCACCGTCAGGTTGATGAAGTAGCCGTTGCGGCTGGCGTCGAACTCGGCAACGGCCGAGGTTACCACCGCATCGGGATAGCCATGGTTGGCGTAATAGAGACGGATCAGCTCCTTATCGAGCGCCAGCTTCTGCTCGGTGTAGGAGTCGTCCTTGAACAACCAGCTCAGCAGGTGCGTCTCGTGCGTCTTCATGACGCCCTTGAGAGTGCCCGAGTCGATGTTGTTGTTGCCGGTGAAATTGATGGCCGCGATGCCGGTACGGTCGCCTTCGTTGATCACAAAGGTCACACGGACGCGGTCGCCCTGCGTCTGCTCGGTCCGCGCGGTCACGCTGATCTTGGTGAAGCCTTCGTTGGCGTAGGCCAGACGGATGCTTTCGATATCTGATTCAAGCCGGCTCTGGCTGAAGGTACCGCGACTCGCCAGATCCACCATGGCGAGGAGATTCTTGTCGGAGAAGCGCTTGTTGCCCTCAAACAGGACAGAGGAAATAAGCTGCTCACGGGCCTGGGCCATCGCCTGGGTGACCCCGACGAGCGGCACGCTTGTCCCCGCTACTGGGGCTGCAAGCAGGACCGCAAGCGCCAGAAATGCGCCGCGCATGAGCTTGTTTGATTTGATCATATTCTTATTGCCTCGGTGCGACCAAGCTGAGAATCGGCCATGCACAGCCTTCCCAGCTAACTCCATTCCTAGCTTTTACTGGATTTTTAACCACGGGCAAGCAGCAAGCGGACACGCAGTTAGCGAAACATTGGTACCCGTGCATTCCTGCAACACCCCGAAAACCTAGATTAGTCAGGCATTAACGGTGCTTTTGCGGGGCTCGGCAATGGCCATCCCGCAGGCCGATTTGTTGTAGCAAAAAAGGCTAAAACAGGTCGTTAACCAGGGTAAAGGCCATCAGCGTGAAGACAATCGCCAGCCCGAAGCGGAAGCCGATCTCCTGCACCCGCTGACTGAGTGGCCGACCGCGAACGGCTTCGATGCCGTAGTAGACCAGATGGCCGCCGTCGAGCATGGGAATCGGCAGCAGGTTGAAGATGCCGATATTTAGCGAGAGCAGCGCCATCAGGTTGATCAACGCAATGATTCCCAGCGTCGCAACTTCCCCGGAGACCTTGGCGACCTTGACCGGTCCACCAAGTTGCTCGATGTCGCCACGCCCGACGAAGAAATCGCCGAGGAACGCAACCGAACGGTCAACAATGAAGCGAATCTCTTCGGTCGTCATGCCGATGGCTTCGATCGGACCGGGCTTATAGAGCTGCACGTCGGTGCTCTCGACGTCCTTGGTGACGCCGATGCGGCCGATGCGATGAGGATTGCCGAAGCGGTCAGTGGTGCTGGTGGCTTCGGGCACCAGCTGAATGGTCTGGTCGGCACCATTGCGGTCCAGCACGATGGACACGGTGCGCTCGGGCGCCGTTGCGACAAGCCGTTGAAAATCCTCAAATCCCCGGACTTCGTAACCGTCGACAGAAATGATGCGATCGCCGCTCTGCAGCCCGGCGCGCTCGGCAACACTGCCGGCCGTCACGGTGTCGATGACCGGCGGCAGCGTATAGCGGCCATAGCCCAGCAGGAGCGCGTAAAGGATGAGGAATGTGAAGATGATGTTGGCGATAGGGCCAGCTGCGACCACTGCGATGCGCTGCCAGACGTTCTTGTTGACGAAGAGGCGCGGCGCAAGGTCCGGACCGGCACGGGCGATGAACTCCTCGTCCGGCGTGCTCGCGGGGTTCATGTCGCCGACAAAGCGGACATAGCCGCCCAAGGGAACCGCCGACAGGCGCCAGCGGGTGCCGTGGCGGTCGGTGAAGCCGACGATCTCGGGACCGAAGCCGACCGAAAAGGTCTGAATGGCGATGCCGTTCCAGCGCGCGACGAGGTAGTGACCCATCTCGTGCACGAAGACGATGATCATCAGCACCGCCAGGAACGGCACGACGTAGGACAAGAGCCAGAAGATGAAATCCATGCGCGTTTCCCGTCAGCGACCCGTTCAATAGGCCGCCAGAACCCTAAAAATGCCGTTCATGCGTCGGCCGCGACGCTACCACCCGAGAAAGCCTTGGGCCACGGCGCCAGTGCCGCCATGCAGCGCGCCGACCCCAAACAGGAACAGCGCGCCAAACGTGGTGCTGTCGAGGCGATCCATCAAGCCGCCATGGCCGGGAATGATGTCGCCAGAATCCTTGACACGGAAGCGGCGCTTGAGGGCGCTTTCGGTGAGGTCACCCACCTGCCCCACCACACTGGTGGCGGCAGCGAGCAAAAGGCCGATGTACCAGGGCGATTGCGGCACGACGATGAGCCAGAGCACCAATCCTCCCAGCGTGCCAATGGCAAGACCGCCCACAGCGCCCGACCAGGTCTTGGAGGGTGAGATGTCGGGCGCGAGCTTTTCGCCGCCGACCTGCCGGCCGGTGAAATAGGCGCCGGTATCGGTGGCCCAGACGACGACGCCCATGAAAAAGCCGCCCCAGAACCCCCAGTCCATGGCGCCGGGGACATTCCAAAGCGAGGCGCCGCGGATCTGCAGCACGGCCGCGATCACCAGGGAGAAGAACACCAGCCCGACGCACCGCCAGGCCGCCGTCTGCCGATCATCAACCAGAGCAATGGCACAGCCGATGGCAATTGCGACGAGGCCGCCGAACACGCCGAAGGCCGGATAGAGCAGCCCGGAGAGCGCCACCAGGGCGACCAGCACGCCGCCGACAGCGGTCATTGGCTTGAGGGTGACCATCCGGTCCCACTCGCGGTAACAGCCGGCGAATACGGCGCCGACGATGGCCGAAAAGATGTAGCCGCCAAAATAGAGGCCCGCCGCCGTCACGGCGATCAGCACCAGTGCAGACGCAACTCGCGGCCCGAGGTCGGTCCAGGACCGCTTCGCAAAAGGCGTAAACTCGGTCCCGGGTTTATCGGTCACCTCGGCTTGGCCTCTATGCCGCCGAAACGCCGCTCGCGCGCCGTGTATTCCTCGAGCACGGCAAGAAAAGTGGCCTCGCTGAAATCGGGCCAGTTCTCCTCGACGAACACCAGTTCAGCGTAAGCGCCCTGCCAGAGCAGAAAGTTGGAGACGCGCTGCTCGCCGCTGGTGCGCAGGATCAGATCCGGGTCAGGCAGGCCCGAGGTATATAGCGCGGCAGCGACCGTCGCCTCGGTAATGTCTTCCGGGCGCAGGCGGCCAGCGGCCACTTCATTGGCAATGTGCCGCGTAGCGACGACGATTTCAGCCTTGCCGCCATAGTTGAAGGCGACCATCAGGTTGAGGCCGGTATTGTCACGGGTCTTGGCTTCGACATCGTCGATCAGCCGGACAAGCGAGCTTTCCAGCCCGTCACGGGAGCCGATAATCCTGATGCGAACGTTGTTTGCCATCAATGTCGCAAGGTCTGATGCAACAAACCGGTGCAACAGACCGAAGATGAAATTGATTTCGTCCTTGGGCCGGCTCCAGTTCTCCGATGAGAAGCTGAAGACGGTGAGGTTCGGGACTTCGTGACTGATGCAGAGTTCGACCAGCCGGCGCAGCGCCTTGACGCCCTCCATATGGCCTTCAGTGCGCGCCTTGCCTCGGGCCTTGGCCCAGCGGCCATTGCCATCCATGATCACCCCGATATGCCGCGGAATCTTCAGGCCGAGCGCGGGGCTCGGCCGATGATTGATGGCGGGGTCGATCGACATGGTTGCCCTCCCGGGCGGCTGCAGGCCAGCCTAGACCTGCATGATTTCCTGTTCCTTGAGCGCGACGATATTGTCGATCTCGCCCACAGCATCGTCAGTGGCGCTCTGCACCTGGTCGGAGAACTTGCGGCTCTCGTCCTGTGCCAGATGACCGTCCTTCTCCAGCTTTTTCAGCAGATCCATGCCGTCGCGACGAATGTGACGAACTGCCACGCGCGCCTGCTCGGCATAGTTATGAGCAACCTTGGTCAATTCGCGGCGGCGGTCTTCGTTCAATTCGGGCAGCGGCACGCGGATCACGGCGCCTTCGGAGGCCGGATTGAGCCCCAGGCCGGAGTTGCGGATGGCCTTTTCGACAGCGCCGGCGAGGCTGCGATCCCAGACCTGCACGCTGAGCATGCGCGCTTCCGGTACGGTGACGGTCGCCACCTGCTGAAGCGGCATCTTGCCGCCATAGGCCTCAACCTGCACCGGTTCGAGCAGGCTGGCGCTGGCGCGACCGGTGCGCAGGCCCGTCAGTTCGTCCTTGAGCGAGCCGATGGACTTCTGCATGCGGGTCTTGAGCTCTTCGAGCGAAAACGTCTGTACTGCCATGGATGAGTGCTCCTTGGGTGGCGCGGTTTCAGCCGACGCGCGTATTTCTGGTCTTGCCGGTCAGCACGCCCATCAGGCCGTGCTCGTCATCAAGCGCGTAGACCAATATGGGTAAGCCGTTGTCGCGGGCAAGCGCGAAGGCGGCGGTGTCCATGACCTTGAGGTTACGGGCGATCACCTCGTCATGGCTGATCGTGTCGTAGCGCTGGGCCTTGGGGTTCTTCTTGGGGTCTTCCGAGTAGACGCCATCGACATTGGTGCCCTTGAGCACCACGTCGCAGTCGAGCTCGATGGCGCGCAGAGCGGCAGCCGTATCGGTGGTGAAGAACGGGTTGGCGATGCCGCCACCGAGTACCACCACAAAGCCCTCCTCAAGCGCTGCCTTGGCGGCGCGTGCCGTGTAGCTATCGGCAATCGAGGGCATAGTGATGGCGGAAAACACCTTGGACTTGATGCCGGCGCGGGTCAGCGCGCTCGAGAGCGCCAGGGAATTGATGATGGTGCCGAGCGTGCCCATCATGTCGGCGGTCACCCGATCGGCGCCTTCGGCCGCTGCCGACATGCCGCGGAAGATGTTACCGCCGCCGGTGACGATGGCCACGGCGATGCCTGCCTTGGTCACTTCGCCGATCTGCGCGGCGACCTTGCCGAGAAACTCTGGATTGATCCCAAAGCTCTGGTCACCCGAGAGGGCTTCGCCAGAAACCTTGAGCAGGATCCGTTTGTAGGTGGATTTGGCCATGGGCCGACCCTCGTAAGCTGTTCGGCGACCGAATCCGGATACGCCCGCGCGAGGTTATAGCGTTTCGAGGCGCGGTGGATAGCACCGCGCCTCGAATAAACGGCTTACTTCACGCCTGCAGTGGCGGCGACTTCAGCGGCGAAGTCGGTTTCTTCCTTGGCGATGCCTTCGCCCAGGCCATAACGGACGAACTTGGTGACCTTGATCGGTGCGCCGGCTTCCTTTTCGGCAGCCTTGACGACGTCGGCAACCTTGGACTCGCCGTCGATGACGAAGGTCTGGGCCAGGAGGGTCACTTCTTCGTAGTACTTGCGGACGCGGCCTTCGACCATCTTGTCGATGATCTCGGCCGGCTTGCCCGATTCACGGGCCTGCTCGGCGAAGATGGCGCGCTCGCGGGCCACGATCTCCTGGTCGATGTCGTCAGGCGACACCGAGAGCGGGGACGTGTTGGTGATGTGCATGGCGAGCTGCTTGCCGAGAGCGGCCAGAACGGCCTTGTCGCCCTTGGACTCAAGGCCGACGATGACGCCCAGCTTGCCCATGCCCGGCTTGACGGCATTGTGCACGTAGTTGCCGATGACGCCGTCGGACACTTCGATGACGGCGGAGCGGCGGAGGTTCATGTTCTCGCCGATCTTGGCGATGGCATCGGTGAGCTCGCCCGAAACCGAGCGGCCCGAACCGGGGTACGGCATTTCGGAGAGCACGTGCACGTCGCCATTGGCTTCGATCGCCAGCTTGGCGATGTTACCCACGATCGACTGGAACTGCTCATTGCGCGCCACGAAGTCAGTTTCGGAGTTCACCTCGACGATGGCAGCCTTGGTGCCTTCGACGGTGATGCCGACCAGCATCCGTCGGCGGCGACGCGGCCGGCTTCTTGGCAGCCTTGGCGAGGCCACGGGTACGCAGCCAATCGACTGCTGCTTCCATGTCGCCATTGGTCTCGGCCAGGGCCTTCTTGCAATCCATCATGCCGACGCCGGTGGCGTCGCGGAGTTCTTTAACCTGCTGGGCAGTGACTGACATTTGCTATCACCTCATGGGGGCGGCTCCCGCAGGAGCCGCGCATGTCATTGATTGGGGCTGAAGCCGGCAGAGCCGGCTTAGTTTGCAGCGTCAGCTGCCAGCACGGGCTCTTCGGGAGCCACTTCAGCGGCGCCGAGGTCGGCACCACGGCCGGCCGACGAGCGGCCGATGCCGTCGATGCAAGCCTTCGAGATCAGCGAGCAGTAAAGCTCGAGAGCGCGGCTGGCGTCGTCATTGCCCGGAACCGGGAAGTCGACGGTGTCGGGGTCTGAATTGGTGTCGACGATGGCGATCACCGGGATGCCCAGACGACGGGCTTCCTTGATGGCGTTCGCTTCCTTGTTGGTGTCGATGACGAACAGCAGGCTGGGCAGGTTGCCCATGTCCTTGATGCCGCCAAGGTCACGCTCAAGACGCTCACGCTCACGGTCGAGGAGCAGGCGCTCCTTCTTGGTGAGGCCTTCAAAGCCGTCGGCTTCCTGAGCTTCGAGGGTGCGGAGGCGAGCGATCGAGTGCGAAATGGTCTGCCAGTTGGTCAGCGTGCCGCCGAGCCAACGGGAGTTGACGAAGTACTGGGCCGACTGGCGTGCAGCTTCGGCAACAACCGGAGCAGCCTGGCGCTTGGTGCCGACGAAGAGCACGCGGCCGCCATCGGCAACGGTGTCCGAGACCAGCTGGAGCGCACGCTGCAGCATCGGGACCGACTGGCTGAGGTCGAGAATGTGGATGTCGTTGCGCACGCCGAAGATGAAGCGTTCCATCTTGGGGTTCCAGCGGTGCTTCTGGTGACCAAAGTGGACGCCGGCTTCGAGCAGCTGACGCATAGAGAAATCGGGCATTGCCATGGGCAATTTTCCTTTACCGGTTCATGCCTCTGCAAGGCGTCGCAGCGGTTTCCCGCCACCGGACGGAGCAGCCGACCTCACTGTCGACGCGCCAACCTTGCATGTGAATTTGCGCCGGAAACACCGGACGCGACGCGGCATATAGGGGACAAAGTCCCCAAATGCAAGGCGTTCAGTTCAGCCGGACGTCGACGACGCCAGCCAGGGCCTTGACTGCGCCGGCAAGTTCGGCGGTCAGGCGGAAGCGGCCGGGCACGTCGATCTCGTAGTCCTTGGCGGGGCCGCGCGGGATGACGAAGACGACGTGCCCTTCCCCGCCCGGCTTGAGCTGGGAATGGATCGGGCCGATGCACTTGTCGGCCTCGACATAGATGCGCAGTTCCTTGCCGACGCGTTCGGCGGCCTTTTCGAGCGGCTCGGCGCTGATAAGCCGCATCCCAATGCCGTCGGGCCGTTCGTCGGCCTCGACCGTGAGGATCACCGACTTGCCGGCGACCAGCACGTCGGAATAGAGGCTCAACTGCTCAGAAAAGGCGATGACTTCGAAGCTGCCGGTGGCATCTGACAGCGCCATGATCGCCATCAGCGTGCCTTTTCTCGTCCGCCGGTCGTTGCGCGACGAAATCGTGCCGGCCACGGGGCCAGCGAAACGGCCACGATCCTTGACGATCCGCTCGAATTCCAGCCAGGTCTTGACCTTGAGGCGCTCGAAGAGCTCGGTGAACTGGTCGAGCGGGTGACCGGAAAGGTGGAAGCCGATGGCGGAACGCTCGCGCTCCAGCCGCTCTTCGGGTTTCCAGCCGGTGACGTTCTGCGTCAGCTTTATCGGCTCGGGCTGGTCCGACGCAAACATGTCGGCAATGCCGTCGCTGGCGTTCGAACTGGTGCGCTGGGCTGTGCCAATGATCGAGTCGATGGCGGCAAAGGCCTGCTCGCGCCGCGGCACCAAGAGATCGAAGGCGCCGGCATTGACGAGGGTTTCGAGCGTCCGCCGGTTGATGATGCGCGGATCGACCCGGGTGGCGAAGTCGGCGAGATCGGTAAAGGGCTGGTTACCCCTTGCCGCCACGATATGCTCGGCGACCGCCTGCCCGACGCCCTTGACGGCGCCAATGGCGTAAAGATCTGCCCGTCGCGAGCATCGAACACGTCGAGCGAGCGGTTCACGCAAGGTGGCACCAGCTTGTAGCCGTGCTTTTTGGCATCGCCGCGGAATTCGGCGAGCTTGTCGGTATTGCCCATGTCCAGCGTCATGGTCGCCGCAAAGAATTCCAGCGGGTGATGCGCCTTCAGATACGCGGTCTGGTACGAGACCAGCGCGTAGGTGGCGGCGTGGCTCTTGTTGAAGCCGTAGTTGGCGAACTTGGCCAGCAGGTCGAAAATGGTGTCGGCGAGACCTTTTTTGAGGCCATGCTCGATGGCGCCCTGCTGGAAGCGCTCGCGCTGCGCGTCCATTTCGGCCTTGATCTTCTTACCCATGGCGCGGCGCAGCATGTCGGCTTCGCCGAGCGAATAGCCCGAGAGCAGCTGGGCGATCTGCATCACCTGCTCCTGGTAGACGATGATGCCGTAGGTTTCGTCGAGCACCTTGCTCAGTTCGGGGTGCGGATACTCGATGTCCTCGTCGCCGCGCTTACGGGCGCAGAAGGTCGGGATGTTCTCCATCGGGCCGGGACGGTAGAGCGCCACGAGGGCAATGATGTCCTCGAAGCGGTCGGGCTTCATGTCCACGAGCGCGCGGCGCATGCCGGCACCTTCCACCTGGAAGACGCCGGCGGTATCGCCGATCGAATAGAGCCTGTAGGTCGCCGAATCGTCGAGCGGGATGTCTTCGATGCGGAAATTGGTACCCGGATGGTTACGGTTCACCATGTCGACGGCGCGCTGGATGGTGGTGAGCGTCTTCAAGCCCAGGAAGTCGAACTTCACAAGACCGGCGTTCTCGGCCCACTTCATGTTGTACTGGCTGACCGGCATGTCCGAGCGCGGGTCGCGGTAGAGCGGCGCCAGTTCCTGCAGCGGACGGTCGCCGATAACAATGCCGGCGGCGTGCGTCGATGCATGTCGGAAGAGGCCCTCGAGCTTGCGGCCGATGGCGACGAGCTGGGCGACCTGTTCGTCGCTCTCGGCCATCTGCTTGAACTCGGCCACGTCCTTGAGCGTGCGCTCGATCGACCAGGGGTCGGCCGGGTTAGCCGGCACCAGCTTACAGATGCGGTCGACCTGGCCATAGGGCATCTGCAGCACGCGGCCGACGTCGCGCAGCACGGCGCGGGCCTGCAGCGTTCCGAAGGTAATGATCTGCGCCACCTGGTCGTAGCCGTATTTCGACTGGACGTAGCGGATCACCTCTTCCCGGCGGTCCTGGCAGAAGTCGATGTCGAAGTCCGGCATCGAGACGCGTTCGGGATTGAGGAAGCGCTCGAAGAGCAGGTTGTAGCGCAGCGGATCGAGGTCGGTGATGGTGGTGGCGAAGGCCACCAGCGAGCCGGCACCGGAACCGCGGCCCGGGCCCACGGGAATGCCCTGCGACTTGGCCCATTGAATGAAGTCGGCCACGATCAGGAAGTAGCCCGGATATTTCATCCGGTGGATGATATCGAGCTCGAATTCCAGCCGTTCCCAGTAGCGCTCTTCGGTCCAGCCCGGCGCGATGCCAGTAGTGGCGATGCGTTTGCGCAGCCCGGATCTCGCCATCTCGCCGAGTGCCGCAGCTTCGGCATCCACCGCCTCGGCTTCGGTCAGGCCCGGCGCGGCGGCAAACTTGGGCAGCACCGGCGCGCGCTTTTTTGGCCGGTAACTGATGCGTTGCGCGATCTCGACGCTGTTGTCGAGCGCCTCGGGGAGATCGGCGAACAGCGCCAGCATCTCGGCGCGGGTCTTGTAATAATGCTGGTCGGTGAGTTTCCGGCGCTCGGTCTGGGCCAGCACGGTGCCGCCAGCGATGGCCAGCAGCGCGTCGTGGGCCTCGAAATCGTCGGCAGCCGGGAAGAACGGCTCGTTGGTGGCGACCAGCGGCACGCCGTAGCGGTAGGCATAGTCGATCAGCTTGGCTTCATTGAGCACTTCCTGCGGGCGACCGTGGCGCTGCAGCTCGATATAGAAGCGATCGCCGAAGCGGTCGCGCAGCATGTCGAGCCGGGCGTGCGCGTGTCCATCGAGGCCACTGGCAAAGAACGGATCGACAAACCCTTCCGGCCCGCCAGAGAGGCAGATGATGCCCTCGACGGCGTCACGCTCCAGCCAGTCGAGCTTGGCGGCGGTCTTGCCGCTCTCGCTTTCGAGAAAGGCCTTGCTGACCAGCCGAGACAGATTGGCAAAGCCGGTCTCGGTGGCGGCCAGAAGCACCACGGCGTTCTTGGTCGAGGGTCCGCGTTCGTTGGGACGCCCCTCCTCGCCACCGAAATCGATGGCGAGTTCAGTGCCAATCAGCGGCTGGATGCCCTTGCCCGACGCCTTTTCGGAAAACTCCAGTGCGCCGAACAGGTTGTTGGTGTCGGCAATGCCGATGGCCGGCTGCTTGTCGGCCTTGGCCAGTTCGATCAGCTTTTCGAGCGGCAGCGCGCCCTCGAGCAGCGAGTAGCCGGAATGCACATGCAGATGAATGAAGCCGGGGCCAGCCATAACCTGTTCCTAGTCCGTGCGTCGGCTGCGGCCAACGCACAAGGACGTCAATCCACAGCCCTCACACGAGTCGGGCGGCGATATCCATCCAGGTGAGCGAGGCGACGGAGAAACCACCGAGAACCACGAAAGCGAGCAGATCCTTGACGAAAGAGAGCATCGAAACCTCCTGTGTTGCCATGGTGTTCTTATATGTTCTCTTTCTGTTCACGTCCAGCACCATCGGTGTAACCGTGAATCAAGCGTTAACGCGCCTGGGTTGTGCCCGCTTTCCCCGGAGTTGCAGGCAGCAGCATGTGCCGGCCGGCGTTTCAGTGATGGATCAATGCAGTGAGGTGCTGTGCGCCGGCCGAAGTGTCACCTCCCCCCTTGCGGGGAGGGTGACCCGAATGAAGCGCGCGTGGCGGCAACGATAAGCGAGAGAAGGATGGGAAGCTCGGGCATGACGCCAGCCTCCTCGCACGCGGCCCGCCCGAGCCTCAGGACTTTTTGAGCAGCGCCAACCAGACGCCGCCCGCCATCAGGATGGCACCGGACACACGGCTCACCAGCCGCACTCGTGCTGCGGTCAGAAAGTGCCGCGCCTGGCCGGCGAGCACGGCATAGACGCTGTCCGAAAACGCGGCGATGGCCATGACGATCAGCCCGAGCAGCATGATCTGCGGAAAGGCCGGTCGGCTGAGATTGACGAACTGGGGCAGGAAGGCGCCGAGGAACAGCAGCGACTTGGGGTTGGCGAAGTTCACCACAGCACCCTGCCAGAGATAGCTCAGGACCGGACGCGGTGTGGCCGCCTGCATGTCGAGGTGGCCCTTGGAGGAGAACATCTTCCAGCCGATCCAGACCAGATAGGCGGCGCCGACCAGCTTGATGATGACAAAGGCTTCGGAGACCAGCGCCATTACCGCTTCGAGGCCGAGCGCCACGATGGTGACCATGACGATCATGGCAAACTGCGCGCCGGCGATGGTGAGGAGCCCTGCCCGCGTCCCCGACGCCAGCGAATTGGCGACGATCATGGTGACCGCCGGCCCCGGCACGACGGAGAACAGCACGCAGGCCAAAAGGTAAGGCAGGAGGATAGCGGTGTCGATCACGGGAGAACTCCAGTCGGCGGGTCCACACCCACCGACTGAGTTTCCATCATTTTAACGGACTCTGAAACCAAAATCCGTCATTCTGGCGATCATTCCGCGGCCGGAGCCTCGGGAGCGTCCGGCGCGTCGGCCTCACCTTCGCCATCGGACTCTGGTTCGACGATCCGCTCGACCGAAACCACCTTCTCGCCGTCGCCGGTGTTGAACACGGTGACGCCCTGCGAAGAGCGGCCGACGATGCGGATGCGGTTGTCCGGACCGGCGTCGACCGGCACGCGGATCACCTGGCCACCATTGGTCACCAGCATGATCTGGTCGGGGTCCTCGACCGGGAACGAGCCCACCAGCGGGCCATTGCGCTTGTTCACCGCCATGGCGACGATGCCTTTGCCGCCGCGGCCGGTGATGCGGTACTCGTGGCTCGAGGTGCGCTTGCCGTAGCCGTTCTCGGAGATGGTGAGGATGAACTGCTCGGCCGCCGACATGGCCGCGTAGCGCTCCTGGCTCAGTTCTCCGGCGGGAGCCTCATCGGCGTCGTCGCTCGGCTCTTCGCTCTCGCCTTCGCCACGCACCGCACGGCTCATCTTGAGGTAGGCGGCGCGCTCGGACGAGTCGGCGTCGAAGTGGTGGATGATGGCCATGGAGATGACCTTGTCGCCGTCGGCCAGCGAGATACCACGCACGCCCGTCGAATCGCGGCCCTTGAAGACGCGCACTTCGTCGACCTGGAAGCGGATGGCCTGGCCAAGCGCCGTGGTCAGCAGCACGTCGTCGTTCGCCGAACAGGTGGCGACATCGACGATGCCGTCGCCCTCTTCGAGCTTCATGGCGATCTTGCCGTTCTGGCGGATGTCGACAAAGTCGGCCAGCGAGTTGCGGCGCACGGTGCCGCGCGTGGTGGAGAACATGATGTCGAGCTTTTGCCAGTCGCTCTCGTCCTCGGGCATCGGCATGATCGAGGTGATGCGTTCGCCCTTGTCGAGCGGCAGCATGTTGATCAGCGCCTTGCCGCGGGCCTGCGGCTCGCCGATGGGCAGGCGCCAGACCTTCATCTTGTAGGCCTGGCCGGCCGACGAGAAGAACAGAACTGGCGTGTGGGTATTGGCGACGAAGAGCCGGGCAACGAAATCCTCGTCGCGGGTCGCCATGCCGGAGCGGCCCTTGCCGCCGCGACGCTGCGCCCGGTAGGCCGAAAGCGGCACGCGCTTGATGTAGCCGCCATGGGTGACGGTGACGACCATGTCTTCGCGAGCGATCAGGTCTTCGTCTTCGAAGTCGCCGGCCGCCTCGTCGATCGTAGTGATGCGCGGCGTGGCATACTGGTCGCGGATGGCCACCAGTTCCTCGCGGACGATGGTCATCACGCGTTCGCGGGAGCGCAGGATGTCGAGATATTCGGCGATGTCGGTGCCAAGACCGTTGAGTTCGTCGCCAATCTCATCGCGACCCAGCGCAGTGAGGCGCGAGAGGGTCAGCGCCAGGATGGCGCGCGCCTGCTCATCGGAGAGGCGGAACGTGCCGTCGGCATTGATGCGGTGGCGCGGGTCGTCAATCAGGGCGATCAGCGGCGCCACGTCCTGGGCCGGCCAATGGCGCTCCATCAGCCGTTCGCGCGCCGTCGCTGGATCGGGCGAGGTGCGGATCAGCGCGATGACTTCATCGACATTGGCGACCGCGACGGCGAGGCCGACGAGAATATGGGCGCGATCGCGGGCCTTGTTGAGCAGGAAGCGGGTCCGCCGGGTCACCACTTCCTCGCGGAAGTCGATGAAGGCGGTGAGCATCTGCTTCAGACTCATCAGCTCGGGCTTGCCGCCATTGAGGGCGACGAAGTTGCAGCCGAACGAATCCTGGAGCTGGGTGAAGCGGTAGAGCTGGTTGAGCACCACGTCGGGCACGGCGTCGCGCTTGAGCTCAATCACCACGCGCATGCCGTGGCGATCGGATTCGTCGCGGACGTCGGAAATCCCCTCGATGCGCTTTTCGCGCACCAGCTCGCCGATCTTTTCGATCATGGTGAGCTTGTTCACCTGATACGGAATTTCCGTAATGATCAGGGCTTCGCGTTCCTTGCGGAGCTCTTCGGTGTGAACGCGGCCCCGTACGAGGATCGAGCCACGGCCGGTTTCATAGGCCTGGCGGATGCCGGAACGCCCCAGGATGATGCCGGCGGTCGGGAAGTCGGGCCCGAGAATCACCTGCATCAGCTCTTCGACCGACACACCCGGCTGCTCCATGGTGAGCAGCACCGCGTCGATCACTTCGCCCAGGTTATGGGTGGGGATGTTGGTCGCCATGCCGACGGCAATGCCGCCGCCACCGTTGACCAAAAGGTTCGGGAAACGCGCCGGCAGGACAGTCGGTTCGCGCTCGGAGGCGTCGTAGTTGTCCTTGAAGTCGACCGTGTTCTTGTCGAGATCTTCCAGCATCGAGCCGGTGACCCGCTCCATGCGCACTTCGGTGTAGCGCATGGCGGCCGGCATATCGCCGTCAACCGAGCCGAAATTGCCCTGCCCGTCGATCAGCGTGACGCGGAGCGAAAACTCCTGCGCCATGCGCACGAGGGAGAGATAGACCGCGTCATTGCTGTGCGGGTGATACTTACCGATGACGTCGCCGACGACACGGGCCGACTTGCGATACGGCCGGTTCCACTCGTAGCCCTGCTCGTGCATGGAATAGAGAATGCGGCGATGCACCGGCTTCAGGCCATCGCGCACGTCCGGCAGCGCGCGGCTGACGATGACGCTCATGGCGTAGTCGAGATACGACTTGCGCATCTCGTCAGTGATTGAAATCGGGACGATATCGGACGGGGACGGCGGCGGCGCGCCCGCCTGGTCTTCTGGCTTGTCTGTCACGCGAACCTTTTCCGGGGCTGGCCCTGTTGCGCCGGGCTTACTTGATTCCGAGCCAGCATGCGACTCCTGCGGCCTTAGGCATCACTTAACCCACACGATTCCGGCATTTTTGGCTCCAGTGAGGGGCCTGCAGCCCGATTTCGGTGGCGGTTTGGCGCGGAAATGGCTGAAAAACCTTGCCTGTTAGCCTTTTCGAGGGACCGAACTGGACGAGTCACACCCAAGGCCTTAGTAATCCGCGCCTGAAAGCGGGGGCGCTGTCGACGAGGGGACGAGTCTATTGTCGAATGTTAACGTACTGGGCCGGATCTGGGACTGGGCTTTCGGCCACCGTCGTTCCATCGGCTTCGGGTTGGAAAAGCTGGGGCTCTTCACCCTCAAGTTCCCCAAGATCGTCGCAGCCGCCGTTCTCCTGATCTCGGTTGTGTGTGCCATGCAGATTCCGCGCGCCAGCGTGGATGGCGATCTGCTGCGGGTGTTCGCGCATTCGGGTGCCGAGTATGAGGCCTATGACCACCTGTCCAAGACGTTCGGCACGTTCGAGAACGACATCTATGTTCTTGTCAGTTCTCCGGATCTGACCAATCCCGAGACGATCGAGCAGATCCGCGCCATGGCGCTCGACCTCTCAAACAACGAATTCATCACCGGCACGATGTCGGCCTTCACGCTGCGCACCCCCGGCCCGGACGGCACTACCCTGCCCGCCGTGCCCGAGGGCATGATGAGCAATGAAGAGGTGCGCACGGCGCTAACGGCGCTGCAGCAGAACGATCCGATGATGCGCAACCTGATCAACCCGGATCTTTCGGGCGTTGTCATCATCGCCTTCCCGAACCCGGAAATGACCAAGGGCCAGGGCACCAAGGACATGATCGCCAGCCTGCGCGAGACGGTCGATTTCTGGAAGACCGACCAGGTGCAGGCCGAACTCACCGGGCCGCCGATCTGGACGTCGGAAATGCTCAACGCCGCGATCGGCGACCAGGTCAAGTTCACCATTTACGGCTTTGCCCTCGGCTCGATCATTGCGCTCCTGGCGCTGCGCTCGTTCTGGGGCGCCATAATTGTCGCCGCGACGCCCTTTGTCGCCGTGATGTGGGTGATGGGCGTGGTGATCGGCGCCTTCGGCTCGTTCAGCTTTTTGACCATCATCGTCACCACCATCGTGCTGGTGATCGCCTTTGCGGAGAGCCTGTTCTTCATCTTCAACTGGCTCGCCTACTGGCGTGAGGGCATGGATCCCTACAAGGCAGTCGACGAAACGGTGCGGGTGGTGGGCCCGGCCAGTGCACTGGCCATGCTGACCACGCTGGTGTCGTTCGCCTCGCTGTCGCTGACGCCTGGGCAGGGCGTGCAGGAATTCTCGATGGCCGGCGGGATGGCCTCGATCACCAACTTCATCTGCCTGATGACTTTCCTGCCGCTGCTGCTCAAGCTCGCCGTAAAGCTGGGTTTCAAGGCGCCCAAGCCGAGCTTTGCCATCAGTGCACCGATCAAGCCCGCCTGGTACCTGGCCAGCCGCTTCGGCCGTCCAATCGCCATCATGGCCATCGTCGCGACAGTGCTGCTGCTGATCCCCTACTTCCTGATCCAGCCGCGCTTTTCGTTCGAAGACTTCATGGCCAAGAACTCGACAGCGCTCACTGCCGCCGAGGAAATCGACCAGGGCGTGGGCGGCGTCGCGCCGCTCTACATCAGCGTGCCGCTCAAGGAAGGCATGGCCGATGTCGGGGACGCCGATTTCGAGACGGTCAAGATCGTCCACGATATCGCCGAAAAGTACCTGGGCAAGAACAAGGTCATCTCGGCAGCCGCCTTCACGCACTATGCGGACTCCGGCTTTACCCGCGAACAGATCTTCAACGCCGTGGGAGACCTGCGCAAACGCTTCGTCACCGAAGACGGGATGAAGGCGCTGGTGACGGGCTTTATGCCGACCATCATCGACTCCGAGGAACTGGTCCGTCTCAAGGAGAGTATCGAAGCCGATATCCGGGCGGCGGGCATCCAGGGCGCAGAAGTCGGCGGTTTCCGCGTCATGACGACCTACGCCACCGATTCGATCGTGCGCGGGCTGCAACTGGATCTGACCATCTCGGTGGTGGTGAACCTGTTCCTCATCGGCTGGGCCTTCATGAGCCTGCGGGTGGCCGTGGCAACGGCCATTCCCAACCTCTTCCCCATTCTCGGTACCGAGGCCTGGCTCTGGGCCAGCGGCGCCGGACTGCAACTGACCACGGTGCTGGCGCTGACTATCGCCTTCGGTATCGCCGTGGACGACACGACGCATTTCCTCTCGCATTATCTCCATTCGCGACGCGAAGAGGGCCGATCGCATGCCGATGCGATCAAACATACGTTGGAGCGAATTGGCGGCGCGATCGTTGCTGCTACACTGATCCTGTGCTCAGGCACCGCAATCGTGATGTTCTCGGAGCTGCCACAGGTTGCCTTGTTTGGAACCCTATTCGTCGTCACTTTAGGCTTTGCTGTGATCGGGGATGTGTTCATCCTCCCCGCTCTGCTGTTCGCCGGGGGGCGATTCTTTCATCCGCTTGGAGGCGTAAAGAAATGAAATCTCTCGGACCCCTGTCGCGAACCCTCGCGCTCGCAGGTCTGTTCTCGGCTGCCCTCTGCTCGGCCCCCGCCATGGCGGCCAAGGCCGATGTCGAGCTGCTGCAGTCGTATATCGGCAACTGGAAAGGCCGCGGCGAGCTGATCGGGGCCGAAAAAGAGACGGTGGTCTGCCGCCTGTCGCTCAGCCCGGGCAATGCCGACAAGGTCAACTATTCGGGCCGTTGCTCGCTCGCCGGTACGGCGCTCTCGGTCAATGGCACGCTGGCCTATAACGACAGCGCCAACCGCTTCGAGGCCGTGATGTCGTCCAACGCCACCTTCAATGGCCTGGCGGTGGGACGGAAATCCGGCAATGGCCTGGTGTTCAATCTCAAGGAACGCGAGAAGGACACCGAGGGCAACGACATGACGATTTCGGCGCAGATCGCCCTCAACAGCGGCAAGATCAAAGTCGAGTTCAACGTCGTGTTCAACGCTACCGGCGACAGCCTTCGGGCCTCCGTGCCGTTCACGAAATAATCTGCTAGCCACAAATGTCTGAAACGGGCGGCCTCGTGCCGCCCGTGGTATTTTTACTGCTCCGCGTCGAGGCGATGTTAACCCGATGGCGCTAGATTTGCTCCGATTGCGTTCGGAGGTCGCGGTTGAAGTTCTTTGCAGTCCCGACGATCCTGACGCGCACAGTCGTCTATGTCCTGGGCATCGTCGTCACCTTCATCAGCCTCGAGGCAACGCGCGAGTATGCCGCGCATGAGGATACGCTGAAGCGGGCGCAGTTCGACGTCAACAACATGACGATCACGCTGCGCAACCACACCTCGGACGCCATCCAGATCACCGAGGTCCTGCTCACCTCGATAGCCGAACGGCTGCCGAGCGCATCGAGCCCGCAGGATGCCCTCTCCATCGTCGAAAACCTCAGCCAGGTACACGGCGATTCCGCCGTCCAAAGCTCCGATATCGCGATCATCACCAAGGACGGGAGCTGGATCACTGCGCCTTTGCCGGTGGCGGGCGCGCAGACGGACGGAGCGAGACTTGCGCTGTTTCATCACCACCTCCAAAGCGACGAACTCGAGGTCTACTTCGGACGGCCGCTCAAGCGCACCTCCGACGGAGAGTGGCTGCTGACGATCTCGCGACGGGTCAATGCGCTCGACGGCAGCTTCGACGGCGTGGTGGTGGCGACGCTCACGGCGCGCAGCACGGCAAGTTTTTTTCAAAACTTCATCCGCGCCGCACGTGACCGGGTGACGCTGATCAGCAGCACCGGCAGGATCATCACCGAGGCGCCTTATGATCCCGAGCGCATCGACAGCCGGTTCAGCACACCCACCGATACCGCGCCTATAGTGGCGTCAGCAAACGTGACGGCGCGGCGCTATGTGGACGCAGACACCGGGGAGGCGTTCCTCGTCGGTGTCGACAGCGATCCTCACCACGGCTTTTCATTGGTCATAGCAGCGGCGGAAAGCGACCTGCTGGGACCGTGGTACACCGGCATGCTGCAACGCGCCGGCGCCAATGTGCTCTTCGTGCTGCTGGTACTGGTGATGGGCAATGGGCTGCTGCACCAGATTCGCAAGCGGCGCGAAGGCGAACGGCTGCTCACACAGCGCGAGGCGGACTTCCGGCTGCTGGCCGAAAACGGCACCGACATAGTGGAACGCTACAGCGGCGAGGGCATCCGCATCTATGTGTCGCCGGCGGTAGAACAGATCATCGGCTATTCGCCGGCCGATCTCCTCGGTTCGCGCGCGCTTGATTCCCTGCCCGAAGACATGCGTCCGCTGGCGCGCGAAGCCGCCCAACGGCTTCGAAGCGGCGAAACCGCAACCGAGACCCTCACCTACCGCCTGCGCCACAAGCACGGTCACGAGATCTGGCTGGAGAGCTCGTTCCGCGCCGTCGCCGGTCCAGACGGCAGCCTGTCGGACCTGGTGGTCACGACGCGCGACATCACGGCTCGCAAGCAGCTCGAACTGCGGCTCGAGGCGATAGCGACGCTCGACGGACTGACCGGCCTGCGCAATCGCCGCACATTTGACGCGGCGCTGGCTGTCGAAGTGGAGCGCAGCCATCGCACCGGCCGACCGCTGTCGCTGCTGATGATCGATGTCGACCGCTTCAAGCTCTACAATGATGAGTACGGCCACGTCGCCGGCGACGCCTGCCTGCGGTCCATCGCCTCGGTGATCGCGATGGCGGCGCGCCGGCCGGGTGACATGGCCGCCCGCTATGGCGGCGAGGAAATGGTGGTGCTGCTGCCCGATGCCAATAGCGCGGCCGCGACCTTCATGGCCGGCGAGCTCTGCCGGCAGTTGCAGGCGCTGTCGATCCCGCACCTGCACAACGTGCCGTGGCAGGTGGCGACGGCCAGTATCGGCGTCTCGACACTGGAAAGCCGTCCCGGCGACCCCCGCCACGACGGGCAGTGGCTGATGAGCACGGCCGACATGGCGCTCTACCAAGCCAAGCACGAAGGCCGAAACCGCGCCAAGGTGGCTCCGCCACCGATACCGAGCTTTGAGCGGGAAGCGGGCTGAACCACGGCAGTGTGATTCCACCCGCATGCTGACATTTCCTGTCAGCGGTCTTCCCCAAAACTTGGAGAGTTGGCGGGGGAATTTCGCATGGACTACGGCCAGGCGCTGGGAATCTACACCCTTCTGTTGTTCGGCATCATCGTTGTGCCGGGGATGGACATGTTCTTCGTCATCGCCAATGCGCTGACGGCTGGTCGTCGAGCGGGCCTCGCCGCGGTCGGCGGGATCATGGTGGGCGGGGTAATCCATACGCTTTTCGGCGCGCTGGCGGTCGGTGTCTTGACCAAGCTGCCGCCAATGATCGTTCAGGGCATGATATTGGTCGGCGCCGCCTACATGGCGTTCATCGGCTACAGCCTTCTGGCCAGTACGATCCGCGTTGAAGGCGTCGGCCTTGCGGCGCGGCGTAGCCAAGGCGCTATCTTCTGGCAGGGCACCATCACCTGCCTGCTCAATCCGAAGGCCTATCTATTTGTGCTGGCCGTCTATCCGCAATATATGCGACCGGCCTTTGGCCCGATCTGGTCGCAAGCTCTGGTCCTGGGCAGCCTCACCGTGGCGATGCAGGCGCTGATCTATGGCAGCATGGCGCTGGGAGCAGGCCGCGCCCGCGATAGCCTCACTGGGCATCCGCAGGTGACGATCTGGATCGGGCGCACAGCGGGGCTGCTGTTCGTCGTCGCCGCGCTGTTCACCGCGCTACATGGCATGAGCCTGCAGGAGAACGCCTGAAGGTTGGCCCAATCCAGCTACCCGAGCCGGACCGCTAAAACGACCTCGACCGGCAGGAAGCGCACCACGTCAGCGACATCGAAGCTGACGTCGAACGGGGCGATCTGCCGCTGCGTGAAGACAAGCGCCTCGTCTCGGCGCTGTGTGGGGATAGCCGTGCCGAGGCTACAGTGCGGTACCCATATCCCCGGCCGGTAGTAGGGTCGGCAAAGGCCCGGATCGAGGATCGCATGCAATGCCGCGTGAACCTGCATCAGCCGATCGCTGGCTTCGGGCGCCGCCCAGAGGACGAGCGGGTCATTTTCGAACCAGCGGATCGCCGAGAACCGCAGCTGAAAAGCGGGTTCGGCTGAAAACACGGATGTCAGAGCCGCCGCTGCCTCGGCCTCATCAAACTGATCGTAGATGGCCAGGGTCAGGTGCGGGGGGGTAGTTGAGGCCGGCCAGACTGGGACTTTGCTCCAATCGGCCCACCTCGTCCCAGAGCGCGCGGATCGGCCGCGCGCTCGCATTGTCGGCATTGATGTTGATGGCGACGGGCATGGGCCGTCCCGATCAGGCCGGCATTGCCGATCAGAACGGGATGTCGTCGTCCATGCCGCCCGACTCGAAGGCCGGAGCGTTGGCCGAGGGACGACGTCCGCCGCCGCCACCGCCTTCGTTGCGGGCGGCCGGCGGGCTGGAGAAGCCGCCGCTGCGATCGCCATAGCCTCCGCCGGCGCTGTCGCCCTCGCCACCGCGACCATCGAGCATGGTCAGGTTGGAGTTGAAGCCCTGCAGCACCACCTCGGTGGAATACTTGTCCTGGCCGGACTGGTCCTGCCACTTGCGGGTCTGCAGCTGGCCTTCGATGTAAACCTTCGAGCCCTTGTGCAGATACTGCTCCGCGACCTTGGCCAGCCCTTCCGAGAAGATCACCACGCGGTGCCACTCGGTGCGCTCCTTGCGCTCGCCGGTGTTGCGGTCGCGCCAGCTCTCCGACGTCGCGACGCTCAGGTTCACCACCTTGCCGCCCGACGGCAGGTTGCGCACCTCGGGCTCATTGCCCAGGTTCCCCACCAGAATGACCTTGTTCACGCTGCCAGCCATGGCACTTTCCTTTTCACTTTCCCGGAGGCGCAGCCGGTTCCGACCGATCGTGCGCGTCCTACCGCACTGAGGCGCGCATCTTATCGCCTCCATCCCGCCGCTGCCGCGACAAAGCGCGGCGAGCCCACAGGACATTTGTTCTTCTTATGTTCTCTATGACGACGTGTCAATTCAACGTGTAATTCATGCCTTTTTCAAGCAACGGCGATCGTGCAAGTGGCGATGAGCTTTCCGCCAGGATCCGACACCTTCACCTTCAAACCGCCCGCTACAGGTTTCTCTTCGATGACCCAACCGGGCGCGGCCAATTCGAACTCTGCGCCAGCATACCAGCCCAAGATGAACGGCCTTTCGTCGCGAGGCGCAAAATTGAGCTGTATCCGGCCGTCGTCCTGAAGGACTGACGTGACTCGCCCCCGGCAATGAGATCGAACGGCAGCCTTTATCCTGGAGGGTACGGCCTGGAACGTCGAGCCAGGTTCGCCGGAACTGCTGATAGTGATTGTCGGGCCGCCCGCGACTTCAACGACAATAGGGCCGCCACCTGGGTTCTGCGCCTGCAGTACGGAGATCAGGTTGCGAAGCGACGAGAAGCCGCTAAAGGCAAAGCTATTGCCTGCGACAACGACGGTGCCGTTGGTGTTGCCGCCCACAGCCGCGATCGAGGCTGTGGCGGCATCGAGCTCGGCTTGGGTGGCGACGTGCATGGCAAATTCGAGCTGGCCATGCGTGTTGTTGTAATTTCTGATCGTGCCGCCGACTTTGGCGCCATCGTCGAGTATAACCAGGACAGAACCGGGAAGCCCGCCGGCGTTGTGAGCCAAGACATCGTTGGCTACTTCGCCGCGAACGGCAATCCTGACATCGCCGCCCTGCCCCGCCTGACCATTTCCCAGGCCAAATCCGCCCGCTGACTGCACGTACAGCGAGCCGGCCGTGCCTGAGAAGTCCAGGGTTGCATCCCCCGCCTCGCCTGCGGTCCCGCCAGTCGCATTTTGCCCCTGTAGCGCCCCCCCATTCGTGACAACGGTGATTGTGCCAAAGTTCCCATCGGCGGTCACTGTCACCGGTCCGGAATCAGCACCATTTCCCCTTAGGCCGGTGTTACTGCCGCCACCGTCGCCACCCGATGACCCGACTAAGACGCTCCCTGCCTGGCCGGTTAGGTTGGCAACTATTGATGGCTGGCTGTCACCCCCGTCGCCACCCTTGCCTGCACCCGTGGAAGTTCCCCCGACGCCGCCACGGCTACTATAGCTAAAGACACCACCCGGAATGGCGAGGTCGACGTCGATCACAACGTTACCCGTCGTATCGCCGCCATCGCCCGCGTCACCAGTTCCACCGGTTCCGCCCATCCCCGGCCGCATGTGGTACTGCGTGTCGCTACTCACAGTGCCTGCAATGGGCGAGAGGGCTACCACATCGTCGCCGTCCTGCGAGGTTCCCGCTGCCCCCGCGCCCCCCTCACAGTACGTGTTGACTCCATCTGTATTGGTGCAGGCAGCGTTCGCAACACCACACAACACAATCCACGCCAATAGAACACCAATACCTGAACGCATGATACTTACCTACACACAGGAACTTTGAATATAGTCGGCATTTTAACCACTCGTAAAGCATAAAGATCGACGTCGGCCCCCTGCTCCGACCGACTTGACCGAATCTCCGCCGTTCTGCTTATGTTCCAATCAACTCGCTGAGGCGACCGATCTGCTCTGGTGACAAGGCCGGACTGCGCGTGCTTAGCTTGCGCGACGGCCCTGCAATCACCACTTTTGCGGTGCGGACCATCCCTTCTGCGAACCCCTGACAAGACTTGGCACATGGCTGGCGTAAGGCTGGCGCGCCAATCGATGGAACTCCTATGGCCAAAGCCCCGTCTGCCGCACCCGCCAATCCGAACCGCGAGATCGTCATCCGCGGCGCCCGGGAACACAATCTCAAGGGTATCGACCTGCGGTTGCCGCGCGACCAGCTGATCGTGATGACCGGCCTTTCCGGCTCGGGCAAATCGTCGCTGGCGTTCGACACCATCTATGCCGAAGGGCAGCGGCGCTATGTCGAGAGTCTCTCGGCCTATGCCCGGCAGTTCCTCGAAATGATGCAGAAGCCCGATGTCGAGACCATCGAGGGTCTGTCGCCGGCCATTTCGATCGAGCAGAAGACGACGAGCCGCAATCCGCGCTCAACGGTGGGCACAGTCACCGAGATCTACGACTATCTGCGCCTGCTGTTTGCGCGCGTCGGTGTGCCCTATTCGCCGGCCACGGGCCTGCCGATCGAGAGCCAGACCGTCAGCCAGATGGTCGACAAGGTAATGGCGCTCGAGGAAGGCACGCGGCTCTACCTGCTGGCGCCGATCGCGCGCGGCCGCAAGGGCGAGTACAAGAAGGAACTCAACGAGCTGATGCGCAAGGGTTTTCAGCGCGTCAAAATCGACGGGGAGTTCCACGATATCGAGGACGCCCCTGCCCTCGACAAGAAGCTCAAGCACGATATCGAAGTGGTGGTCGACCGTATCGTGGTCGGCCCCGATATCAGCGGCCGACTGGCCGAAAGTTTTGAGACGGCGCTCAAGCTCGCCGATGGCATCGCGCTGGCCGAGTTCGCCGATGGCACGGCGGAAGGCGCCGAGCCGCGCCGCATCACCTTTTCAGAAAAGTTCGCCTGCCCTGTTTCGGGCTTTACTATCGCCGAGATCGAGCCGCGGCTGTTTTCCTTCAACAACCCGTTCGGCGCCTGCCCGGTCTGCGATGGGCTGGGTACCGAAGCCAAGATCGATCCCAACCTGATCGTCTCAGACGTCAGCCTGTCGCTGCGCGACGGCGCCATTGTGCCCTGGTCGAAGACGTCGGCACCATACTACCTGCAGACGCTGCAGGCGGTGACCAAGCACTATGGCGCCTCGACCGGCACTGCCTGGGAAGAGCTGTCGGCAGAAGTGCAGAACGCGGTGCTCTATGGCACCGGCAAGACGGCGATCAACTTTGTCTATGACGATGGCCTGCGCACCTACAAGAGCACCAAGCCGTTCGAAGGGGTGATCGGCAATCTCGAGCGGCGCTACAAGGAGACCGAGAGCGCCGGGATGCGCGAGGAAATCGAAAAGTACATGTCTTCGGCGCCGTGCGTGGCCTGCAACGGCTATCGCCTGAAGCCGGAGTCCCTCGCGGTCAAAATCGACGGGCTGCATATCGGCCAGGTCAGCGAGAAGTCGATCCGGTCGGCCGCCGAGTGGTTCCGCGACCTGCCGGAAAAACTGACCCCGACGCAGCGGCAGATCGGCGAGCGCATCTTCAAGGAGATCCGCGAACGCCTTGGCTTCCTCAACGACGTGGGCCTCGACTATCTCACCATGGCCCGCAACTCCGGCACCCTGTCGGGCGGCGAAAGCCAGCGTATCCGACTGGCGAGCCAGATCGGCTCGGGGCTCACCGGCGTGCTTTACGTGCTCGACGAACCCTCGATCGGCCTGCATCAGCGCGACAATGCCCGGCTGCTCGAGACGCTGCGCCGACTGCGCGATCTCGGCAACACGGTGATCGTCGTCGAGCATGATGAGGACGCGATCCTCACGGCTGACTATGTCGTCGATATCGGGCCCGGCGCGGGCGTCCATGGCGGGCATATCGTCGCCGAAGGCACGCCCGAAGAGATCATCCGCAATACGGAGTCGATCACCGGCGCCTATCTTTCGGGCCGCATGGGCATCGACGTGCCCTCGGAACGCCGCAAGCCCAACAAGGCGCGAAAACTGCATCTGGATGGCGCGACCGGCAACAATCTCAAGGATGTGTCGGTCGATGTGCCGCTTGGGCTCTTCGTCGCCGTCACCGGCGTTTCGGGCGGCGGCAAGTCGACGCTGATGATCGACACCATGTACCAGGCGATTTCGCGGCGGCTGAATGGCGCGCGGGTCAATCCGGCGCCGCACAATCACCTCACCGGGCTCGAGCTGCTCGACAAGGTGATCGACATCGACCAGTCGCCGATCGGTCGCACGCCGCGCTCCAACCCGGCCACCTATACCGGCGCCTTCACGCCGATGCGCGAGTGGTTCGCCGGGCTGCCGGAAGCCAAGGCTCGCGGCTATGGCCCGGGCCGCTTCAGTTTCAACGTCAAGGGCGGCCGCTGCGAGAAGTGCGAAGGCGATGGCGTGCTCAAGATCGAGATGCACTTCCTCCCCGACGTCTACGTCACCTGCGATGTCTGCAAGGGCAAGCGCTACAATCGCGAGACGCTGGAAGTGCAGTTCAAGGGCAAGTCGATTTCCGACGTGCTCGACATGACCATCGACGAAGCCGTCGACTTCTTTTCGGCCGTGCCCTCGATCCGTGAGAAATTTGCGACGCTGCAACGGGTTGGCCTGGGGTATGTGAAGGTCGGGCAACCGGCCAACACGCTTTCGGGCGGTGAGGCGCAGCGCGTCAAGCTCTCCAAGGAGCTGAGCAAGCGCGCCACCGGCCGGACGCTCTACATGCTGGACGAGCCGACGACGGGCCTGCATTTCCACGACGTGGCCAAACTGCTCGAAGTGCTGCACGAGCTGGTCGACAGCGGCAATTCGGTGGTGGTGATCGAGCACAATCTCGAAGTCATCAAGACCGCCGACTGGGTCATCGACATGGGACCCGAGGGTGGCGATGGCGGCGGCGAGGTAGTGGGCGTCGGCACGCCCGAGGATATTGCAGCGAACGCCCGTTCGCATACCGGGCGCTTTCTCAAAGAGGTGATGTCGCGGCGCCCGCAACGCAGCGCGGCGGAGTGACAAAACCGTCTTTGTGACGGATTTTGGGTCGTCCCCTGCGCCAGACGCATGGCTCGAATGAGAAGCGAGCCATAGCGCCGGGGGTCAAATCAACCCATCTTCCGGCGGCGTGAACGACGGAAGGGATACGCAAATGTTTGTGCGAGCGGTCTGGCGCGTCAAGCGGCTGGTCGACATCAAACAGACGTTGCGGGAAATGGAAGTACCGACAACCCGCGACGCCCTAGGGCTTTCGGGGAAAGACTTCCAGAAGATGACCCGTGGCCTGTTCGATCGCTGAGCTGATTTCGACGCAATTCTGAGTGGCCGCTGCAGTGCACCTGCGGCGGCCATTCTGCTGTTCGGGCATCGCGCCAAACCTTAACGTCAGGTGAACGCCGCCACAAAGAGCTATGCGTTCAGATCAGACGCGACCTGACAAATCGACCCCTGCTCATCGTCGCCGAACAGCCCTATCTCTCCACTTGTAGAAACAAGGAGAACCCCAATGGGTATTCGTACGACGATCAAGAAGTGGGCCGCCTACCAGCAGACCGTCCGTGAGCTTGCTGCTCTCGACAACCGCCAGCTGAGCGATCTGGGCATCACCCGCACCGACATCCAGCGCATCGCTCGCGATCATGCCCGGACCATCTAACGGTTCGAAGACGATCTGCGAGACTGCAATCCGAACACCCGCTTGCTGAACAGCTAGCGGGTGTTTTGGTTTTCAGGGCCCGGTTCCGAGCAGCCGCGCCCTCAGCTCTTCCACAGTGTCGAACAACGCATCGGGCGCGCAGGCATCCAGGGCCTCGGCCCGCGCCAGCCCCCAGGTCACCGCAAGAGCCGCCAAGCCGGCCTGTCGCGCGGCTTCGACATCGCGGGTCTCATCGCCGATACAGGCGACCTCCCCTGCTCCCATCCCTGCCCGCCGGACCAGTTTGTTCAGTTTAGCCGCCTTGCCGAAGAGCCCCGCGCCGCATTCGTAGTGCTGCACACGCCCCGCGAGGCGTTCGCCCAACACGGCGCGCACCGTCGGCTCGCCGTTTGAGCTGACCACGCCGATGGTGATGCCGGATGCTGCCAATTGTTCGAGCAGGTCCGGGATGCCGGCAAAGAGTTCTATCTCCCCACTCGCCGCGGCACTCCGCTGTCGCATGTCGCGCGCAATGAAAGGCAGCCGCCAGGCGGGGACGCCCAGATAGGAGAGGATCTGCCGGGTGCCCAGGCCGCGCAGCATCTCGATCTCGTCGGCCGACACCTGCCGGAAGCGATGGCGCGCCGCCACGGCATTGAAGATGCCAAAAATCCAGTCGGCGCTATCGGCCAGCGTCCCGTCGAAATCGAAGATGGCGAGGCGGTAGGTCACGGCAGTGTCCCGCGTGAGTGCTTCTGCAACGCAGTAGCAAATTGCCTGGACCTCGACTGTAGGCAGCGCGCCACACTGGCGCATTGCGCGGCAGGTCGCCCCTTGCTATCTGCCGCGCATGCAAAACCAACCCATCCATATCATCGGCGGCGGGCTTGCCGGGTCGGAAGCCGCCTGGCAGGCGGCGAACGCCGGGGCCCAGGTCGTCCTCCACGAAATGCGGCCGCAGCGGATGACCGAGGCGCACCAGACGGCGGGGCTCGCCGAGCTGGTCTGCTCGAACTCTTTCCGCTCCGACGATCACGAGCACAATGCCGTAGGGTTGCTGCATGAAGAGATGCGGCGCTGCAACTCAGTGATCATGGCGATGGCCGACAAGCACAAGCTGCCGCGGCGGCGGCACTGGCCGTCGATC
>JACDQI010000001.1 GCA_015657675.1 Devosia sp.
CGCCAATGGCGTCGACATCATCGACCTGGGCATGGGCAACCCCGACATGCCGACGCCGCAGCATATCGTCGACAAGCTCAATGAAGCCGTGAAGGACCCGCGCACCCACCGCTACTCATCCTCACGCGGCATTCCTGGCCTGCGCAAGGCTCAGGCGAGCTATTACGGTCGCCGTTTCGGCGTAAAGCTGAACCCTGACACCCAGGTCGTCGCCACGCTCGGCTCCAAGGAAGGCTTTGCCAACATGGCCTCGGCCATCACCGCGCCCGGCGACGTGGTCATGGTGCCCAACCCGACCTATCCCATCCATTCCTTCGGCTTCATCATGTCGGGTGGCGTGGTCCGCTCCATGCCGGCAGAGCCGAACGAAGACTTCATGCGCGCCCTCGATCGCGGCGTGCGCCACTCGATCCCCAAGCCGATCGCGCTGGTGCTGAACTACCCGGCCAACCCGACCGCCTATACGGCGACGCTCGACTTCTACAAGGAAGTCGTCGCCTATTGTAAGGCGCACAACATCTACATTCTCTCCGATCTTGCCTATTCCGAGATCTATTTCGACGGCGAAGTGCCGCCGTCCGTGCTCGAAGTGCCCGGCGCCATCGACATCACGGTCGAGTTCACCTCGATGTCGAAAACCTACTCGATGCCCGGCTGGCGCGTCGGCTTTGCCGTCGGCAACGAAAAGCTCATCGCCGCCCTGGCGCGGGTCAAGTCCTACCTCGACTACGGTGCCTTCACCCCGATCCAGGTGGCCGCTGCTGCAGCCTTGAACGGCGACGATTCCGTCATTGCCGAGGTCCGGCAGATCTACCAGGCCGTCGCGACGTCATGGTCGAGAGCTTTGCCCGCTCCGGCTGGAACCTGCCGTCACCCAAGGCCACCATGTTCGTCTGGTCGCTATCCCTGACCAGTACGCACATCTGGGCTCGCTCGAGTTCGCCAAGCTGCTGATCCAGGAGACCGGCGTGGCCGTCGCTCCGGGCGTTGGCTTCGGCGAGTATGGCGATCAGTATGTCCGTCTCGCCCTGGTCGAAAACGAGCAGCGCATCCGCCAGGCGGCTCGCAGCATCAAGAAGTTCCTCGCCGCCGCCCCCACCCACGGCAACGTCGTGCCGCTCGCGGTCAACAAATAGGGCAGGGTGGACGCGATTGACCACGTGTCGGGGCTCATGGACTGGGCCCCGATAACGCCTGCGAGTGAGCTGGTCGCTTTTCCCCAGGGACGAGGGGCAGTGGGATTAGCAGGTACGCGCGCTCAGGCGCGGGGCATCCGCCTCAGTGATACCCATAGGCCCGCATAACCTCGCCGTTGACCTCCCAGAACCGCGCGAGCGCCTCGCCATCGAGCGTGGCTCGGGGTGCGTCTTCGGAGCGGATCCAGTGTCCATCGAGTTTCGCCAGGTCTTCGCGCGGCGGCATGGAACGGCGGAGCGGCTCGACTTTGAGATACGCGGCAATCTGGTCGATCCCTGTGCCAAGGTCGCACACCAGGTCCTCGTAGCGTAGGAACAGCGTGTTCGGCCGCGCCTCCGGCCGCCATGCGGTCACATGGTCCGCCCACGATCCGAACGGCGAAACGCCCCCCCGCGATCGCGTCCAGCGGACGACGCTCGTGCATGAAATGATAAAGGCTGACCACTGCTTCGCGCCCGTCGCGGAGCACGTATATGGCCGGGCGACCATCGAATGGTGGTTCGTGGGTCTTGATGAGCTGCAGCGGTTGGGTATCGAAGTTCAGCACGCCATCCGCGCCGTGCTCGATATGTCCGGCCACGTTCTCGATAGACGGTCGCCCCATCAGGTCGTCGCGATAGATACTGGCCGAGTTCATGTCGAAGCACTGCTTCAGTACACTGCGCAGGAAGGTATTGCCGCTCCTCGGATAGGAAGCCAGCCAGACCACGGGTTTGCTCATCGGCCGCGCCCGCCGCAGTCACGCGCTACTGAGCCAAAAGCTGTCCGAGTCGGACGTATATTTTGAAAAACGTTGCCAGTCGAAAGAGAAAGCCAAATCAATCTCGTAAGTGACCTTGGCTCCCCCCCAAACCACCTGAAACAAGTGGATTGTGACAACGTCGTCACAATCGGTCAACCCGGCAAAACATTACAAATTGTAGAGCGCACTCCTATTGACGCGTAGGCTTGTTCCTATTTATCCCTGCGCCACCTTCAGGAGTGCCCGATGTCCGATATCCAGTCCTTCCGCCAGGCCGTCGAAGCCTTCATTGCAGCGCGTGGTTGGACGCCCACCCGTTTTGGTCGGGCCATCGCGGGCGACCCGCTTTTCGTCTTTGACCTGCGAGAGGGCAGGGAGCCTCGCTCCGATACGCGCACCCGCATCCTCAAGGCCATGCAGGAACATGCCGACACCCAGTCCGCCGCGCCATTGCGCATCGGTGTTGCCGGCTTGGGCAATGTCGGCGCCACACTGGTCCGCATCATCCAGAAAGACGGCCTCGAGCTGACGCGGAAGCTTGGCCGCAAGCTGGTCGTCACTGCTGTCTGCGCCCGATCGCGCAGTCGCGATCGTGGTATCGAGACGGCCGAACTGGAATGGTTTGACGATCCGGTCGCGCTCGCCAAGTCCGACAGCATCGACCTGTTCGTCGAGCTGATCGGCGGCGAGGACGGTCCGGCGCTGGCCGCCGTCAAGGCCGCGCTCGAGATCGGCCGACCCGTCGTCACCGCCAACAAGGCGCTGCTCGCTCGTCATGGCGTGGCGCTGGCCCGTATCGCCGAAGAATCGGGCGCCCAGCTCGGCTTCGAGGCGGCCGTTGCGGGCGGTATTCCGGTGATCAAGACGCTGCGCGAGGGCCTCGGTTCGGCCCGCATCGCCCGCGTCTATGGCATCATGAACGGCACCTGCAATTACATCCTCACCCGCATGGGCAACGAAGGCATCTCCTTCGAAGAATGCCTTCGCGACGCGCAGAAGCTGGGCTATGCCGAAGCCGATCCCACCTTCGACGTCGGCGGTTTCGACACTGCCCACAAGCTCGCCATCCTCGCCTCACTCTGCTTCGGCTGCGAGATCGCCCCTGACGAGATCTTTGTCGAAGGCATCACCTCGATCTCGCAGGCCGACATCAAGGTTGCCGGCGACCTCGGCTACAAGATCAAGCTGCTCGGCATCGCCCAGCGCTCCGCCGATGGCATCGAACAGCGTGTGCATCCCACCTTGGTGCCCAAAACCTCGGCCATTGCCGGCGTCGATGGCGTGCTCAACGCCGTGGCGCTCGAAACCGACCACGTGCACGAACTGCTGCTTGCCGGGCCCGCGCCGGCGGCCCGCCCACTGCCTCCTCAGTTCTCTCGGACATTCTCGACATCGCCCGCGGCAACCGGGTGCCGCCGCTGGGCGTCCCGACCGCCGAACTCATTCCCTATCGCCAGGCGCCGATGCGCGCGCACCAGGGCGGCTATTACATCCGACTAAATGCCAAGGATATTCCGGGCGCGCTTGCCTCTATTGCTTCTCGCATGGGGGCCGCGGGCATCTCGCTCGAAAGTGTCATCCAGCGTCCGGATTTGCGTGTTACCGACACCGGCAGCGACGGCAGCAAGACCCGCACGATCGTCTTGCTGACGCATTCGACGATGGAGGCGACGGTGCGCGAGGCCCTTGCGCAGATAGCCAGCGACGGCTTCATTGTCGGTGAGCCCCAGCTCATCCGCATCGAGACCTTGTAACCGCTTCCCCTGCGGGAAGCAGGGGAGACGACATGAGACTGAGCAAGACCGACGACGCCCGCCACCCGGCGTCACTGGACCGTTCCCTGGTGCTCGAACTGGTGCGCGTCACCGAGCGTGCTGCCATCGCCGCTGCCGGCTGGCGTGGCAAGGGCGACGAAAAGGCCGCTGACGCCGCCGCCGTCGAAGCCATGCGCGAAGAGCTCGGTCGCGTCCATATCTCCGGCCGCATCGTCATCGGTGAAGGCGAACGCGACGAGGCCCCCATGCTGTTTATCGGCGAAACGGTCGGCGCGGGCGACGGCCCCGAGGTCGACATCGCCGTCGATCCGCTCGAAGGCACCACGCTCTGCGCCAAGAACCAGCCCGACTCGATCTGCGTGCTCGCCATGGCCGAGCGCGGCGGCCTGCTCAACGCCCCCGACGTCTACATGCAAAAGCTCGCCATCGGCGCCGGCTATGCCCCGGACACCGTCGATATCGATGCCTCGGCCCGCGACAACATTCGTGCGCTCGCCGCTGCCAAGGGCGTGCCCGTCGCTGAAATCACCGTCTGCATGCTCGATCGCCCGCGCCATGCACCGCTGCTCGAGGACCTGCGCTCCACGGGCTGCGCCATAAAACTGATCTCGGACGGCGACATCGCGGGCATCATCCATGCCGTCAACACCGAGGAGACGGGCATCGACATTTACCTCGGCTCAGGCGGCGCTCCCGAGGGCGTGCTAGCCGCCGCGGCGCTGCGCTGCATCGGCGGCCAGATGCAGGCCCGCCTTATCCTCGATACCGACGAAAAGCGCGCCCGCGCCCGCCGGATGGGTATTGAGGACCCGAGCCGCAAGTATTCCGTACAGGAGTTGGCTTCCGGCGATGTTCTTTTCGCTGCCACAGGCGTTACTGATGGCTCTCTACTCTCAGGGGTTCGCCTAAGTAGAAATACGATAAAGACATCGACTGTGGTCATGCGGTCGTGGAGCCAGACGGTGCGCTGGATTGCAGCCGACCACCAAAGATGAAGACCTCAGTCTGATCAGAAACAGATCACGTTTAAGGGATCATCCACCTTTCCTGTTCATATTTTGCTCTGCGAATCCCGCAGGACCAAGATCATGACCACAAAATCGAGCGTGCCGGCAGACCTTCAGACCCGACTGGACTTCATTGGGTTGGATGCGGAACAGTTATCGCGCCTTGCCGCGATATCGCCGCATGTAACCCGGCATCTCGAGACAGCTCTCGGCATCTTCTACGCCAAGCTCGCCACTGTCCCGGCCGTGGTCCGCTTCTTTGACGGCAAGCCGCAGATGGACCGCGCCAAGGGCTCGCAGTCCAATCACTGGGCCGGCATCGCCAAGGGCGAATTCGACGCCGACTACATGGAGCGTTCGACCCGCATCGGCCTGCGCCACGCCAAGATCGGCCTCGAGCCGCGCTGGTATATCGGCGGCTACGGCGTCATCGTCGAAAACGTCGTTAAGGGCGTCCTGCACGATATGCTGGTCGAAAAGCTTGGCAACAAGCCCAAGGGCCTGGCCGGCATGTTCAACGCCGACAAGACCGATGTCGGCGCCGTCGCCGACGAGGTTGCCGATGGCCTTTCGGCACTCTTTAAGGCGATCATGATCGACATCGATGTCGCCGTCAGCGTCTACTTTCAGCAGCTTACCGATACCGCTGCCGCCGAGGCCCAGAAGTCCGCCGAAAAGGTCGCCCGCACCGTCAAGCTGACCGGCGCGGCTCTGCAGGCGCTCGCCGAAGGCGACCTCACCGCCCGCATCACCGAACCGTTCGAGCCCGAGTTCCAGCAGATCAAGGATGACACCAACGGCGTCGCCGATCGCCTCTCGGCCATTGTCACCCGCTTGCGTCAAACCGCTCACTCTGTGCGCTCCGCCACCGGCGAAATCCTCGCCGGCGCCAACGACCTCGCCGAGCGGACAACGCGCCAGGCGGCCAGCATCGAGCAGACCTCTGCCGCCATGGAGCAGCTGGCCGGCACGGTCGCTGAAAATGCCAAGCGCGCCCACGAGGCCAGCGAGGAAGTGCGCTCCGTCACCACCTATGCCGACGAGGGCGGCGAGGTGATGCGCAACGCCAGCGGCGCCATGGAGCAGATCAGCACGTCGTCCAATCAGATTGCCGGTATCGTCGGCCTCATCGACGATATCGCCTTCCAGACCAACCTCCTGGCGCTCAACGCCTCGGTCGAAGCAGCCCGCGCCGGTGAGTCCGGCAAGGGCTTTGCCGTCGTCGCCGTCGAAGTGCGCCGCCTCGCACAGTCGGCCGCCACGGCCTCGCGCGAGATCAAGGAACTGATCGAAAAGGCCGTGCAGGAAGTGTCAGCCGGCGGCAAGCTCGTCTCCGACGCGTCACGCAAACTCGACGACATCGTCGAAGGCGTCCGCCGCCACCGTGGCCTGATGGACGCCATCGCCTCCGCCAACCAGAGCCAGTCGCATGCCATCGAGGAAGTGCGCGTCGCCGTCCACCAGATGGATGAGATGACCCAGCACAATGCCGCCTTGGTGGAAGAAACCAACGCCGCCATCGAACAGACCGAGGTCAGGCCAGCGAGCTCGACTCCATCGTCGCGCTCTTCACCCTCGACGAAGCCCTCGACCGCCACGCCCCGCGCAAGCGCGCGTAGCAGGTCAGGCCGGAGCGGTAGGGAATGCTTGTCCCCCGGCCACCCCACCACGCCGTCATCCTCGGGCTTGACCCGAGCAACTGTGTTTTGTTGTCAGGTTCTGAAGGGAGTTTGGTCTCTGAGAACGGCGTTTGCGATGACAAGAAGC
>JACDQI010000133.1 GCA_015657675.1 Devosia sp.
CGCGGGAACTCCTCACCGTGTCGAAATGCGACGTGATGTTCGGCTGCTGGACCTCGGTGTCGCGCAAGTCCGTGCTGCCCGTGTTCAAGGAACTGAACTCGATCCTCTTCTACCCCGTGCAGTACGAAGGTGAAGAATCCGAGCGCAACGTGTTCTACACCGGCGCTGCTCCGAACCAGCAGGCAATCCCCGCGGTCGACTACCTGATGAACGAAGAAAGCGTCGAGCGCTGGGTCCTCGCCGGCACCGACTATGTCTATCCGCAGACCACCAACAAGATCCTTGAGCAGTACCTCATGGACAAGGGTGTCGCCAAAGAAGACATCATGATCAACTACACCCCGTTCGGTCACTCGGACTGGCAGACGATCGTTTCGGACATCAAGGCGTTCGGTTCGGCCGGCAAGAAGACCGCCGTGGTCTCGACCATCAACGGCGACGCCAACGTGCCGTTCTACAAGGAACTCGCCAACCAGGGCATCAAGGCCGAGGACATCCCGGTCGTCGCCTTCTCGGTGGGTGAAGAAGAACTCGCCGGCTTCGACACTGCCCCGCTGGTGGGCCACCTGGCTGCCTGGAACTACTTCCAGTCGGTTGAAGATCCCGCCAATGCTGAGTTCATTGCCGCATGGCGTGAGTTCATCAAGAACCCCGAGCGCGTCACCAACGACCCGATGGAAGCCCACGTGATCGGCTTCAACCTCTGGGTCCAGGCCGTCGAAAAGGCCGGCACCACCGACACCGACGCCGTGCTCGACTCCATCATCGGCCTCGAAACCCCGAACCTGACCGGCGGCATCGCCAAGATGCTCCCGAACCACCACATCACCAAGCCGGTGCTGATCGGTGAAATCCAGGCTGACGGCCAGTTCGAAGTCGTGTCGGCCAGCGAACTCGTGCCGGGCGACGCCTGGTCCGACTTCCTGCCCGAGTCCAAGATGATCGAAGCCGACTGGACCGCTCCGATCAACTGCGGCAACTACAACACCGAGACCAAGACCTGCGGCGCAGGCGCAATGTAATCGACGCTCTTTGAGCACGGCGAAGGCGGTCATCCGCCTTCGCCTCCGACCCCCGACAATCCTGCTGCCGAGGCCAACAATGACCGCAAAGAATGCACTCAATCTCCTTGCGATCCTTCTTGCCCTTGTCCTCTCATCGCTCCTTCCAGTGTCGGCACAGGCCCAGACCGCCGATGCCACGCTGACCCCACTGGTGAACGCGCTCGCCCCGGGCAATTTCAAGGACCGCGAAGCTGCCGCCAAGGCGCTTGGCGCCACCGGCGACCCGCGCGCCGTCCCGGTGCTGCAGGCGCTGATCGAAGGCGAGCTCTATGCCACCAAGGCCGACGGCAAGGTGGTGCTGCTCGAGGGCAGTGCTGCAACCGATCCGGTGACCGGCGCTGCGCTTGGCGACATCGCCAAGGCCGACCTCGATAAGGTGAAGGTCAACAACGGCCTGCGCCGCGCGCTGCGCACCATCATTGGCCAGATGACGCTGCTTTCGCCGGACAAGGCCGTGCGTCTCAGCGCCGCCCAGTCGGTGCTGCGCGACGCCAACCCAGACAATCTCGAACTGCTGGACGGCGCGCTCGCCGCCGAGACCGACCCCGAGGTCAAGACGGTGATGCAGACGGCGCGCGCCGCCATCATCCTGAAGACCGACGCACCGATGACCGAGAAGGCAGCGGCCGCCGAAACCGTTGCCGCCAATGCCGGACGCGATGCGGTGACCATTCTCACCGGCGCCCTCGCCGGCGCCCCCGAGGAACTCAAGCCCGTCATCCAGAATGCCATCGACAGCCTCGGGCGCACGCAGGCCGTCTGGGGCGTGGCGCAGAACGTCTGGTACGGCATCTCGCTGGGCTCGGTGCTGCTGCTCGCCGCTATCGGTCTCGCCATCACCTTCGGCGTGATGGGCGTCATCAACATGGCGCATGGCGAGATGGTGATGATCGGCGCCTACGTGACCTACGCCGTGCAGGAAGTGATCCGGCAGAATTTCCCAGGCCTATTCGACTGGTCGCTGGCCTTTGCGCTGCCACTCGCCTTCCTCCTCACCGCGCTGGTCGGGATCGCCATCGAGCGCGGCGTCATCCGCTGGCTCTATGGCCGGGCGCTGGAAACCCTGCTCGCCACCTGGGGCATTTCGCTGATCCTGCAACAGACCATCCGCACCATCTTCGGGCCGACCAACCGCGAAGTGGGCAACCCCTCCTGGATGTCGGGCTCGTTCGAACTGGGCGGGTTGCAGATCACCTGGAACCGCTTCTGGATCGTGCTCTTTGCCATCGCTGTGTTCCTCGCTTTGCTCGCTGTGCTCAAGCGCACCCAGCTCGGTCTCCACATGCGCGCCGTCACCCAGAACCGCCGCATGGCGAGCTCCATGGGTATCCGCACGCCCTTCGTGGATGCAATGACCTTCGGCCTCGGTTCGGGCATTGCCGGCCTTGCCGGCGTGGCGCTGAGCCAGATCGACAACGTCTCACCCAACCTGGGACAGAACTACATCATCGACAGCTTCATGGTCGTGGTCTTTGGTGGCGTCGGCAATCTCTGGGGCACACTGGTCGGTGCGCTCTCGATCGGCATCGCCAACAAGTTCCTCGAGCCCTATGCCGGCGCGGTGGTCGCCAAGATTTTGATCCTCGTGCTGATCATCCTCTTCATCCAGCGCCGCCCGCGGGGCCTCTTTGCCCTCAAGGGCCGGGCGGTGGAGCAGTGATGCTGCAAGTCTGGTCACGGCAAGGCCGCTCTCGAAATCGGACTCACAAGCTTCTCGGGCTCCTCCCCCCTTGCGGGGGAGGGTCCGGGTGGGGGGGCGGAGAGCCAGGCCTGTCGCGGCAACGTCGCGCTCTTGGCCCAACGTCGCGGGCTCCCGTCCCCCCACCCCTGTCCCCTCCCCGCCAGGGGGAGGGAGACCCGACTGAAAGTCCAGCAGTGCGCAGCGCCGGTGATACTCAATGCTGACCCAAATGTTCTTCCGGGCACTCGACAAGAAGGCCATCTGGATTGTGGCGGTGCTGGTGGCGGTGGCGATCGCCGTGCCGGCGGCCAACCTGCTCATTGCGCCGGGTGAGTTCGGCCACGTGCCGACCTATATCGTAACGCTGTTCGGCAAGTATCTCTGCTACGCCATCCTGGCGCTCGCGCTCGACCTGGTCTGGGGCTATTGCGGCATTCTCTCGCTCGGCCACGGCGCCTTCTTTGCGCTCGGTGGCTACGCCATGGGCATGTACCTGATGCGCCAGATCGGCTCGCGCGGCGTCTATGCCAATCCCGTGCTGCCCGATTTCATGGTGTTCCTCAACTACAAGGAACTGCCCTGGTACTGGCTCGGCTTCGACATGTTCTGGTTCGCCATGATCATGGTCGTGCTGGTGCCGGGCCTGCTCGCCTTCGTCTTCGGCTGGTTCGCCTTCCGCAGCCGCGTCACCG